>JANLQI010000481.1:0-19644 GCA_031367705.1 Saprospiraceae bacterium | reverse complement strand
CGGTTTTTGGCTTATTTGCTTGTTCGCACCTTTATTTTTATCCGTACCTGTTGGGTCTATTATTGTTGCCAAATTTTTTAGGCAACACCGTTTAACCTATCCAGTTGCGATGATTTCATTGAGCGTTATGGCGTTTGTTTTAGCTTTTTTGAATGGTGCTATTTTTGCTTTGTTCAAATGATACTCCCTCAGTAATTTAGTCCAATCCATAATCTTTTATTTTTCTATACAAAGTACGTTCGGAAATACCCAAATCCTCAGACGCTTCTTTGCGCCGATTGTGGTGTTTTTTCAAAGCCAAAACAATGATTTCTTTTTCTTTTTCAGCTAAATTGAGGGACGCATCAACGGCTTCTACTTTGTTTTCATAAGCATTAGATTGTGGATTTTGAATGATAATGGGTTGACTACTATGCGACCGAACAGACGCGCTATCAAGGTTTGAATCGGTATAAACTTCCTCAACATAATCATTATTAGTCGTCGGAAAACGGTTATTATTTGTTTCAAAATGCCCAAAATCTGGTCGAGATACTGAGGGGGCAGGTAAACCTAAATTATTATTCATACTGAATGAATGAGGTGGAGTCAAATTGTTGTTTTTTATCAATTCTGCGATGACATTTTTGACGTAGTTTAGGTCATTTTTCATGTCCACCAAAAACTTAAACATGATGTCTCTTTCCTCAAAACTTGATTCGCCGTTCGCATCTTTTTTTGCCGTTGGCAAACGACTGTCCATCAAATGGGGTAATTGGTCAATCAGTTGTTCCGCCGAAATCGTCCTTTCTTGCGACAATACAGATAATCGTTCCGCTACATTTTTCAACTCCCGAATATTCCCAGGCCATGTATAACGTTCCAAAAGAAGCCGTGCACGTTCGTCTAAACGAATCGGCTCCATGCGGTGACTTTCAGCAAAATCAAGGCTAAAACGCCTGAAAAGCATATAAATATCCTCAGAACGTTCCTTTAAAGCAGGTACTTTTATCGGCACGGTTGACAAACGATAAAACAAATCCTCTCTAAATTTTCCTTTTTGAACTGCTTGGACCAATTCAATATTGGTGGCAGCAATAACCCGTACATCTGTCTTTTCGACTTTTGAAGCACCGACACGGACAAATTCACCATTTTCCAAAATCCGCAGCAACATCGCTTGTGTATCCAAAGGCAATTCACCTATTTCATCAAGAAAAATAGTACCGCCATTCACCGTTTCAAAATAACCTTTTCTATCACTGACAGCACCCGTAAATGCCCCTTTTTCATGTCCAAACAGTTCAGAATTAATAGTTCCTTCTGGTATAGCTCCGCAGTTAATGGCGATAAAAGGACTGTGTTTACGCTTTGATAATGAATGAATTATCTTAGAAAACGCCTCCTTTCCTACCCCACTTTCGCCTTGTATCAGAACCGACAAATCTGTTGTTGCCACTCGCGTAGCAGTATCTAATGCCGCATCGAGCAATTTTGATGTGCCAATGATGCCAAAACGTTGTTTTATAGCTTGAAGATTAGAACTCATATATTTAATGGTGAATGGTGAATGGTAAATGGTAAATGGTGAATTTTTTAATGGGTCATACTTCGGTTGCTCGTTCAGGTTGATTGTTAAATTCAACACGACGGTATATGTCTTTTAATAAAATATTACAGTTGCCGATAGGGATATTTTCGTCATCTTCAAAATACTCCATATCAAGCCAAAGCCGGTCATTTTCCTCGTCTCTGTTGAGGCATAAAATGTATTTCTCTGTTTGAGCGACAAAAATGATTTGTTTTAAACTTTTCAAAGTTTTATAACATCTCATTTTTGTTGATAAATCAAATTTCTCTGTTGAATCCGATAAAACTTCAATTACAACAGAAGGATTTATGGTTGCTTTGACATGTTTTGACATCTGTTTCATATCGTGTTTGTCACAAACAACAATAAGATCAGGATAAAACATTTTACGACAGGCTTCAACCCATAATTCACGGTCACCTGCATAAGCATCACAATCTTTTTCAAGAAGACATGTGTCAACCAATCGTGATAAATTCATACATATCCGTCCATGTTGCTCCGTAGCGGATTGAATATCAACCACTTCTCCATCATGATATTCTAACCGACGTTCACCGTCGGCTATCATTTCAAGATATTCGTCAAGAGAAACGCGTTTCTCCGTCGGTTCTATCTCACTTTCTTTTTGTTTGGGTGCAAACCCATATTGAGCTTGCGGTTCATTAAATTCCTCCATAATTGTATGTTGTTTTAAGTTTTGATAAAATAACAAAAGGTTATACCAATTCCCCAATCAACGTCGCACTCGTCACACTATTTACTTTTACAAAGCAATAATCACCAGCTTTCAAACCTTCGATTTTGGGGAAAACGAGCATTTTGTTTTGTGAATTTCTGGCTTTAAATTCTTGGTCAGATTTTTTAGAATCACCTTCAATCAACACTTTAAATGTTTTACCAATCTCTTTTTTGTTGTGTTCCAATGAAATATGATTTTGCAAACGAACGATTTCATTCAAACGCCGTTTTTTTATTTCATCAGGAATATCATCTGTATATTTCTTAGCGGCAGGCGTACCTGGGCGTTCAGAATACACAAACATATAAGACATCGAGTAATTTGCAAAAGACATGATGCTGATTGTGTCTGCATGTTCCTCCTCTGTTTCACCGCAAAAACCAGCAATAACATCGCTTGAAATCGCACAATCGGGCATGATTTCATAAACGCGTTTGATTTTATCCATATACCATTCACGGTCATACGTCCGATTCATGCGTTTCAAAATACGTGAATTGCCCGACTGAACAGGTAAGTGGATGTATTTGCAAATATTTTCATGTTTTGCCATTGTATGCAACACTTCGTCTGTAATATCTTTTGGATGTGAAGTTGAAAAACGGATGCGTAAATCGGGGTGAATTGCTGCTACCATTTCCAATAAATTAGAAAAATTGACTTTATCGGTGATATCTGAATCCAAAACCACCCCCTCCCGATTTTCTCGGGATGTACCATCAGTATTTTCAGCGTTTTGTGGGTCAAGTTTTGCATTTTGAGTTGGAGACCACTTATAAGAATCCACATTTTGACCTAAAAGGGTCACTTCACGATAGCCTTTTTCATACAAATCTCTCGCTTCTGCTACGATACTGAGGGGGTCGCGTGAACGCTCGCGTCCACGTGTGAACGGCACAACGCAGAATGAACACATATTATCACAGCCACGCATAATGGAAATGAAAGCGGTTACGCCATTTGTATCAAGGCGCACAGGTGCAATATCGGCATACGTTTCTTCTCTCGACAAAAAGACGTTGACACCTTTTTCACCGTCTTCTGCCCCACCAATGAGGTTGGGCAAATCACGATAGGCATCAGGACCAACGACTAAATCAACGAGTTTCTCTTGTTCCAAAAACTTAGCTTTCAAACGTTCAGCCATACAGCCCAAAACGCCTACGAGTGAGCCTTTCTTTTTCGATGTTTCAAACACACGCAGACGTTTACGCACCGTATCTTCCGCTTTTTCACGAATCGAACAGGTATTGACCAATATCAAGTCAGCCGCTTCCATCATGCGTGTCGGACGGTAATTGGCATCAGCTAATATCGAAGCGACGATTTCAGAATCCGAAAAATTCATCTGACAGCCGTAACTTTCGATGTAAAATTTCTTTGAACCATCATTATCTGCTTCAAATTCTTGAAACAAAACTTCTCCTTGACGGTCTTCGTCTATTTTTTTACCTACTAAGGGTAAGAAATCTATTGTTGGGTTGCTATCGTAAAGCATATTTAAATATAAATTATAAAATATGAATGATGAAAGGTGAGCATGGCTACTTTCTGTATTTTTTTAAGCCCGCAAAGTTAACCCTTTTTGTCAAAAGGCGTGACAAAATGTCAGTCATTTATCACCCCCTCAGTAATTTTGATAAAACAAGCCGTGCGTTTGGTTATCTGAAAATAAAATCGGATTTTCACAACTCATCCCCCGACCCCAGAGGGGAGACAATGAATAATCAATAAATTAATCAATAACCATTATGCACAGAGAACTCGACGGCTGGTATAGCCCACGCCTTAACAAACACATGGAAATTGCCTCTTATGGGCATTACGGTTTCGCTTTACTTTTAGTACCTACGGCTGCGGCGGACTACCTTGAATATGAGCGCTTTCACCTCATAAAAGCCATAGAGCCCTTGATTAATGCAGGAAAAGTAAAAGTTTTTAGCATCAACTCCATCAATATGGAGTCGTGGATGAATCAACAGATGAACCCACGCCATAAAGCGATTCGGCATCAGCAATTCAACGATTATGTGTTCAACGAAGTGCTACCATATATACGTGTCAAAACGAGTGAGGATACGCCAATTATCACTTGCGGTGCCAGTTTTGGGGCATTACATTCGATGAATTTGTTTTTGAAACGCCCTGATTTGATAAACGGCGTGATTGCGATGAGTGGTTGCTACGATTTAACAAGTTATACTGACGGGTACTTTGACGACGATGTTTTTTTCAATTCGCCTGAACATTATATTCCTGGCTTAGACGACGACTATTTTTTACCACGCATAAAAGCGGCTAAAAAAATCCTCATTTCGACAGGTTCAGGTTCTTTTGAAACACCCGAAGCAAGCCGCCGTTTTGCCCACATACTCAATATGAAAGGGATTCCTAATGAACTCGAAGTTTGGGGTTATGATATGCCGCACGATTGGGATACATGGCGAAAGATGCTGCCTTATTTTATTGAAACTAAGTTTTAAGTTTGGAGAACTTTTTACATTCTATTTTTACTCTAAAATTCACAAAAGAAAATGACAAAAATCAAAGTAAACTTCGGAAACGGTACAGTTGTACTCGAAAAAAGTAAAAAATACATCGGGGTTCAAAGAACTGCAACACGCTCGTTAGATGCTCCTTCAGAATTGGATAAATCTGTTAACGAAGTCCTGCATCCCCATTTGGGCGGCTTCAACATCCTTGCTATTGAGCCAGAAGTAGGGCATCGAGGGCTTACCGACCAACTTGACGGGATTCGGGATTTAGACGAAGTCTCCGTTGGCACACACGTTTACCATATAGCAGGCAGCGACAAGCCACTTGTGCCGACTGGTGCTATCTACATAACATTTGGTGACAACGTGACTGAAAAACAGCAAGCAGAAATCCTTGCAAAGTATAAATTGGTCATAAAATCACGCCGTAGCCTTGTAAAAGTTGTGGCAAATGTCACAGCGGAATCGTCAAACCCGCTTAAATGTGCTGCTGCATTGCAAGGTCTAAAAGCCGTTACTCATGCAGAACCTGATATTGATGCGCCGCTTGACAAGTTTAGTTATGCAGAACCGACTGCACGTCTTTGGAAACACATGTGGCAATTACAAAATCAAGGAACGATACCTGACAATCCTGATATACATATGAAAGCAGGTGCTGATGTGAAAGTGACAGAGGCATGGCAACTATTGGGCGGCTATGGCAACCCGAATTTAGTCATTGCGGTCATCGACAATGGTATTGACTTTCAGCATCCTGATTTGCAAAATAAAATTGTCAAACCTGTGACTTTATGGGAGGGTGTTTATGGCGATACATTGTTCAATAATCCGATTTATACACATGGAACGCCTTGTTGTGGTGTGGCTATTGCGCCAAATAATGGCGGCTCATGTGGTTCTGCCCCTGCCGCCCGTTTGATGCCGATGAGTGGCACAGGTTACAGCATTGATATTACAGAACAAATGTTCAATTATTGTATTGACAATGGTGCCGATGTTGTGAGCTGTTCATGGGGTACAACAGACCAATCTTTTGCATTGAATCAAGAGAAAAAAGATGCTATTTCAAAAGCCGTACAAAAGGGTCGCGGTGGCAAGGGTTGTGTCATCTGTTACGCTGCTGGAAATGAAGGCGAGGATTCTCTAAATGTTTATGGACAACATCCAGATGTCATTTGTGTCGCAGCATCCACGAGCGAGGACGAACACGCTGACTATTCTAATACAGGGCCAGAGGTCACTATTTGTGCACCATCAAATGGTGGTAATTTCGTTATCATTGCAGCAAAAGCGTCTTGGGATGTGGAAACTGCTTACCAATTTGATGGCATTGATAGAGGTGCACAGTATAAAGACTTTGGTGGTACATCAAGCGCAACGCCGCTTGTTGCGGGCATCTGTACGCTTATTCTTTCAGCAAATCCTAATTTGACGGCGAAAGAAGTTAAGAAAATACTCATTCAAACGGCTGATAAAATTGGCGATGCGGCTGATTATGATGCCCGTGGTCATTCCATAAAATATGGGTATGGTCGGGTTAATGCGGCTAAAGCGGTTCAAGAAGCGTTGAATCAGGCTTAGGGTTCAAATACAGATGTCGCACAAGTTGATGATACTGACGGGTCTGAAAACACAGGCCCACAGTGATATTAGAGGAAAAAGACAATGATTTTTTGACAAAAAAGCGGATAAAACATGTTTATCCGCTTTTTTTGCTTTTAAAAACTGCGTGCCATCATCGTTATTAAAACAAAGAGAATGAAAATGAGTACATTTAAAATGCCGCCCAACCATTTTAAAATGCTCGACGGTTCTTTCTTTGCAAAACTAAGAATGGTAAAAATAAACAATAACAAACAGGACAAAGTTATAGCCCAAATCAATGCTGGGTAAATAAAAGGCAATCCTTCACTTGCTTTAATTTCTGATGGTATTTGACTATTGAAGTATAAATGGCGAATTCAATATTACTTATCACTACATTCGTTTAAAAATTATACAAAGAAAAACTAATTATGAGGTTTGTCTCAATCAAATGTAAAACTAACAAACATTAATTTACATTTCCACAATCGTCACCCCGTCGCCACCTTCTGCATTTTCGGGATGAAAAGCTTTTTTGACTTCCTTATATTCCTTCAATTTTTGACGCACCAATTTTCTCAAAACACCATTGCCTTTTCCATGAACGATACTTACCGTATTGGCACTTGACACCACGGCATTGTCCATAAATGCTTCCAAAATGCGGTCAGCCTCAATCATAGACAAGCCCCGCAAGTCAGTTTTTGCATCAAAATTAGCAGAACGTGTGATTGAGTCATGTTGTGATGACGAGGAGGTATTCACCACTAAAGGCTCGCCAACAGGAACTAAATCCTTTATTTTCACAGTCATACGCATAGCACCCATAACGACTATCGCTTCTTTTTTGTCAACACTTTCAACACGACCAGAAGCTGTTCCTGACCGCATTTTGACCATCGCACCCACTTCAATAGGCTTGTGTACTGAGGGGGTCGAATGATAAACATCTTCATTCAAACGGGTCACTTCGTTTGCCAATTTTTGTTGTTCTTCACGAACCGAATGAACCAATTTCTGGGTTTGTTCCAAATTTTTGGTTTGCTTCAATTCCTTCATCAAACGTTGTAAATCCTGATTTGAATGAGCCGTTTTTTGCAATTCAAATTCTTTGGCATCGAGTTTCATTTTTTTACGGCGGAACTCAATGTCTTTGATTTGGTCATCATATTGCTTGATAAGTTTTTCGAGAAGTGCCTGTTTTTCAGACATTTCCTTCAATTTATCGTCATATTCCTGCTTTTCGTTCTGCAAATCCACCAAAAGTTCATCAACAGAGTGTTCGTTTTCACCGATGCGTTTTTTAGCATATTTCAAAACTTCTGAATCTAAACCGACACTTGACGCAATTTCAAAGGCATAAGAAGAACCCGGTCGCCCAATCGTCATTTTATAAGTCGGTTTCAAATTGTCTTTATCAAAATTCATGCAGCCGTTGACAATGCCAGGCGTTTTGTATGCAAACATTTTCAAATTGCCATAATGCGTCGTAATCACACCCATCACTTTTTTGTCGTTGACACCCCTCAGTATCGCCTCTGCAATGGCACCGCCAATTTTAGGGTCTGTGCCAGAACCAAATTCGTCAATCAAAATAAGCGTATGTTCGTTGGCTTGTTTCATAAAAGCCTTCATGTTTTGGAGATGCGAACTATAGGTCGAAAGGTCATCTTCAAGGCTTTGGGCATCGCCAATATGGGCAAAAATGTGTTCAAAAATGCCCATTTCGCTCATTTCATGCACTGGAACAAGCAAACCCGATTGTAACATCAGTTGCAATAAGCCAATAGATTTCATTAAAACCGACTTGCCACCCGCGTTTGGCCCACTCACCAACAAGATGCGGTTGCCTTTAAATAGCTCCAAATTGAAGGGAACGGTTTCCTTGCCAGCCGCTTTATTTTTAAGATACAAAAGCGGATGCCGACCTTTTTGGATGCCAAAATGTGCGGCATTGACCAATTGAGGCATAAAGGCTTTCATCTTAAAAGCCAAACGGGCTTTCGCTAAAACAATATCATAAGCAAGTACAATGTCTTGATAATCAGCTAATTGCGGACAGTATGGCCGAAGAGTAGCCGACAAATCCCTCAGTATGCGATAGATTTCTTGCTTTTCATCTTGGTCTAAATCAAAAATATCGTTGTTGACTTCAATAGCCGCTTCGGGTTCAATGAAGGCAGTCCGACCCGTTGTAGATTCGTCGTGGATGATACCTCTGATTTTACGCTTGTGTTCAACAGGCACAGAGAGAACGCGCCGACCATTCCTCAGCGTTTCGTTATTGTCCGCTAACCAGCCATTTTGGCGAAATTCGCCTATCAAACGACGATAAACAGCATCCATTTCACGCATTTTTGACTGCTTGGCTCTTCTAATTCTGACCAATTCAGGTGAGGCATCGGAGCGAATATTGCCTTCGTCGTCAATGACACGCGTAATTTCTTTCGACAAATCGTTGTCGTAATTCGTATGACGAAGAATGTCGTAAAGATTGGGATAAATTTCACGCCGCAATGGGTTGAAAAATCGGTGTAAGTCTCTGAAAATCAATAAAATAGCATTGATACGTTGCAAACTTTCTATTGACAAAACATAACCTTCTATGGCTAAAAATTTCAAATCATCATCAAGAGAATAGTAAGCACCGAAAGGAAATTTATCGTTTTTTTCAAGGGCTAATTTCAGTTCTTTTACTCGTTTGAGCTTTGTTTCTATGCTTTTAAGGTCGGTTTCGGGCATCAAGTTTTGGAAATAGGCTTGCCCCATCTCTCCTGAACACTCGCGTACAAGCAAAGACAACACTTTGTCAAATTCTAATTTTTCGTAAATATCTTTCGGTAACAGGTTCATTCTAAAAAGGGAATATGAAATATGAAATAATACTGAGGGGGGCAAAATTAATGGCTTTTAAACAGAAATATGCGTTAGAAAGTTCTATTTCTAAATGAGAGCCTTTGGGTTTTAGAATTCAACAGTTTAAAACCATGATAATCAGCACTTTACGGTTATTAAAGTTTGGATTAATTAAATATTTCCAAGTAGAATTGAATGATATTTTAAAAAACAACAATTCTTGTTTTTTTGTCATTCAACAATAAAGATGTTTGACATAAAAAGTAGTGCGAATACTTTTCATGGCTTGAAAACCCCTTTTCGTGGCTTGAAACAAAGCACTCAATCGTTCTGCTATTTTGACAAATTCATTTATCTTACCTTTGTCTCGGACAAAAAAGAACCGATGGTCATTGTGACAAGTTTTTTTATCATCCAGTTACTTTAGCTAAACGGACTTTAAAAATGAAATCAATATTTATCAATTCCAAATAAATCAACTTTTGGGCTTTATGTATAACTTTAAAAACATTGAGAACAAATCTACGTTAGCAGACGTCGTTATACCCCAAATTAATTTTTTAGTTAATCAAAAAATCGAATATGGGCAATCAATTACTTCTCAATATTGCTAAAACAGCAATCACCATTTTCAAGACACATTTTTCACTTGAAAATTGAATTCGCCAATAATAGGGTTCTAAATAACACATTATAATTTTCATGACATTAAATGCAAGATAAGATTGCGATTCAACTTTTTTTCCTTCGTTTTAGGGTGAGTGAAAAAGAGTTGTCGTCAAGAGGCTCTAAATCATACTTAGATTTAGTGAACATTCGATTTTGTATAAACTGATATGTAACAAGTTTACCTATCAGTTTTTTTTTGTCTTATTGCGATTGAAGACAGTTAAATAAAACGACGTTCATTTTTACAAAAACCTTACTATTGGCAATGAAGAGAAAGGTCTGTTGTACCGATGGCTTACGAGTGGTCAGGAAAATGAGTGGCGTGTTCTCAGTAAACAAGGACTTATGACAGGTATCATGACCTTACTTAAAGAGTCGAGGTGATTTCAAATCACCTCGACTCTTTAAGTAAATTTTATTTTATAATCTGTTGTAAATCAATGTTTTGTGAATTCACCATTCACCATTAAAATCATCTAAACATTTTAAAACAATCCGTCAAATCTTTTTTCTTATTTTTATTAGGGTCAAGGTTCAGTGTTAATGAAACTTCGTGCGTCCCGCCCGTTCTATTGGCTAAACCACCCACGGGGAAGTCATAACTATAACCGACTTTAAAATAGTCTTGTCTGAAACCAATCGTAAAAATCGCCGATTCGGGATTGCTCAAAGCATGACGATACCAAACGCCCGTAAAAATAGGGCCCAAACCTGCATAAAGACCGCCCACGAATTGTGCAAAATCACCTTGTTTAACAATTAATAAAGAAGGTGTAATGAAACTAGTTGGGCGAAAACGGTTGCCTTTCTGCAAAATGATTTCATAACCACCGTGCATTGACCACCGTACAGGCAAACCAATGCGCAAATTAGAGTTCGTACTTTTCAAAAAGCTCTCATCGGGCGTTGCCATGTGTTTTGCTGACAACCCGACATGGAAACCAGAAGCGTATAACAATAAACCTGTCGAAATATCAAAAATAGTCCGATTGGTCTGTTCGGGACGTACCTCTTGCGTTGGACGCGTCGTACCGTCAGGATTGACCCAACCAGAAATAGGGTCAATTTGGTCAAGGAAAATAAGCTTATTCCAATCCAAATTGCTTGAAATCATGCCGCCTTCGACACCGATTTTTACCGCCATATCCTCATTGATATTGACTTTATAGGAATAAATGGCACTGGCATAGGTTTTTTTCAAAATACCTTGCCCAGCATCATCGGTCATAACAGAAATGCCAATACTGCTGTTTGAACGGTTCAAGGCTTGGTCATAACTCGCTGCAAAGGTCGAATACGCCGCGCCATTATTGAAACTGGGATACTGCATCCTGTAATTCAAAGCAATAAAAGGTGCTTGGTTCGTTCCTGCAAAAGCGGGGTTGGTTTGCAAAGGAGCGGCATACCATTGACTGAAAACAGGGTCTTGTGCGTAAGCAATGCTACCCCTCAGTATGAGGCAGCAAAAAATCAAAAGAATAGGTAAACGATGTGGCATTTGTAAAGTGTTTTTGCTGACTTATCAATAATTTTAAACAAAGTGTTTTCAAGTTAAAAATGAATTAAAGTATCAAAACTATAAAAAGTTAGACCGTATTCATCAATCGCGTAAAAACCTTTGCGTTACTTTGTGTTTTAAGAAGATAGGAAATAGTTTTCCTGTTTTTCTTCGTATATCTTTTAGAAATAAATTTCACAGACATAAATATTATAACGTGAGAATGTTAAAGTTGTTATTTTCTAACAATATCGAAATTTCCTTAACGTTTTCGTAACACTTTCAACTTAATACTCGGCAAAATATGAAATTTACAATTACTTCGCTTTTTTCTACCTTGCTTTTAACTTTTGCTTTTGGGCAAACGACTTTTTCAACGTTCCAAACGCTCGAATGGTCTGAAAAAGAAGTAACATTTAAAGGTGCAGTTTACACTCAAAGCGGTGCGCAGAATCTGCCTGTTTACGCTTATCGCTTTCCGATGGATTTTGATGGTCGTATTGCCGTTGAATTGGCAGATGCTGAATTTGCCCCTCTTACTATCAGCGATTCCAAATTAAAACATTTATCTTCAAATATACAACCTTCGGCGTTTGTTTCCCAAACCCGTGAGAAATATTTTGGCAATATCAGTCTTGTACCCTTACGTGTTAAAAATGGTCAAGTCGAAAAACTCGTCCGTTTCACCTTAATTATAACGACTTTACCTGAAACGGTAGGGCTCCAAACGGAGTTGCGGACGACAAAAGAATCTGCTTTGAAAGATGGGGACATCTACAAATTTGCCTTAAAAGAAACGGGTGTTTATCGTTTAGACTATGCTTTTTTGAAAAATGAATTGAAAATCAGCAATTTAGACCAAATTGACCCGCGTACTATAAAAATCTATGGCAACGGCGGCGGCATGTTACCCGAACCAAATAGAATTGAGCGACCCGATGATTTGACAGAAAACAATATCCTTATTTCAGGTGAAGACGATGGGCGTTTTGATGGCAGCGACTACATTCTTTTTTATGCCGTTGGCGCAGACAAAGGAAAATTTGACCCCCTCAGTAAAACATTCACTAAGCCTAAAAATATCTACGACGACAAGGCTTTTTACTTCTTGAAAATCAGTGCGGGCAATGGTGCAAGGGTGTCCAACCAAGCATCTGTAACACCTACACAATATACTTCCACTACTTTTAACGATTATCAACGCCTTGAAGACGATAAAACCAACCTTTTGGCGCAGCATCCACTCAATTGTGGTCAAGGCGGTGGCAAGCTGTGGGTAGGCGATTTTTTCAGCGAAGGCGTTAAAGAAAAAACTTATACCGATAAATTTTCTTTTCCAAATATCGTTGCGACTGAACCTGTTTTGGTACGCGGACAATTCGTTGCCGGCAATGATTTTAGTTCAACTTTTACATTGACCGTTGCGGGTGAAGCGATGCCTGTTTATGTCGGCGGTTCAAGCCCTGGCGATTGCGAAGGCAATTATGGTAGTCTTAGTTCAGTAGAACAAAGCCTTCGATTGCCGCCTTCAACAACGGCTTTGGATGTTAAGGTGAATTACTCGGCAGGTGCCGGTAGTCGCGGTTGGTTGGACTATATCGAAATTGCCTGTAAGCGGCAAATGACGTTTGCGGGTACACAAATGGCGTTTAGAGATGTCAATACATTGGCTTATAAATCAAGCAGTTTTACACTGGCTAATGCTAATGCCAATTTGTTGGTTTGGGATATTTCTAAACCACAAAAAGTACAAAATCAACAAGTTACACTTTCAGGAAATCAGTTAAGTTTTGGTCAAAATACTGAGGGGGTGCTTCGGGAGTTTGTTGTATTTGACAAAACAGCTGCTTTGCTCAAACCAACCGCAGTCGTTGGAAAAATAGCGAATCAAAATTTGCACGCCTTTGATAATGTTGACCAAATCATCATTTATCATAAAGATTTTGAAGCGGCAGCTAAAAAATTAGCAGCACATCGGCGCAGTTATTCAAAATTCAATGTTGAAATTGCAGAGATTGGTCAAGTTTATAATGAGTTTTCAAGCGGCGCACTTGACCCAACAGCGATACGTGATTTTGCTCGATTATTGAACAAAAGAACGCCCCGTTTTAAATATTTACTTTTGTTAGGTGATGGTTCGTTTGACTACAAACGCATTTATCCTTTGGGTAATTTGCAAGCCTCGGATTTTATTCCACCTTTTGAATCTGTTGAAAGTTTCAGCATCGTTGATGCCTTTCCAAGCGATGATTATTTTGGTTTACTGTCAGATATTGAGGGGGGCGATTTGAATGGAGATTTAGACATTGGCATTGGTCGGATTCCTTGCAAAACCTTAGAAGAAGCCAATGGTATAGTCAATAAAATAATGACTTATGAAAGCCCCGCTGCTTTGGGTGATTGGCGCAATCGCTCCGTTTTTATGGCAGACAATGGCGATGGTAATGCACATTTGGGCAGTGCAGAATATGTGAATACCAGCGTTTTTTACAATTATCGCAATTTGAATTTAGATAAACTCTATATTGATGCCTATAAATTAGACGTTTCGGCGGGTGGTACACGTGTGCCTCAGATGAATGATGCCATTTATCAAAATCAATTTAAAGGTATGTTGACATTGTGTTACTTGGGTCATGGCGGCCCTAAAGGTTTGGCACAAGAACGGATTTTGCTCCGTGAAGACCTTGAAGCATGGCGCAACAAAGACCGTTTGCCTTTGATAATTACAGCAACTTGTTCTTTTTCAGGTTATGACAATCCAAAAGAAGTGAGTGCGGGAGAAGCGGCTATTTTAAACCCAAATGGTGGCGCAATTGCCTTGTTTTCAACCGTTCGGGCGGTGTATGCTTTTCAAAATGAGACTTTGACAAAAGCTGTTTTCGATACCTTGTTTGGTAAAAATAATTTTGAAGCCCTCCGATTAGGCGATGCTTTTTTGTTGGCAAAAAACAGCAGTCGAACAGGTGTCAATGGCAATAAATTCGCTTTGATTGGCGACCCTGCGGTGCGTTTGGCGATGCCTCGTTTTGGTGTTGCAACAACAAAAATCAATGGCAAATCATTGTCTGCTGCCGCAAAAGATACCGTCAAAGCCTTGCAGCAAGTGAGTATTGAAGGTACTATTATTGGCGATAATGGCGCTGTGATGACCGATTTTAACGGCACTATTTATCCAACTGTTTTTGATAAAGCGCAAACATTAAGGACTTTGGGTCAAAGTACAAGCAATGATGTCAGCTACCCGCAGGATTTTGTGGTACAGCGCAATGTCATTTTTAAAGGGGCTGCAACGGTAAAAAATGGTGTTTGGGCGTTTACTTTTACCATTCCAAAAGATATTGATTATGCCTTTGGCAACGGTAAAATCAGTTATTATGCAAGGGACTCTGTGCGCGATGCCACAGGCAATTTTGAAGGCTTTGTTGTTGGCGGAACGACCCCTTTAGTATCGTCGAATGATGCGCCACCAAAAGTGGATGTTTTTATCCATAATGATGCGTGGAAAAGTGGTAGTACAACCAATGCCAACCCCGTTGTTTATGTCAAATTGAGCGACGATAAAGGCTTTAATGTCAGTGGTACAAGTATCGGACATGACCTAACGGCAACGCTCAATGAATCACGTAATCCTTTCATTCTCAATAGTTTCTATGAAGCGGTGAAGGACGACCCGACAAAAGGTATCGTCAAGTACCCCCTCAGTAATTTAGCGGCTGGAAAGTATTCGATACGTGTCAAAGCATGGGACATTGCAAACAATGCAGGAGAAGGTGCAACAGATTTTATCGTCGCAGAAAGTGGTTCAGATGGCATCAAAAAGCTGCTGTCTTACCCCAATCCGTTCTCAGATTTGACCCGTTTTCGTTTTGAACACAATATCAATGCCCAAACATTACGTGCTAAATTCACCATTTTCAATACAGTTGGTCAATTGGTAAAAACCATAGAACAAGACGTAACAACTGACGGCTCATTGGTTGACGGCATTACTTGGGACGGTAGGGACGACACAGGTAATAAATTGCCAAGCGGCATATATATCTATCGTGTAACGATTTCTACCACAACCTCAACAGCAACCACCGTTATAAGCGGTGTCGAAAAAGTAGTTTTTATCAATAAATAGGGATTCGTTATTCGTTACTCGTTATTGGGGATTAGTATTACGAGTAACGAATAACCAGTAACGAATAACCAGCAACGAATAACCAGTAACGAATAACCAATCCCCAATACATTGTGTTAAAATTTATTTAAAAAATAACCTTTGTGTTGAAAACGAAAAAGACACTTTTCAACGTTATGATGCAGATTTTGCCTTGACTCAAAGACTCTAAAAGTGAAAAAGAGATAAGAAAACCAATAATTTGCTTGAAAAGCCTATTTTTGCGTGCTTTTTTCAAGAAAACCTTAACCTATTAGAATATTAAAATTATTAAAATTAATTTCTGAACTGTAAAAATTAAAAATTTCTGGATAACAGTTTGACAAAAATCTACTTAACAGATGAAAAAAACACTTATTCTCCTTGTTACAATGGTTCTTTTTATGGGAACACAAACTTTGGTTTCAGCTCAACAGCAAGGCTGTGACCCAACGACAGGCAAGGATCCCCTTGGACGTGATTGTGGTGGTGCGGTACAAACAGCCGTTCCCTTTTTGATGATTAACCCTGATGCCCGTTCTGGAGCAATGGGCGATGTCGGTATCGCTATCAGTCCTGATGCGAATGCGATTCACTTCAATGCCTCGAAATATGCGATGGCAGCACAAAAGTTTGGCATGTCATTGACCTATACGCCGTGGTTGCGTTCTTTAGGTGTAAATGATATTTACTTGGCTTATGCAGCGGGGTATTATCAATTCGGTACAGACGTGAAACAAGCGATTGGCGTAAGTTTGCGCTATTTCTCTTTGGGTTCGATTCAGTGGACGGATTTTAATGCCTCAGTATTGGGCGAAGGTTCTCCACGAGAATTTGAAACGGCTGTGAGTTATTCACGCCAATTGAGCAAGTACTTAGCCGTTGGTGCAACAGCTAAGTTTATTTACTCCAACTTGGCAACAGGTCAAAGCCCTGACGGTGGTTCTGAACGCATTTCATCAGGCCGTGCAGGTGCAGTTGATTTCTCAATGACGTACAAAAAGCCTATTAAAATGGCTGCGGGCCCTTCAACTTTGATGATTGGTGCGGCTATCAAAAATATTGGTAATAAAATCACTTACCTCCGTTCTTCTGATTTTTTACCACAAAACTTGGGTATTGGTGCAGCTTGGGATATTCCACTTGACCAATACAACAGCATTGTTGTTGCTTTGGATCTTAATAAATTGCTTGTACCTACGCCCAATCCGCTTGATTCATTACGGACATGGAAAGACAAAAGCCCTATAGCTGCTGCATTAGGTTCTTTTAATGATGCGCCTGGTGGTGGACAAGAAGAGTTGAAAGAAATCAATATTTCAGCAGGTGTTGAATATTGGTACGACAAACAATTTGCCGTCCGTGCAGGTTATTTCTACGAACATGCTGAAAAAGGTGGTCGTCGTTACTTCACTGTTGGTTTGGGCTTGAAATACAATGTTATGGGCATCAATTTGTCTTATCTCGTTCCGACTTCAAGTCAACGTGGCCCTTTAGACAATACGCTTCGTTTCTCTTTATTGTTTGATGCCGCTTCATTCAAGGATACAGATGATAATTAAGTATGAAGTATGAAATATGAAAAAAAGCGACTTCCTCAATTTACTGAGGGGGTCGCTTTTTTACTTTTTTAGACCAAACATGAATCATCCCGAACTTTATACAATAAGATTCGGGATGATTCATGTAAGTAGTTGAACGAAAATAAACGGGGAATTTATTTATGGCTACTATTTGATAATCAATGACTTGCATTATTCATCGTTCATCGTTCATCATTTATCATTCATCATTACTTAAATGTTTTTTTCAAAACAAACACTGTTTTCAATACCTATATATTGTCCATAATTAGGAATCTGGTTGAATCCATTTTTTTTGTAGAGTTCAATCGCTTCGGGTTGTTTTTTGCCTGTTTCCAAAACACAACGTGTATAGGACATTTCCTTTGCCCAGTTTTCCAATTCCGTTAAAACGCTTGTTGCCAAACCCTTTCCTCTGTGTTGCGGAAAGGTGTACATACGCTTGACTTCCATTGTTTTTACCTCAAATTCTTTTATAGCGCCACAACCCACAGCTACCCCCTCAGTATATGCGACCACAACGTGTCTGATGTGCGTTATTTTATTAAATTGGTTATAAAAAGCATGTTCATCGCCGTCTCTTTGGGCTAAATCAGCGTCAAGATGTCTGACCAATTCAATAAAATCTGGATTATAGGAGTCCGTTCTTATGAGTTTTATCATTTTAAATTTATTTAGTTGCCATTCAGGTATAGTAAACAGAAAATGAATAGATTTTTTATTTTTTTTGCAAAAAAAAACAAAAATCTATTCATTTTCTGTTTACTATACCTTCCCAAAACTAAGCTATTTTCCGCAGCACTTCCGCAAACCCTTGCATCTCTTCCATTGTCCCCAAAGTCGCACGCGCATATTTTTTGCCCGCAGCTTCCCAATTGCGGAGCAAAACACCGTGTTTACCCATTTCAGCAGCAAAATCAAAGTTGAGATGATGGACATTAAAAAACACAAAATTGGTTTTGGACGGCACAAAGTCAAAACCTTTTTCCGAAAGCACCCCCTCAGTAAAAGCACGCACTTTTGCCGTTTCTAATTTAGATTTTTCAAGATGCGTTTGGTCAGACAAAGCGGCAAAAGCAGCTGCGATGGATACATTACTAACACCCGCATTTGCCCATGCTTGATATTTGCTCAAATTCGCAATGGTTTCTTCTTGCGCAATGGCGTAACCAATCCGTAAACCTGCCATACCGTATATCTTAGAAAAGGTTTTGGCAATAATAAGATTTGGAAACTGCGCCACCATGTCCGTTACTGAGGGGGCATCGGCGTACTCGGTATAGGCTTCGTCAATGACCATATAATTTGTGGGCGCATGTTTTTTAATAAAATTGCGGTGGTCGGCATCATTCAGCACCGTGCCTGTCGGATTATTCGGATTGCAGATATAAATAAACTTCGTTTTGTCATTCACGGCATCACTCATGCGGTTGAGGTCGTGACCCATTGTTTTATCCAACGGAATCCAGTTCACATCTAAGCCTACCCTTTCGGCAGGTTTCAACCAAATTCTAAACGTTGGGTCAGCAGCAATCAAATTGCCTTTACCGCGTTCAGCCGCCAAGAAAGTGGACAACGCCAATATCTCCGACGAACCACTGCCAATCAATATCTGCGTGTCTTTGACATTGTGCATTTTCGCCAAAGCCGTTTTAAACTCTGCAATCATCGGAATCGCATACCGATTACCCTTTGTCAATTGCTCCGTCATCGCTTTCATTGCCAAAGGCGAAGGACCATAAGGATTTTCGTTTTGATTGATTTTGATAGGTGTTTTATCACCCGTCAACAATGGAAAAACATTGCCCATACCTTCCATATGGGATATCGGCAACATCATCGAGCCGAGCAATGCGGCACTGTTGCGCAACCAGTCACGTCTATTTACCATGATTTTTAGATTTTTAATGATGAAATGATGCCAAAGTTAAATAGAAAATCATACAGATACGCATGATTGAACAGCTCTTGGTAGAAATAATAAGATATAATGAAAAATGAGGAAGGATAATTCGGCAGAGTGTTGATAGGACAACATAAATTGCATGGCATAATCCATTAAGCGTATGATATTTGTCAGAAATGATAATAAACAAAATCAACAGCACGACATTAAAAACCCACATTATGCCATCGAAAACCCACATTATGCCACTGAAAACTTACATTATGCCGCCAAAAACTTACATTATACCACCTAAAATTCACAATATGCCATCGAAAACTTAAAATATGTCGCCTAAAATGGGCAGTAAGGTATTAAAAATGGGCATTATAATACCTACTGGTAACTTCGGAAGCCTCTGAACTTTAAACGAGCTCGAAATAACATCTAACATCTTGAAACCACCGATTTCAATACGGCTTTTGCACTGCCCAAAAAAGCCGTAAAAAGCGTGCAAAAGCGTGCAAAAAACGTTTAACAATAGAAGTTCATTGACATATTAATTTTAATTAAGCATAAACAATCCTATCCTTTGGATAAGCACCAAAGGTG
>JANLQI010000478.1:0-11044 GCA_031367705.1 Saprospiraceae bacterium | reverse complement strand
CTTGTTCTTCAAGTTCCCCTGATTTGAAGATATTACCAATATGTTTTGTGACCACTGTTCTATCAACGCCCAACAAGTCTGCAATTTTTTGCTGAGTCAACCATATTGTTTCATTTTGCAAATAAATCTCTACTTTTACATGACCGTTTGGGGTTGTGTAAAGCAAAATTTCGTTAAATCCCCTTTTAGGTTGTTCTTTTTTTATAGCCATTTTTATTACTATTTATTGAAAAGACATACTTGATTGCAAACGCAAAGATAAACAGCGTATGGGAAAAAGAAGCAAATCAGAAAGGAAAACCATTTTAACGCAAAACGCTTGATTATTGGGTTGATAATCAAGCGTTTATGAGATTTTGCCTCCCCTCAGTATTTACCTCTTTTTTCATCAAAAACGGTATATTTGTATTTCATAAAACATTTCAAAAATGACTATATTAGAAAAAGCAAGCGCATTTTTGCCTAAAATGTCAAATAGCGAAATAGCGCAATTAGTACAAATGGCATCTCAAAAGATTGCTGCGGATTTCCCTGGTATTGAAAAAACGCCCAATGTTTGTGGCGGCAGTGCGTGTGTCATTCGCACAAGAATACCCGTTTGGTGTATCGTTGAATATATGCAAATGGGTATAGGGAAAGAAAAATTATTACTCAATTTTCCAACTTTAAGAGCGCAAGATTTAGCCAATAGTTGGGCATACTATAACGCAAACAAAGCCGATTATAACAAAAATACTGAGGGGGGTAATCACTCTCTCGGAAACCCAAAACGCCTATCAAAAAGAAATTCTGTATCGGTTAATGTCAATAAGAAAGCGATTAAATCCACCTTTTCATTGGACGTTAAAACAATGGGCTTTTTCAGCTTATCCGTTGTCGTATAATGGTTTATAACGTCACGCAGCTTTTTAAACCGTCCATCGTGCATATAAGGAAAGGTGAATTGGATGTTGCGTAAGGTCGGTACTTTGAATTTGAAGGAATCGCTTGGATTGTGTGTTATATTAAATCTGCCAAAGTCGTTCAAAGTTGTATCAACAGGTAAACCGTTGTTTTCAAAACTATTATTGGTGAACAAAGGCTCGGTGTGACAGGACGCACAAAGCGTTCTGAACAACTGCAAACCGTTGATTTCTTGTGCTGTAAATTCCCCTCCTACTTCCTGTCTGATGTATTTGTCGTATTTTGAATTGTAGGAATTGAGTTGCAAAGTAAACTGCGAAAAAGCGAATAATGTCTTTTGTCCTGTTGCCAAACTATCCCCACAGGCTTTGAAAAATAAGGTTTTATACTTTGTTGAAGCATTTAATTTCTTCACCACATTCTCCAAAGTCTCGTCCATTTCGACTCCATTACCGAGAGGGGCTAATGGCTGCACATCGAGATGATTCACGCCACCATCCCACATAAAATATTTACTCCACGCCACATTCATTATCGTCATAGAGTTGCGTGTACCGATTTTACCGTCAATGCCATGACTCAATTCATGGTCAACATGCGTAAAACCTGTGGCTTGTAGGTGGCAACTGGCGCAGGAAATGGTATTGTCTCGTGACAAAATAGGGTCGTAAAAAAGGTGTCTTCCCAATTCAAAACCTTCTTTTGTCAAAGGATTTTTAGAGAAATCATAGGCGGGTTTTGCCCAACCTTCGGGAACGACAAAAGGTGTGGGCGTTGTGGTTAAATCACTGAACGCGAAGATAATAAGGCACAAAACGCCTAATAAACCGTATGTAATGTAATTATTTTTCATGTGCATCTATCGAAAACATTTGAACACTCAAATCAGCCAACTTCATCGCCTCTTTGCTTGGAATCATAATGCTGTTTTGTGTATTGATGTTTATTTTTTCAAAGAATCTCGACAAATCTAAATTCAAAATGACCCCCTCAGTAAAAATTCCTTTTATAGGTAATTCAACCCTTCGCATCGCATAAAACGGTTGCATATACCCGCCCATATGAAACTGAAAGACATTTTTTCGATTGGGGCATTGTGGACTTCTGCCTTCAATTTTCATATTGATATAGCCACTTTGCCATGCCCAATACATACCTTTTTGAGGGTCTAGATCACCGCCCAAAGCACCTGCAACACTGGTTGTACTGTCAATACCGATATTGAACCGCATTTTTTTAATGTCTTTATAATCAATGTTTTGTAAAGAAATATTTAATGTTGTTGGTTCAAGAAAGTCTATCAAATGTGCTTTTTGACCATCTTTAAATATTGTTCCATTCTCCTTTTCAAGTTCAATATTTGAGAGATAAAACCGCACATTATCGAATTGTATGGAATCACCCTTCGTTGTCACATACCATTTGTCTTCTTCAATGGGTTCTTTACCGAAAACAGGTGCAATACGTAAGTCAAAACTTTGGGCAAACCCTTGGAGAACTGTAAGGAGTAAAGCGATTAAAAATACATTCTGTTTCATCAATTTATACATTGTGATTTATCATTTATAGTTAGTTAGACACGATAACATTATAAAACTTGCGCAAATGGGATATTTTTTTGAAAAATACTGAGGGGGTCAATTGGGGTCGTTTTTAACGGCTTATTCAACACGCATTTATTTGTTAGCAGTATTTTTAGCCGTAGTTTAAAAAAGTGACTTATATGAACTGTATCATTGTTTTATGCGTGTTAAAATAGTATTATGTTTTAGAGAACGCACTTGTAACAATATCAAATCTTGAATTTTTATACACCTATAGTTGTAGCATAAAAATATAGAAAATTTTGAACCCATACCATATCGCTGTCACGAAAACCCTTTTTAATGTAAATTTTAAGAGATTCTATAAATGTAGATTTGTGACATCACTGGTTGAAAGAGGGAATCTATTAAACCCGTTTTTAAAATTCTTTAACTATTTAAATTTACATTCTATGAAACTCATTGACATCAAAAACATCGAAACGCTCAAAGTAGCGCAATCTCAAACAGTAAAAGGTGGCGGTCGTGAGACACGTCCTGGTTCAACTACTGGTATCTCTACAATAGGAGTTATTATTAAATAATAAGTAAAACTTCTTACATATTCCTACAAAATTGGGATAACATATTGCCGTATGCGTTGACGTGTTATCTCATTTTTTTTTTGTCAGTTATTTACCCTAAATGCATATAATAATTTAATGTTGATCAACATGAGTAAGAAAATATCTTTTCTTTTAATGTGTGCCTTTGGGCTTTGGCATCCCGCAGATTCAGCGGCTCAAAAAATAGTCCAGCCAAAACTCACCCCGATAGAGTGGTGGACAGCACCTTATATGGAGGTTTTCGGTGATGCGGATCTAGTCTATGCTTTTCATCCAAAAGTTGCTTATCAGATATTAGATGTTATTATTGAACGTGCGACCAAAGAAAAACAACCTAAATGGGTTTTTGAAGCGTATCGGTCTAAAGGCTTATACCTCGAACGCCAATTAGCTTTTCAAGCAGCACTTGACAATTACAATATGGCTGCTGATGCTGTTAAAAACAATGACATTTCCCGTTTTTCAAACGTTCAAATTGATATTGCTATAATACATCGTAGTCTCTACCACTATATAGATGCCCGCAATGTCTATCTCAAATTAATTGATTTGAGCATAGAGCATAAAGACACGGCTAATTTGCAAAATGCCTATTGCGGTTTAGGTGTCCTTTTTTTTACCGTAAATGACTACGATAATGCCATCCGTTATTACGACAAAGCCTTACAAAAATCAAGAGAAGCGCGTAATTACATCAACGAATGTGTCTATCTCGACAACTTATCGGAGGCTTACGGCTGTCGCAAAGAATATAATAAAGCTTTTGAATACATTACTTTAGCTTGCCACATTGCTGAAACGAAAAAAGATACCGAATCCCTCATTCCGCTATATGAACGATATGCCCGATTGTATGCCGATATTGGCGAAGTTGATAAAGCTTTTAGCAAAATCAATACAGGTCTTGACCTATGCAAAGAGGGTGGATATATCCGAGACTTTAATAATTTGACTATTGCCAAAGCCGAATTATACCTCAAGCAGAACAACAACGAAGCCGCTTTGTCAGCCTTCCAAACAATTAATGAAAACCTCATAAATGTCAATAGTTTGACGAAAGTTTACTACGAAATGGGTAAAATTTATGAGCAAAAGAATAACCTTGCCTTAGCAGAAAGCTATTTTTCAAAAAGCCAACAACTTGCCGAAAAAAACCAATCTATTCGTTACAACGAATGGAATCATCGTGCTTTATATCGCATTTATCGTCTCAAAAATCAACCCAAAGAAGCTCTTTTTAACCTTGAAATGGCTAATACTTTGCGTGATTCGTTGTTCAATTACGAAAAATCGGGACAAGTTACGGAATTACAATTCCGTTATGACCTCGCTCAAAGTGAGCAAAAGTTACAAGAAACAGAAATCAAAGCCAGTGAGAATAGAATGTGGATGGCTTCGCTTATGAGTTTACTCATTATCTTTTTTCTTGTATTTAGCTATTACTGGCAAAGAAAACAAAACAATGTTTTGAGAGTCAAAAATCAAGCAATTCACATACAAAAAGAACAATTAGAGGCATTTAATCAAGAGATTTTAGTCAAAAACAAGGCGATTGAAGAACAAAAACGTTTATTGGAGGAGTCAAATGCTATGATGAAACAGTTCAATTACGCTGTGGCACATGACTTAAAAGAGCCTTTACGCAACATTGCGAACTTTGCCACTTTGATTCATCGCAAATTTCTCAAAGATATGCCTCCTGCAGCAGCATCCTATTTTGAGTTTGTGATGAGTGGTTCGACGCGCATGGGTCATATGCTCGAAGGGCTTTTAAAATACTCCATGCTGTCTATGAATCAAGTGACAGATGTCGAAACAGTCAATATGCGTGATATTGTTACAGAAGTAAATGAAAACCTCCGTGTGAAAATTGAGGAACAAAAAGCACAAATCATTTTCCCTGATATAATGCCTAATTTGAAGATAAACCGCATCCATTTAACCCAACTGATTCAAAACTTAGTGAGCAATAGCCTCAAATTTGTAGAGGGCAATCCCATTATTGAGATTGGTAGTCGTAAAGAAAATGACAATGTTATGCTTTATATTAAAGACAACGGCATCGGTATTCACCCTGAAAGCGGTAAAAAACTGTTTAATCTTTTTCACCGCTTACATCGCGATACCTCACAATTTGAAGGAACGGGCGTAGGACTGGCATTATGTAAAAACATTGTAGAGAAATATGGCGGTAAAATTTGGTTTGAATCAACCGAAGGACACGGAACGACGTTTTTTGTGAATGTTCATTCTTGAAATTAGACAATGATTTTATCGAAAAACAAAAATAAGCCATTTAGATGTGTAAAATCATCGTCCGTTGAAATCAAAGTCGCTTGGGCAACCGCAGCAGTAGCGGCTATCCACAAATCATTTTTGCCCATTTTGCGAGCGGAATGAGGTAGCCTAAGGGTTGGATGATGATTTTGACTGTAATTATCAATTTCTGAATACATCTGTATTAGAAAATCATCGTCAGTGACATTAATGGTTTTCATATCCTTCAGACGTTGCAAAAGAGCGTCCATTCGGTTTTTACCCCATCGGTTGCGAAGTGCAATAGAATGAATTTCGCCTACTGTGACAGATGAAATTTGTATTTCATTAAGTGGATTTGTAAAATCATAACGAGCATTGAGTGTTTGATAAAAACTGGGTTGCCTCAATGTCAGAAGAAGGATATTCGTATCCCATAAGTAAATCATAGTCATTTATTTTTTGATGATAAATCAGTCTAACATATCGAACCATTCATCTTTGATTTCATTGCCTGGTTCTTGGAAAAAGTCTTGTAAGTTTTTAAACGCCTCCTGTGTCATACCATAGCCTTGTGCCTTAAAATCAATAGGTTTCAAATGCGGATTTGCCTTCCAAAAAGGCATTTCACTATAAGGCATTCGAGAGCCTTCGACAATAGTGATACCTCCGTCCTTCGTTTTTGCCGCCTTCGTTTTTTTCAGTTTAGGCGTAGCCGAATCCTTTATCTTAATTGCCAAATCTTCCAAAACGGACTTTAATTCTACATTATTCTCTCTAAGCAAAGCGAGAATAGCTTGTTTGACATCTTCGGTTGTCACTTGTGGCGTTACTGTTTCTGTCATTATGGATAGTTTTTTGTACAAAAATAACGGTTTTTGGCTAATTTTCAACAAGCATCTCTTTTTCAGCAACATAATTTAGTTTCATATCCATTTTTACCCCCCCTCAGTATAAATACCTTTTTGACTGATTTTATCCCCAAAAACAATCATTCTATACTCAATTGAAATGGTTTACTTAAAACTATCGTAGCAATAAATTGGTTTCCACCATCTTAAATTATCCATTATCAACTATCCATTATCAACTATCAACTACCCATTATCCATTAACTAAAAGGCACATTCCCACTTTTCATCTTCACAATGCCCTTGTTAGTCGGCTTCTTAAAATCGTTTTTAAGACTTGATTTACCTTTGTATCATCAAATTAAGATAAATCAGTTTTAAAAAATAAATAAAGATGAAAAAATTAGTCTTATTCGCCTTAGTAATCCTTAATACGACCCTTTTTGCTCAACAACCTAATATGCCCATGAATATTGGCCGCCTTTACGGTAAAGTCGTTGATGCAAACACAAAAGAACCTGTCGCTTATGCTTCCGTTACCGTTTTACGCACAATCGCAGGGCGCGATACTCTTATCGGTGGTGCATTGACGATTGAAAATGGTGATTTCAATATCACTGGCTTACCAATGGGTATGTTGAAAGTAAAAGTGAGTTTTATCGGCAATAAAGATTTAGTGAAAATGGTGAAAGTTTCACCACCTAATAGCATCGAACAAGACTTAGGCAACCTTCAAATGTCCGTTGATGCACAAGTATTAAACGCTGTCGAAATAACCGCAGAGAAAGCATCAACGATGATTAGCCTTGAAAAACGCGTGTTTAACGTTGACAAAAGCATCACAGCAACAGGTGGTACAGCAGAAGACGTTCTGAAAAACGTCCCCTCAGTAACCGTTGATATGGATGGTAATGCGAAGTTACGTGACCGTGGTACAACAGTTTATGTTGATGGCAAACCCACTTTGATGTCTTTAACGCAAATCCCTGCTGACCAAATCGAATCGGTTGAGGTTATTTCTAATCCTTCTGCTAAATACGAAGCTTCTGCAACAGGCGGTATTTTAAACATCGTTTTAAAGAAAAACCGCAAGCCTGGTTACAATGGTGTTGTCGCTTTGGGTGTTGGTACACAAGGACGTTACAACGGCATGGTGAACCTCAATGCACATGAAGGTAAATGGAATATCGGTGGTTTTTATAACGTCAATTCAGCAAACAGTCCTTCAACAGGTTACAGCTACCGTACAAACCTCAATACTGACGGGTCAGTTAAAAATTATTTTAACCAAAATACAGACTTGACGTTCCAAAATGTCTTCCAAATCGGACGTATCAACCTTGATTATTCCGTGAACAACCGCAATACCATATCACTATCAGGAACAAAAGTAGGTGGCAAATTCAATATCTCGACTGACCAAGACTATGAATATTTGTCGGCTTCAAAGCAAATTACAGAATCAGGCATACGGACAACAGAGCCACGCAATGACTTCAAAAACAATAATGTTGAAGCACAATGGCGCAAATCTTATGCTAAAAAAGATAAATCACTCACAGCATTAGCAAATTATGGTTGGGGCAGCTTCGCGAATGCAGCAACTTGGAATACAACCAATAACATTACACCGAATTACCCTGCACTCGTCAATATATCAGGGGCGAGCTTAAACGAACAAGCCGTTTTTCAATTGGATTATGTCAATCCAATCAATGATTCTACTAAATGGGAAATGGGTGTTCGCAGTTTCTGGAGCAGTGCCAGCCAAAAGTATTTTTATGATTCTCTGGATTATAAAACCAATAAGTACAATCAAGACAATGCTTATTCACAAGACAATATCATTACACAAAGCGTCAACGCGGCTTATGTGACTTATTCGGGTCGGTTCAGAAACCAAATCAGCTATCAAGCGGGTGTGCGTTTTGAGCAGTCAAATTTAACAGGTGTTTCAAACCTTGATGCCACATCAAACTTTGGTTATGACTATCCAAAAGGTAATGCTAAAGATTTGATGCGCTCTTTGTTCCCCGCGCTCTATTTGTCTAAGAAATTAGATGCAACATCAGACATCGGGCTTAATTTCAGCCGTAAACTACAACGTCCCAACTTCCGTATGCTCATGCCTGGTATTCAAGGCAATGACAAGCAGAATATACAAATAGGCAATCCGAATTTGCAACCTGAGTTTGTCAACATGGCAGAGTTAAATTACAACAAATTATTCGGCAAGAACAAGCAAAACAATTGGTTAACAACACTTTATCTAAGTAATGAAACCAATACCATCAAACCATTAATTACGCCATCAGCAACTGACCCCACAGTATTAATCACAACTTTTGTGAACGGTACGAACGAATTGAGATATGGTTTGGACAACACATTGAAGTTAGGTTTTGGTAAAAACTTTGAAGTGATGCTTAATGGCAATATCTTTAACTACACCGTAAACGTGGATACATTTTCAAATACAGGTTGGTCAGGCAATGGCAAAATCAATTTGACTTATCGTTTACCCGCAGATATTTCAGTACAATTGAATGCCGCTTACGAAGGCAATCGCCCAACAGCACAAGGTGTTCGTGAAGGTATCGCTTATATGGATTTTGCCGTCAAAAAGTCGTTTTTTCACAATGCGGCTAACGTGACGCTTTCTGTCAATGACTTGTTCAACACACGTAAAGAAATTACATTCTACGACCAACCGACTTACTTACAAGAATCAATGCGTCGTCGTGATATGCGTTTCGTTAAATTGTCGCTTCAAGTACCTTTTGGTAAAGCAGATGCTTCAATGTTCAAACGCATGAAAGATGGTAAAAAACAAGGTGGTGGTCAAGAGCAACCTGATTTTGGTGGTGGTGGCAACTAAGAAAATGATGAATGATAAGTGATGAATGATGAATGATAACGAAAGGACATAAGTAAATCAACAAATTATATGGACGGGGTGAATTGATTCACTTCGTCCTTTTTTTGTTAAAGCCCTAAAACCTCCCCCTCAGTACAAACCCCAAAACCCTGCTTCAAAACGTCTTTTCGCTCTTTCGTTTGCCGCATAACAGGATTGGTATGGTTGAAGTGAATAAACTTAATCTTTGATTTTTCTTTTGAATTTTTAAATAAATCCATCGTTTCCGCTATAAAAGGATGCGGCACTTCGCTCATATTGCGATTCGGCAATTCACCATTCTGATAAAACGTGGCATCTAATAAAGCCACATCTACCCCACTCACTTCATCCAAGATATTGCGCTGCCATTTCGACCATTTGTCAATATCTGGAATGAACAACACCTTTTTGTCTTTGAGATAAATAACAAACCCAACTGTTTCTGAAAACTCATCTCGATGCGGCACCAATATCGGTTTGATGCTGATATGCTTTGTGATGCGCACCAAAGAATCGGCTGCCAAAGGCATCAACTTGATATTTTTCAAGCTCACCAATTGACTCCAAGGCCCATTGTTTTCTAAAAAGGTCTTCATCTTCGGCATGGTATAGACAGGCGTTTCCTTAGCACCGATGGCTTCACGACCCAAATACATCAGTCCTGTATAATGTCCGATGTGTGCATGAGTGAGAAAGATGCCACTTATGGGTTTGGATTTGTCATCCAAGTACCCCCTCAGTATATGTTCTTGTTTTGTGAAATCAGGCGTGGCTTCAAGCATAAAAGTCTCTTGCGTTTCGCGGTCAACGATGCCAAGACAGGTGACACTTTTAGGTTTTTCTTTACCCAATGCGACGGCTTCGCAACAAGCCTTGCCACAATATGGATGCGGATAACCTGCATCTTGGGCAATGCCGAGGACGACGATGAATTGTTGTGGTAAATCGTTGATTATTGCCGTTTTTTGTGGCGTTTGGCATTGAAAACCTATTAAACTTAGTGCAAAAAGCCAATATTTCTTTTTCATTATTATGTAGACTCGATGAAGAAACAATCGTTTTTATTCGGTTTATATCACTCCTCCCAGTATTAAGCAACCTTCTTTTTAAAGCGCATGAAGAAGCCGTTTCAAACTAAGTTTGAGACGGCTTCTTTGTATCTATTCAGTTTGAATAGTTATTTCTCCATTGGGTATATCTAAACAGAATTTACGTTTTTTCAAAAAATCAAGACCTAAAACACCATCATAATTAGAGGTAATACTATGTGCTATGAAATCATAAACTTGAACTTCAAAATTTGTTTCGGTGATACCTAAAACTTCAAATGTCGGTAATTCATAAATTTCTGTTATGATAATCCCATTTGATGTTTCAACTTCAACCCGTTGTTTACTTTTGCCTAATGTAAAACCAAACAAATGAAGCGCATTGCTATCAATTGTCGTATGTGTTGCGGCGGTATCTAATGCGACAAGCAATTCGTTTTTGCTGTTAATCAAGGCTTCTAATACAACAACCTCTTCTTCATTTGGGATACGAATAGCAATTTTTTTCATAGCCGTTTCATTATGCCAATGTGACGCATAGAAGTTAGTTCACCTGTAAAAACCAAACGAATACGGTCAAAGCCAGTCGTTTTTTCTTTACCCAAATAACACACTTCTTTTTTATCTGTGCTGTGATACAGAACGACACCACCTAAAACGATGCCCTTTTCAGACTTAGGGTTACCCAATAAAACCCATTCATTTGGATAGCGCTGCTGTATGGCTTTAAAAGTAAGCGTTTGCATTTTTTATTTTTTTATAATTCTTAAAAATAACAAAGTCCCGTGAAGGATAGTTGCATAATTACCCAAAGTTAGGCAACTTTTAGCCAATTGTACAAGTTTGATACGACTTAATTCAGTCCTTTGTTTTACCACCCCCTCAGTATTTCACCACTTTTTCTCTTTTTGAAGTGCATAAAGAAGCCGTTTCAAAC
>JANLQI010000474.1:0-3346 GCA_031367705.1 Saprospiraceae bacterium | reverse complement strand
CTCTTGCCCGAACTTGAATTGTGCCAACAAGCCTTACAAGACGATGGTTCTTATGGTGAATCGTTGCAATACGGCAATTATTTAGCCATTGCTATGACCTTTGCGTATGAAGCGGTTTTGAGGAAGACCCCCTCAGTATCTTTACCAAAATCCGTCTTTTCAACCTCTGTTCATTGGTTTGCAACGTCTATGTTTTACGCCAAACCCCTACACGGTTGGGGCAACGAACCACGGGCAAGGGCTGCAAATTTCAACGACAGTGCGGCTATTTTCCGTCCTTCTGGAGATGTGTTGCTGCATATCGCAGTGCGTAGTGATTCCGAAACAGAGAAAGGTTTGGCAAAAGGTCTTTTTGAAAAATACTATGCACCCGTTCCGAATCAAGGTCCACACGACTTAGCGACACTTGGAATGAGGAACGATTGGGGATTTTTGACATTGCCTTTATTGACTTATCCAACAAAAAGCCTAACGCCCGAACAAGCACAACTACCTTTAACCACCGCTTTTTCAAACGGCAATGCTTTTATACGTGATGATTGGAATGGTAAAACGATTGTGGCTATCAACGGTGGCAGCGACCCCCTCAGTAGTTTGGGGCATTTGCATGGCGATTTGAACAGTTTTATCCTCGTTCACAACCAAACGCAACTGTTGGCAGACCCGGGGCATAGCTGTTATCGCAACCTCATTCATGGTCTTGAAAGTAGTTCGCAAACGCATAATACATGTACTTTTTTGATTGAAAAAGAATCGCTCGGCTTGCAAGAAGACATGGCAAAGGCTTCACTTTTGGAGCAAAAAAGCGTTTTTCCTCGTCGAATGATTGAAAATGGCAAAGCAGGGGCTAAAATACTGAGGGGTGACCAACGCTTGATTTGTGCCAAAAACGATGTCGTTTCGGTCTATGGCGCAGAGGTCAGCAAAGCCTACGGGCAGCCGATTGAAACTTTTTCACGCTTTTGGATTTTGGCAGGCAGTCACGCCTTGTTTATTGTTGATTATATCGAAGCGCATCAACCTATTACAACGCTTTGGAATTGGGTGGTTAACAATCGCGGCAACACAACAGAGTGGCAAAAAGACACCGCTTGTTTGACCATAAAACGAGAAAACAGTGGCATGAAACTCTTTCACGGTGGCAATGGCTCGTGGTCATTTCCTGTGCATGGTTTTCTGCACGATGCTTACCATACTGAACCCAATCAATTAGGCGAAGGTGTTTCGGGCAGCAGTTTGTTGTTTCGTTTTACGGAAAAACAAAGCAGTACAAGTCGCTACGTTGTTCATGCCATAGCTTTAGATGAACCTAATGCTTTAGAAAAATGGCAATTTGAACAAGCGGATAACCACTATACATTGAAAAGTGATAGCCGTAAATGGACTTTGAAACTCAATGATATGTCTTCTTTTTCAGTCATTTCAGGGCATAATAGGCGTTGGGATATTGAAAAACAAGAAGAAGAATACATTTTAAAGCAAAAATAATGGCAGAACAATCAGAAACGAATCCCCTCAGTATGGGCATGACAGGCATTGACCATCCCGCCCTCGCTGCCGATGATGTCGAGACTTTGACAAATTGGTATTGCGACATTCTGGGTTATGAACGGTGGTTCAAACACCCAAAACCCGTTTGGATGCTAAAAGCTCCCGACGGCACTTTGCTCGAAATCATGCCCAAAGACGAGACACTTAGGCAGCAAAGAACAACTTGGACACCCGGTTGGTCGCATGTGGCAATCCGTGTCAAAGACATCGAAGCGGCTATTGCTTACTTAAATCAACATCAAGTCACTTGGGGCGGTGAGGTTATCAATGCCATCGGTGGCGGTAAAGTCCGCAACCTCTTTGACCCCGAAGGGAATATGTTGCAGATTTTAGAACGGTATTGGGGTAATGGTGAGTAATGGAATGTCCAAAGGACTCCTTCGGAGGTGAATGGTGAATTTTTACACCCCTCAGTATTTTTAATAAAAAAATCATTTTGATAATAAAAAAAGGAATGACCGTAAAACCTGTTTTAATATTAACCGTATTCATCGTTCATCATTTATAATTCATCATTAATATGAATGCACTTTTTTATGAAGGCAACCATACCTTCACACTCAAAGCAGCCGAAAAAACACCTTTGCAAGCAGGTGAAGTCCGCCTAAAAATGGCTTATGTAGGTGTTTGTGGCACCGATGTTCACATTTATCACGGCAAAATGGATGCTCGGGTGAAGCCGCCGCAAATCATCGGTCACGAAGTTTCGGGCGTTATTGAAGCCCTTGGTGAAGGCGTAACAGGCTGGAAAGTAGGCGAAAATGTCACCGTCCGCCCCCTCAATCCAGGTGCTGAAATGCCTGCCGACAACGGTTATCGTCACATCGGGCAGCACCTCAAATTCATCGGTATTGACTCATCAGGTGGTATGCAAACCTATTGGAATGTACCCGCTTTCACTTTGCACCGTCTGCCCGAAAACTTATCATTGGCTTTGGGGGCGATGATAGAACCTTTGGCGGTGGCATGTCACGATGTCCGTTTGGGCGAATTAAAGGCAGGTGAAAACGCTGTTATAATTGGTGGAGGTCCGATTGGCTTGTTGATTGCCTTAGTTGCGAAGCAAAAAGGAGCCAATGTGTTGATTTCGGAAGTCAATAAAAGCCGCATTTCGTTTATACAATCGCTTGGTTTTCAAACAGTTAATCCCATCGAAGCCGATTTGGTAAAGGCTGTTGAAGATTTTACTGAGGGGGCTATGGCAGATGTTGTTTTTGAGGTATCAGGTGTTCAAGCAGGCGTAACAGCTATGACGCAACTACCTCGTGTGCGGGGCAGAATTGTGATGGTAGCGATACATTCTGAACCGAAAGCGGTTGATTTATTCCGCTTTTTTTGGCGTGAAATCAAATTAATTGGCGCACGAGTTTATGAACCCGAAGACTTTGACGAAGCGATTGCCTTAGCCGCCAGTGGTGAGCTGCCATTAGAAAAAATGATAACACAAATATCGCCTTTGGGTGAGGCGCAACAAGTTTTTGAAACGATTGATAAAAACCCTGCGGGTATGAAATATTTGTTGGAAATTTGATAATTTTTAATTGAAAACGATGTTTGAAAAATTACAAACCCAACTTTTAGGCGATATATATTTTAAAAACACCACACTTGATGCGTCCATCAAACGAGTGTATGCGACCGATGCTTCGGAATATCAAGAGCAACCGCAAGCCGTTGTTTTGCCGCAAAATATCGAGGACATTAAGCTGTTGATTGACTTTGCGACACAGCACAGTACGACGTTGATACCGCGTGCCGCAGGAACATCGTTGGCGGGTCAAGTCGTCGGAAATGG
>JANLQI010000454.1:0-4043 GCA_031367705.1 Saprospiraceae bacterium | reverse complement strand
CACAGGTCAACTTCGTAGTTTTGAATTTTTCTACCCGTAATCTCTTCAATACTTTCCAATACTGAGGGGTCTGAATTGACGTGATTATCAACCGTAATGACATCAAAACCATTGTCTATCAAATCAACAATGGTGTGACTGCCAATATAGCCGCAGCCGCCTGTTACCAATATTTTATTCATAATTCGTTGTGTATAAGTTTAAAAAATGAGTTATTTCCGAAAATGATGCGTGATGAATTTATACAGACAAATGTATAATTTTCATGCCAAATAACCGAACCTTTTAAATAGCCCCCCTCAGTATTTTTATTGCCGAAGCTTTAACAACGCCACATTTTCAACATGATGTGTATGTGGGAACATATCCACAGGACGTACTTTCACGACATCGTATTTTTCATGCAAAATCGCTACATCACGGGCTTGCGTCGCAGGGTTGCAGCTCACGTAAATGAGTTTAGGTGCTTCTAATTGCAGCAACATCCTGACCACCTTTTCGTGCATACCTGCACGTGGCGGGTCAGTGATAAGGACATCGGGTTTGCCATGTTTTTCAGCAAATGCTGTTGTTAAAATATCTTTGACATCGCCCGCATAGAAAGTCGTATTGAGGATTCCGTTGCGTTCCGCATTGTCCCTTGCATCATCAATCGCAGGGCCGATTTCTTCGATACCCACTACATGACCGACCTTGTCCGCAAGGTACAAAGCAATGCTGCCGATGCCTGTGTATAAATCATAAACGTTTTCATCGCCTTGAAAATCACAGAAATCTACCACTGTGTCGAACAGTCGTTCCGCTTGTTTCGTATTGGTTTGAAAAAACGATTTTGGTCCAATTTGAAAACGCACATTGCCGAGCATTTCTTCCACATATCCTTTTCCTGAATACGTAATCATCGGTAAATCAAGGATAAAATCGTTCAATTTTTGGTTGATGCAATAAATGAGCGTTGTTATTTGCGGAAACCTTTCCATAATAGCCTCTAAAAGACGCTGAATCTTATCTTCTCTGTTTTCTTTGATGCTCAGGATAACCATAATTTCACCCAAAGTCGTTATCCGAAACAAGACGTGCCGCATAAAACCACGGTGCAATTTCATATCGTAAAACGACAATTTTTGTTCGATACAAATCTCACGAATACCGTTTCTCAATTCATTCGACGGGTCGGGCTGCAACCAACATTTTTCGACGTTCAAAATCTTATCAAAAGCACCAGGACGGTGAAAACCCAAGACATCTTCCAAGTTCGAAATGCTTGTATTGACTTCTTCATGCGTCAACCACCGTTTGTTAGAGAAGGTAAATTCTAATTTATTGCGGTAAAAAGTGTTTTCAGTACAACCCATAATAGGCAGCCATTCACCGACAGGCACTTTTGCGAGGTGCTTAAACGTGCTTTCGATTTGCAATTGTTTATGCTTCAATTGCGCTTCATAAGTGATGTGTTGCCAACGACAACCACCACAGAGATTGAAATGTTGACAAAAAGGCTTTGTCCGTTCTTCTGAATAAGTATGAATCCTGACTGTTACACCTTCGCAATAGCCACCTTTTTCTTTGTGTACTTTTACGTCAACCACATCGCCAGGTGCTGCATTTTCAACAAACACAATCTGTCCTTCCGAATCACGTCCAACGGCTTTACCTTTGTCGGCAATGCCTGTAATGACTACTTTTTCGAGTATTTTAACTTTTTTCTTCTTTCCAGTTTCTGGCGTTTTCTGTTCCATGCTGCGTTTCGAGCGTTTGTCTGTTAAATGATTTATATTTAAAAGGGACGACAAAGGTAGGAAAAAAGAGAGGGATTTAATAAAAATCGGTTTGAATCAAAGCTATCTTTACCCCCTCAGTATAAAACATACAATTTTAATAAAATACCACAACGTGATTCAATATCAAAAATACACATTAGACAACGGGCTTCGTGTCCTCATACATGAAGACAATTCCACGCCGCTGGTAGCCGTCAACTTGCTTTACGATGTCGGTAGCCGCGACGAAAGCCCTGAACGGACAGGTTTTGCACACCTTTTTGAACATTTGATGTTCGGCGGTTCTAAAAATGCCATTGATTTTGACGACCCGATTCAACGAGCAGGTGGCGACAATAATGCCTTTACGAACAGCGACATGACGAATTTTTACGCGACCGTCCCTGCCGAAAATCTCGAAACCTTACTTTGGCTCGAAAGCGACCGCATGTTGGCTTTGCGCATCAACAAACGCTCGCTCAATGTGCAACGAAAAGTTGTTCTTGAAGAGTTCAAAGAAACAACACTCAACGAACCTTATGGCGACGTGTGGCACATCATCAGCGACATGGTTTACAAAAAACATCCGTATCGCTGGCCCGTCATCGGGTTGACACCGCAGCACATTGAGGAGGCAACTTTGGAAGAAGTTAAAGACTTTTTCAACACGTTCTACACACCTAATAATGCGATACTGACAGTTGCTGGTAATTTCTCCAAAATTGATGGAAATACTGAGGGGGTCAAAAAATTAGTAGAAAAATGGTTTGGGTCTGTTCCTGCGGGTGATGTACCCAAGCGGAATCTGCCACAAGAACCACCGCAAACAGCTGAAATCAGACGCACCGTCGAAGCCAATGTGCCGCTTGATGCCTTGTATATGTTGTTCCGCTCACCTGAAAGAGCGCACCCTGATTATTATGTTTTGGATTTATTGACCGATGTTTTGGCCAGTGGTTCATCGTCTCGTTTCTTTCGTAAACTATTGAAAGAGAAGCGTTTATGCTCTGAAATTGATTGCTCCCAATCAAGCAACCTCGACCCTGGCATGGTCATCATTGACGGCAAACCTGCTGAGGGGGTCACTATCGAACAATTGGAAGCTGCAATTTGGGCAGAATTAGAATTGATAAAAAATGAACCCGTTGATGAAGAAGAGCTTCAAAAACTAAAAAACAAGGTGGAAAGCCAACAAGCCTTTGGCGATGTCGGTGCTTTGAATAAAGCCATGAATTTGACTTTTTATGAACTCATAGGCGATTCAGATTTAATCAATACCGAAATTGAACATTATCAAAAGGTACAAGTCGCTGATATTCAACGTGTTGCAAACGATATTTTCAGAAAAGAAAATGCTTCTATTTTGTATTATAAAGCAAAAAAATGACACGAATTTCACGAATTAACACGAAATGAAATTCAAATAAAAATTCGTGTTAATTCGTGAAATTCGTGTCAAAAAAAAAAGAAAATGGCAAACTGGCATTTAAAAGGTAAACGCGCCTTGATAACAGGCGCAACAAAAGGCATCGGTCGTGCCATTGCAGAAGAATTTCTTGGACTTGGTGCAGAGATTTTGATAGTCGCTCGCAACGAAAAAGAGGTCAATGATGCCGTTGCCGAATGGCAAAAACAAGGACATAAAGCCTTTGGTTGCATCGCAGATGTTGCCAAAGGCAAAGACCGTCAGAAGGTCATGGCAACAGTAAAAGACGTATTTGGCGACAGCCTCGATATTTTAGTCAATAATGTCGGTACAAACATCCGCAAACAACTCGTTGATTATCAAGAAGATGAATATCGTCATATTTTTGAAGTTAACTTATTCAGTGTTGTTGAAATATGCCGTTTGTGTTATCCTTTTCTGAAAAATGGCGTAGGTGCAAATGTCGTCAATGTCGCTTCCGTTGCGGGTTTTCTCGATGTCCTTTCAGGTCCACCTTATGGCATGACGAAGGCGGCAGAAATTCAATTGACAAGGCACCTCGCTGTCGAATGGGCTTCTGTGGGTATTCGTGTCAACGCTGTTTCACCGTGGTACACCGCTACGCCTTTGACTGTTCCAGTCCTCACAAATCCTGAACGTTTGGAACAAATCATCAAAAGGACACCCCTCAGTAGAGTGGCTGAACCCGAAGAAATGGCGGCAGTTGTCGCTTTTTTAGCGATGGATAAAGCTTCTTATATTACTGGACAGAATATTTCTGTTGATGGTGGCATGTCGGTGAAGGGATTATAGTTTAGGCAGGTGGGCTTAGGTATAGTAAACGGAAATTGAATAGG
>JANLQI010000153.1:0-6447 GCA_031367705.1 Saprospiraceae bacterium | reverse complement strand
CGAGATGGGGCAAAAGACCCAAGTCTTGAAGCCTTGTATTTCAATTTTGGGCGTTATTTGTTAATCAGTTGTTCGCGTACACCACAAGTTCCTGCCAATTTGCAAGGCATCTGGAATCCGATTTTGCGCCCACCGTGGAGTAGTAATTACACAACGAATATCAATGCAGAAATGAATTATTGGCTGGCAGAATCCTGTAATTTGTCTGAAATGCACCAACCTTTGCTTGGTTTTATCGAAAATCTATCGAAAACAGGCGCAGCAACTGCTAAAAACTTCTACAATGCCAAAGGTTGGGCGGTAGCGCACAATTCCGATATTTGGGCGATGTCAAACCCAGTTGGCAACTACGGCGAAGGCAGTCCATCGTGGGCAAACTGGAATATGGGCGGCGCATGGTTGGCAACGCATTTGTGGGAGCATTATACCTTCACGCAAGACAAAGCCTTTTTGGACAAATATGCCTACAACCTCATGCGTGGCGCAGCAGAATTTTGTTTGGATATGCTGATTGACGATGGAAAGGGCAACTTGGTGACTTCTCCCGCAACCTCTCCTGAAAATATTTATATTACATCTACGGGTTATGCGGGCGCAACGGCTTATGGCGTGACAGCAGATTTGGCAATGATTAGAGAGTTGTTTCTTCAAACCATTGAAGCGGCTAAAATTCTTAGCAAAGACGCTGATTTTAGGCAGATTTTACAAGAAAAACTAACCAAGTTGTATCCCTATCAAGTCGGTAAAAAAGGCAATTTGCAAGAATGGTACTACGATTGGGAGGACAAAGAGCCACAACATCGGCACCAATCGCACCTTTACGGCTTATATCCAGGGCATCATATTTCAGTCGAAAAAACACCTGATTTAGCGGCTGCCTGTCGGCGAACGTTGGAAATAAAAGGCGACGAAACAACAGGTTGGTCAAAGGGTTGGCGCACCAATTTATGGGCGCGTTTGCGCGATGGCAACCATACCTACAAAATGTATCGTGAATTGTTGCGCTATGTAACACCTGACGGCAAAGGCAAAACGAATTACAGTGGCGGCGGCGGCACTTATCCCAACCTTTTTGATGCACATCCACCGTTTCAAATTGACGGCAATTTTGGCGGTACAGCTGCCGTAGCTGAAATGTTGGTGCAGTCTGAAATCGGTAAAATTGAACTCCTCCCTGCCCTACCCGATGCTTGGGAAAGTGGTTCGGTTAAGGGTTTATGTGCGAGAGGCGGTTTTGTAGTTGATGTGGTTTGGGAAAAAGGAAAATTGAAAACGGCTACTATTTTTGCGCCAAAAGGCGGTAAAACGGACATTGTTTATGGCAATAAAACAAAAAAAGTATCTTTGGCAAAGAATCAAAGGCTCAATGTAGCTTTTTAAAAATCAAAAACATCAAATATGGAAAGAAGGACAGCAATTAAAGGTTTAGCCCTCTCTTTGGGCAGTTTAGTCAGCTTGCCCGCTTGGGCTTCGGGTTGGAATAGTTCAACTATCGGTCATACTTTTTTATCAATCGGCAACGAGGTTTTGTTAGCGGAACTCGTTGAAACGATTATTCCGACCACAGAAACGCTTGGCGCAAAAGGATTAGGCGTGCATAAATTTATTCAAACAATGTTGGCTGACTGCTTTGACAAACAAGCGCAAGCCAATTTTGAAAAAAAATTAGGCGACATTGACCCCCTCAGTATAAAGACGTTTCAAAAGCCTTTTTCTGATTGTGATGCGACGCAACGTTTAAGCCTATTGCAAACTCTGTCGCAATCAACCGACAAAGACACCGTTGGTTTTTATAGAACCTTGCGTGGCTTAACTGTTCAAGGCTATACCAGTTCAGAATATTATATGACAAAATTTACGGATTATGAAATGGCACCTGCTCGGTTTTATGGGTGTGTGCCTGTTAAAAAATAAAAAAAATAATGGCTAATATAAATATTGACAGCGTAAAAAAAAGAACGTTTGATGCCATCGTCATCGGTTCGGGCATGAGTGGCGGTTGGGCTGCTAAGGAATTGACAGACAATAAGTTGCGTACTTTAGTCTTAGAGCGTGGGCGTGAAGTCAAACACATCATTGACTATCCAACGACCATGAAAGAGCCTTGGGAATTAGATCATCGTGGGCAATTACCTCTTGCGGTTCGAGAAGCGAATCCCATTGCCAGCAAATGTTATATTTTCAGAGAAGACGCAGCGCATTTTGTCGTCAAAGACAATGAGCATCCTTATATTCAAGAGAAACCTTTTGACTGGATTCGGGGCTATCAAACGGGCGGCAAGTCGCTGCTTTGGGCGCGCCAAACACAGCGGTGGAGTCAGTTGGATTTTGATGGACCGAAACGGGATGGTTTTGCCGTTGAATGGCCCATTGGCTACGATGATATAGCCCCATGGTACAGCTATGTTGAACAATTTGCGGGTATTTCAGGCAATAAAGACGGTTTGGCAGAACTGCCAGATGGTGAGTTTTTGCCGCCGCATGAAATGACTTGCGTTGAAAAATACTTCAAAGAAAAGGTTGCTGAGAGGTATAAAAACCGCCATGTCATCATCGCTCGTTGCGCGCACATCACGAAGCCCCAACCGATTCACTATCAACAAGGAAGGGCGCAATGCGTCAATCGGAGTCTTTGCCAGCGCGGTTGTCCTTATGGTGGTTATTTCAGCAGCAACGCCTCTACCCTACCGTGGGCAGCCAAATCGGGCAAAATGACGATGCGCTCCAATGCCGTTGTTCATTTCATTATTTATGATGAAAAAAAGCAAAAAGCAACAGGCGTGCGGGTTTTTGATTCAGAAACCAAGGAAATGACGGAGTATTTTGCGAAAATCATTTTCGTCAATGCCGCAGCGTTTAATACTAATTTGATATTATTGAACTCAACCTCCAACCGTTTCCCAAATGGCTTAGGCAATGACAATGGCTTGATGGGTAAATACGCTGCTTTTCACAATTATAGGGCATCTATCAGAGGCGAATATGAAGGCTTTTTGGACTCGACTACTGAGGGGGTACGCCCAAACAGCAGTTATATTCCGCGTTTTCGCAATGTTCATAAGCAAGAAACAGACTTTTTACGTGGTTATGCTGCTGGTTTTTCTACGGGTAGATATAAAATGCAGGAAAGAGAAGCCATTGGTGCGGATTTAAAAAGTCGTTTAGAAGCCAACAATAAATGGGGCAACTGGAATGTCGGTTCGCACATGATGGGTGAAACAATTCCGAAAGAATCCAATTATTTGTCGCTTGATAGAAGTCAATTAGATGCTTTTGGGATGCCAAAACTGAAAATATCTATTGAATATGACGACAATGATGAAAAGATGATCAAAGATTATTTCGAGCAAATGACCGAAATGTTCACGATGGCAGGTTTTACGAATATCAAAACCAACGACTCGCACCAAGCACCTGGCTTGGATATTCACGAAATGGGCGGCGTACGCATGGGTAAAGACCCTAAAACATCGTTGCTCAACTCTTGGAATCAGCTTCATGCGTGTAAAAATGTATTCGTTACGGATGGGGCAAGTATGACTTCTACATCAACGCAAAACCCGTCGTTGACGTATATGGCATTGACGGCACGCGCGGCAGATTTTGCAGTTAAAGAGTTAAAAAAGAGGAACTTATAGACAGGTCATTTTTGTCATTTAGTAGAAGTGTCTTCTGTGCTTAAAGATAGGGAAACCTTCAAGGTTTCCCTATCTTAGGCATTCATTTCGTCTTATTTACCCCCTTGATATTATCGTAATTTCGTTCCTCAACAGTATAAACTCTATTTTTCAACCACAATCTTCTCCGTAAAGACATTACCTTGTTTTTGTATTTTCAACAAATACAAACCATTGGGCAGTTCAGAAACGATAATGTCTTTGGTTGATACGCCTTTTTTCATCATTTTGCCATTGATCGCACTAATTTGATAGTCAAAAGGTAAAGCATCATTATAGGTCACAGCAATAGTTTGACGTGCAGGATTGGGTGAAATCGTTGGCTTAGCTGCTTGATTTAAATCATTTGTTGCAACTGTTGTACAAAGCGTTTTGCCTAATAAAGTACCCATTTCACTACATAAATACTGGTAATTGGTCAATTCCGTAGCGGTTAGCGTTCTGTTTAAGAGGTTGGTACGCTCGTTGGGGTCAGTTGTGAGATTGTAAAACTCTTGAATTTTACTGCTGTCAAAATATATCAATTTGTAGGTTGCGTTGCGAATTGCCCGAGCATTTGTTTCAGAGGTCGTTGATACGTCGAAGACTTCGGCATATGCCCACGGACGAGCTTCTGTTGCCGTATTTTTAAGAATCGGCACCAAACTTTTGCTGTCAACAGGTTTATTGGTGGGTATTTGTGTCCGCCAATTCGTATAGCCTGCAAGTTCAATAATCGTCGAAAATAAGTCTTGGGCATTGACCAAAGCCGTACTGACACGTCCTTGATTGGCGACCGAAGGACCCGCAATAATAAATGGCACATGTAAACCTTGTTGATAAACCGTACTTTTTGACCGCATTGTAGGCATGGTTTGAGCCGTATTGGGCGTATTACCATTGTCACCAATGAAAATAATATCCGTACTGTCCACTTTATTATTGGCTTGTAACCAGTCAAATATTTTACCGATCCGGTTATCCATTGCCTCTGCCATCACTTTAAAATACGCTTTTGGATTTTGATTAATATCCATTGTTGTACCACTTAAAGAACGGTTTATTATCAAAGAATCAGGCGGCAAATGATAGGGTGAATGTGGCGCATTGTACGCCAACCATAAAAAAAATGGCTTTGTGCCTTGTTGACTCATCCAATTGATGGCATCTGTTGTGGTTTCCGTCGTTAAGTAATTGGTTGAAGTGGAAGCTACGCCATTCGTTACTTTATTCCAATTCGTATAAGTTGAGACGGGTTGACCTGTAAAAGTACCTGCGTAATAATCCCAACCCATTTTGCTTGGATTGTTGTAATTGGCAACCTGTGGGGTGTGTAAATGCCATTTTCCGACATTCGCCGAGACATATTTCGTCGGCGCATTGGCGTTTTTCAATAATTTTGGAATCGTGATTTCAGCGGTATCTAACTGATTATTATTCATTACAACATTGCCCACACCTGTCCGAAAACTATAACGTCCTGTCAACATACCCGCACGAGTGGGTGAACAAACAGGGTTTGCCCACGCATTTGAAAAGCGCACGCCCCGACTGAGCAGTTTGCGTACATTGGGCATATTGACCGTATCAACACGGTCTTCTTGAAAACCGCACCAATCTGAACCTAAATCGTCGGCAATGATGAGGATGACGTTGCGTTGTGCGTTGGCTAAGTAAAAAGAAGTAAAGAGTAAAAAGAGTGTTAGTTGATTTTTCATTGTCTTATTTTTTATGAAAATAGGGATGGATACTGAGGGGTATAAATGTGTAAACATTTGACTAACAAATAGATAGAAGGTTTAAAAAGGTGAATGAATGTGAATGAATGATAAAGTGATATAAACATGATTCATGTTTATATCAGAATGATGGGTAAAGGTGTTTACTCAATACCCAAACTATCTAAAATAGCTAAAATTATCACATCAGGTACTTGCGATTGCAACAATTCTTGATGGTCAAACCCATGAACGTCTATCAAATCGAAACCCCAATATACTTGATTATCAGGTAGTTGTGTCGGCATTGTGGGTTTGTTGATGCCTAAATAAATCACAACATCACGAATTTTTAATCTTTTTGAATCACCACTTTCCTTGTTGTTTGCGCTATGCCATTTGAAATTTTGACCACATAAGTCCCTGAATACAAAGACTGTGTATCAAAATAAGCAATCGTACTGCCTTTATTGATTTTAGTTGTTTGCAGTAATTTGCCTGTCATATCCAGCAATTCGACAGTGTAATCGTCTTTTACCAAATCGTCAATTTGAACAGCGATTAAATCGGCACTTGGATTGGGGAAAATACTGATGTTTAAATTGTTTAAAATGAGTTCTTTCGTCGGAGTTCGGGTGTAAGTCGTCACCGTTTCGTTGACGGCTGTCACTTTAGCGTTCGTTCTAACGCCATAAAAAGTAGGTCCTATAACATAAGGATAAGTTGAGTTATGAACGGAATCAACCGTTGCAAAATAGCAATAGATGCCGTTTGGATATTCAGGTGTTTTACAAAAACGACCATTGTGCACATCTAAATAATCGGATTGCCCTGTACGTGCGACAAATTCATAGTCTTCTCTGAAATAACCCAATGGATAAGTGGCATTGACGGGCGGGCCATCTAAAACATCTGTACCATCTGCCCAATGTGTTCTAACAGTAATGTTTCGGAGCTGATAACTCGATTTCATGCGTGTAAAACCGCCTGTGCCATCGGCGTTTTTGTAGGCATACGCCCCATAAATCGGAAAACCATCATAAGCGAAGCCCAGAAGCGGTGAATGTTGCGTC
>JANLQI010000382.1:0-23064 GCA_031367705.1 Saprospiraceae bacterium | reverse complement strand
ACTATTGTTCTAAAAATATATTTATTATTTGTTGTTTATTGTTTATTAGGGATTGGTTATAAACAACCAATCCCTAATAACCAATAACCAACAACCAATAACCAATCAACCGAATACACAATGATTCGAACAGAAAATATAACCAAGTCCTTCGGCGATCAGCAGGTGCTGAAAGGCATTTCCATTGTTTTTGAAGAAGGTAAAACCAACCTCATCATCGGGCGTTCAGGTGCGGGTAAAACCGTTTTGCTCAAATCGCTCATTGGACTTATACAACCGACAACGGGTACTGTATGGTATGACGATGTGAATTTTACAAATCTAAGGAAGGAAGAATTAAGGGCTGTCCGTATGCAAATCGGTATGCTTTTTCAAGGCTCTGCCTTGTTTGACTCCTTGTCAGTTGAGCAGAATATCCGTTTCCCGCTCGATATGTTTACCAATATGACTGGTAAAGAGAAATTGGCGCGGGTCAATTACTGCCTTGAACGGGTCAATTTGACGGGTTCAAATAAAAAATTCCCTTCGGAACTGTCTGGTGGTATGCAAAAAAGGGTGGGTATTGCAAGGGCGATTGTTTTGAAACCAAAATATCTGTTTTGCGATGAACCCAACTCTGGACTTGACCCTAAAACCTCGATGGTCATTGACGAATTAATTCGTTCTATTACGATTGAAAACAATATCACGACCGTCATTAATACCCATGATATGAACTCTGTGATGGAAATTGGCGACAATATCTGCTTTATTCACCTTGGCAAACTCGAATGGCAAGGCAATAAATCGGATGTTTTGGAAAGCACCAATGATGAATTGCAGTCGTTTATCTTTGCTTCGCCGTTTTTGCAACGTTTGCGGGATAGAGCATTAGGGAAAGCGGTTTAGGTGTTTGAATGAAAAAAAATGGAAAATACTGAGGAGGGTATTTTTTTATAAAAATTTGTTTTTCAATATGTTAGCATTGAGAGAGCAATAAAGTAGCCATTTTGTAGGGGCGTATCCTTGCGGTCGCCCACCACTTATATCCTTTATTCAAGTCATCTACCCACCCACAAAGCTCAAAATATCCTCCACATAATGTCGATTATTAGACAAGCGTGGCACTTTGTTTTGACCACCATATTTGCCTTTGGCTTTCAGCCAATTGTGGAACGTACCACGCGGCACAAGACGCAACCGCAGCCTTTCCATAGCCATACTTTTGAAGCGTTTGGCTTCGTAATCGGAGTTGATGCGCTGTAAATTGGAGTCTAAAAGATTGTTAAAAGTCTCCAAATCAGGTGGTTCGCGCTCAAACTCAATGAGCCACTCATGTCCACCTTTACTTTTTCCTTCAAAATAAATAGGTGCAACGGTGTATTCACGCACTTGTGCGCCAACAAAAGCACAGGTTTCAGCTAAGGCTCTATCGGTATTAGACACCATCACCTCTTCGCCAAAGGCATTGACAAACTGTTTTGTGCGCCCACTGACCTTGATTTTATATGGATTAATAGATGTAAACATGACCGTATCACCCACAACATATCGCCATAAACCCGCATTTGTTGTAATGACAGGTGCGTAATGCCGTCCAACTTCTACTTCACTGAGGGGTATCGTAATCGGATGTGCAGACTGCCATTCACTTTCAGGTAAAAACTCAAAATAGATACCATTTTGTAGCAATAGGAGCATGTCGTCAGCCCCTAACTGACATTGTGTCGCAAAAAAGCCTTCGGAAGCGTTATAAATTTCCCAATATGCAAAGTCTTTTCTCGGAATCAATTCTTGAAATGTCTCTCTATAAGGTGTAAAACTAACGCCACCATGGACATAGACTTCCAAATTGGGCCACACTTCAAGGATATTTTGTTTGCCCGTCAACTCCAAAACACGCCGTAAAAGCACCACCGTCCAAGTCGGTACACCACCGATACTGCGCATATCTTCTTTGATAAGTGCATGAGCCATACGTTCAATCTTATCTTCTGTATTAGGCATGACGGCAATATCAAGACTTGGCGCATAAATATAGCTGCCAATGGCAGGCAAATGTTTGAGCATAATGGCAGAAACGTCGCCAAATTGAGTGGCGGGGAAAGGAGAGAAATGTTCTGTACTGCCGCCCATGACAAGCATTTTTCCAGCAAAACCAGTGGTTTCAGGGCGATTATGGTATATCAATGCACTCAAATCCCATGTTCCTTTGAGGTGACAGGTTTTTAGGTTTTGAATGGTAACAGGTATAAATTTCGATTTATCGTTGGTCGTGCCACTTGACTTTGAAAACCATTTGACTTGACCCGACCACAAGACATCGCGCTCGCCGAGCATCATGCGGTTAATATAAGGTTTCAGCGATTCATAGTCTTGAATAGGCACATGGCGGGCAAAATCTTGGGGTGTACGTATATGTTTGAAACCGTGCATTTTACCCCATTCTGTTGAGCGGGCATTGTGGATGAATTGGCTCAAAAGACCCGCTTGTACCTCGTGTGGGTGTGCCGAAAAATAGCGAATACGCCGCATTCGTTTTCGTAATACGTAACGCATGATATTATTGAGCCATGTTTTTTCCATCGTGTTGTTTTCTAAGTTAGTCGAACTTTCTGAGATGAAATTACGACGAGTTTTTGGGTAAACAAATTTTTTTTTTAGGTTTTGACCACAGAGGATACTGAGGGGTATGTTTTATAAATTATATTTTTTTTGAACATTGATGTAAGTATTTGATTATTAGATAATTATAAAAATAAATTTATTGAAACTTAATTTTAGTAGATTCCAACGAATGAGCTCTTGACTTTTTAGTTATGTCTTTTATGGTACTTAGGTAAATCTCTGTAAACCTTATTATTCTGTAAAAATTCACACGTTTGTGGTTGCGTTATTGGTCAATGGATATGCTTTAAAAAAAAAATTTGCTTATAATATTTCAGTTTTTAAAAACTAAAAACTATATTTGTCATTCTACTAACATAATAAATAACAATATTTACTCAACCAATAAAACAGTTTCCAAATGATCTCTGTTGACAATAAGCAACGAATCCTAAGTGTCGTCAATATTTTTGAAACAGGCACGCCTGATGGCAATTACGCTGATATCAGTATTTTTAATGATGGCAAAGGCAATACCCGTCAAATTACTTTTGGTCGCAGTCAAACGACTGAACAAGGCAATTTGAAAGAACTCATTCAGTCTTATATCGCCAATAAAGGCATGTTTGCTAATGATTTCAAGCCGTATGTTGATAAAATTGGCGTGACACCACTCGTTGAAGATAAAGATTTTATTGCGCTGCTCAAACGTTCTGCTCAAGAAGATGAAACGATGATTAAGACGCAAGATGCGTTTTTTGACAAAGTCTATTTCCAACCTGCTTTCAAGTTTTTTACAGACAATGGGTTTACATACCCCCTCAGTATGTTGGTCATTTATGACAGTTACATTCACTCTGGACGGATTCTTGACTTTCTGCGTCAACGGTTCGCTGAATCGCCTCCTGCTAAAGGTGGCGACGAAAAGGCTTGGATTAAGGCATATGTCCAAACGCGTCACGCTTGGTTGGCGAGTAAAACCGAACCCCTCAGTAAAACGATCTATCGCACCGAAGTGTTTAGCGTAGCGATAGCTGCGGGCGATTGGAATCTCGGTTCGCCTTTAGTCGCTAATGGTACCCGTTCACGTGGTTTGGACGATGAGCCTTCTGACTTAATCGAAATCATACCTGTCCGTGGCTATAACCGCTGGGGTTTACGCCGCCAATAAGACATTTACTTGCGCCAAGTTTCAAACTTGGCGCAAGTTTTTTCAATAAGATTGCACCCAATTTTTATGAAATCTGATAAAATTCTCCTCCTTGGCGACCCACGCCTACACCTCGTTTCTCAATCCGTAGAGAAAACCGAACGCGCTGATTTACAACCCGTTATCAAAGACTTACACGATATTTTATTTGAATTTAAAGCCCGTTTCGCACATTATGGTGCATTCAGAGGCATCGCTGCGCCACAAATTGGCGTGATGAAACGCTTGATTTATATGTACATTGACAAACCCGTCGTGTTCATCAATCCCGTTTTAGAAAATTTGAGTGCAGAGAAAATGACCGTTTGGGACGACTGCATGTGTTTCCCAAACCTTTTAGTGCAGTTGGAACGGCATGAATCGTGTACCATAAAATACCTTGATGTGGATTGGCAACCGCAAGTCATGCACCTTAAAGGCAGTTTGTCTGAATTGTTGCAGCATGAATATGACCATTTAGATGGGATATTGGCAACTCAGAGAGCTATTGATAATCAATCGTTTAGATGGCGGAAGTAGTTTTAAAAACTTCGAAAAAAGTTTTCCATAGGCACTTGAGTAAAATAAAAATGGCTAACACCGAAATTAACTCTGTGTTAGCCATTATACTGAGGGGGTATCGTTTTCCGACAACCCTTAAAAAATGAATCGTGTTGAAAGGAAATTCGACAAATCTTCCTTAATAATCTCGTTGAAAAGTTCCTTATTCGCTTCAATATCCTTCGTTGCCACAACCGAACGAATCGAAAACGAGCGCAAGGCATCGAGTATCGAAAGTGTGCCTTGAGCCGAGTCTTTACGACCTGTAAAAGGAAAAGTATCGGGCCCACGTTGACATTGCGCATTGACATTCACTCGGGTGACTTGGTTCACAAGCGGGTCAATGAGTTGTGCAATTTGAGCCGGGTCAGTGCCGAATATTGAGCATTGTTGGCCATGGTCACTGTCAATCAAGTATTGAATAGGTTGCTCCAAATCGTCAAAAATGGCAACTGGAACGACGGGACCAAATTGCTCCTCTGTATAAAGCGTCATACCTTCAGAAACGGGATAAACAACCGTTGGAAAAACAAAAGATTGGCAGCCGGTACCCCCCTCAGTATTAACGATTTTCGCGCCTTTTGAAACGGCATCTTCAATCACCGCATTGAGGTAAGCAGGTTTTTCAGGCTCTGCAACAGGCGTGACATTGACGCCTTTTTCCCAAGGCATACCTACTTTAAGGTTTTGGATGGCGACATTCAATTTTTCAATAAAGCTATCCGCAATACTTTTATGCACAAAAACGATTTTTATTGCCGTACAACGCTGTCCATTGAAGGACAATGAACCCAAAACGACTTCTTTAACCGTCATATCTAAATCCGCATTTTCAAGGATAATCGCTGCATTTTTAGCATCAAGACCCAAAACTGAGCGTAAACGGTTGACTTTTGGATGCGATTTTTGTAATCTATCCGCCATTTTTGATGAACCAATAAGCGTCAAAACATCCACTTTACCTGATGTCATAATCGGCGGCACGACGACTGAACCACGACCATAGAGGAAGTTAATCGCACCCGCAGGGAAACATTTTTGGTAAGCATCTTGAAAAATATTATGCAACAAAATACCTTGACGTGGCGGTTTGAACATCACAACATTGCCCATAATGAGGGCAGGAATAAGCATCGTATAAGTCTCATTCAAAGGATAATTGAAAGGTCCCATACACAACACTATGCCCAATGGTGAGCGACGGATTTGACCAATAACGCCTTGTTCGATGCGGAAACCACTGCTGTCACGGTCCAATTTTTTCAATTCGTCAATCGTGGCGTAAATGTATTCAACGGTGCGGTCAAATTCTTTTTCAGAATCCGCCAAGCTCTTACCAATTTCCCACATCAAGCATTTTACAACATGGCTGCGATAGCCAATCATCATTTTTGTGAATTTTTCGACGCAATGAATGCGCTCCTCAACGGACATTGTGGGCCAAGCACCACGTCCATTGTTGTAGGCTTTAACAGCAGAATCGAGAGCTTCAACCGCCTCTTTTTCGCCAATAAGAGGATAAGAACCCAGTAATTGTGGTTCAAAACCTCCCCCCTCAGTACGTGTGACAATGGGCGAATAAACCTCTTGAACGGGACCATCCCAATCAATGATTTTGCCATCAAGCAAATACGAGCGTTGATGAATTGGGTCACCAAAAGTATATTCCGATGGAATATCTTTAGCAGACGGAAAAAGGTTTTTTAGTTTGTTTGATTCTAACATAACTGTTTGATAGTTAATTGGTTGCGAAATTATGATGAAAATTTAATTACCTTTCTTTTTAACAAAACCCATTAATTTAAACTCTGTTCTCACAGGATAGGTATTGGCAATAATCGTAATCGGTTTATCCATTTTACCTTCTTTACCTTCCGAGTTAAATTGTACTTTTATTTCATCCGTGGCATTGGGCTGAATCGGATTTCTATTCCAATCGGGTACGGTGCAGCCACATGTCGTTTGCACATCCGTAATGATAAGCGGTGTATTCCCTGTGTTTTTAAATTTAAAATTGTGTTTCACAAGCCCCCCCTCAGTAATTTCTCCAAAATTGTAAGCAAATTCTTCTAACTGAATTTTAGGCACATTCACGGTGTCCGTGGGTTTGTCGGCACTGACAGGTAAGCGCACGATGTCGGCATTACTGGCTTTTTCGTCCAAGCGAACTTCTTGTAAACCATTGTCTTTCTTTTCCGTTTCGCCTTGTTTACAGGCAATAAAAATGAGTAATGTAAAAAATATAAAAATGGACTGCTTCATGATATAAAAATTTGATTATCAAGTATTTGTAAATTTTTTGAACCGTTTTTGAAATGCAAAAATAGGTTTTATTCTAAGAAATAGTGACACAAAAGAAAAACTTAACGGAAACGATTCCGCCAAGCACAAAAAAAAGAAGCCCACAACATTCGTCTGAACGCTGTGGGCTTCTATTACTTTAATCTTTATTTCTTAATTTCCTTACTGTCAGAGTCCATTACAGACTTAATAATTTAATACTTGTTCAAGTTGTAAGTTATTGAATGTCAAGTACTTATCATCATCTAAAAGTTCCATAACGGAACGTACATTTTCCTCACTCAAAGAAAACTTCAATTGTTCAAGTATGCAAATTGAACGACTGAGGTTTTCAAGATGCAGGAAAATCTGTTCTGTATCATCTGTGTTTACCTCTAAATCCGCCATTGAAGGCAGTGTACGGTTGTCGTCGGCGTGATGAAATCCCTGTGGGGAGGGTTCTTTACGACGAAATTTATCAAGTAATCTCCTTGTATTCAGTTCGATGAAATCTAATTTTGAATCAATGATTTCACAAACAAAAACTTTTAGTGTTTTTTGTTCTCCCCAAGAACTGAGCGATACTGCTGTTGTTAGACCGATCATCTGTTAAAAATTTAGGTATTTAATGTTAAAAAATACGGTCTTGGTTTCCTCTTTAAAATTGTAATGGATTCGTCAATAGTTTACGATTCGTCATCAAATAACATAGGGCAATGCCTTTGTAACAATGATGAGTTATCATAAAGTTTTCTCTAAAAATTAATATGCTCAAGGGAAAAAAAAATGAAATGTTCAAGTTTAGAAGGCAACGATAAGGGTATTTGTTTATGGTTGCTTTCTGTGTTATATCAAGTTCAATAACTATGCCAATTTTTTTGATATGTTTTTGATTGATTTTATAACTGCTTGTAAAAACGAATTTAACACATATAGGTTTCGCTAAATTGAATATAATGTAAATTTAAGCGACACGTTTATTCAATCTTTTTTTTATTTTTAAAATGCATAATTTTGGCACGCATCGATTTTTTTTAACTAATATTTTGATTTTCAAAACATTACGGATTATTCGTTTAATCGAACACGCTGTTAATGTGCCTTTTCATTTATAAATATTTATTTATTGATATTTTTAAAATTTGTTGTTAATCTATATGAATCTTTTTTTTTCAAAAAAAATTACCTTTTATGAGAAGACTAAAGGCGAAAATCTAACTTTGAGTTTTTCGATAAATCTGACAAAATATGGACTCAATATTATTATTCAAAGAAAACGGTGTTGCCTATCTGACCTTCAACCGTCCGAAAGTATTCAACTCATTCGATACAGAGATGCGTAAACGGTTTTTAGTAGCCTTGAATGACTGCCAAGCCGACCCCTCAGTACGCGCCGTCTGCATCACAGGTGAAGGCAAGGCATTTTGTGCTGGGCAAGACTTGATAGAAGCCTCAGACCCAACAAAGCCCCTGTCATTTAAGAACGTATTGCCAGACGAATACAATCCTATCATATTGAAAATCAGAGAATTAGATAAGCCCGTAGTCGCTGCCGTCAATGGTGTTGCAGCGGGCGCGGGTGTCAATATGGCATTGGTTTGCGATATGGTGGTGGCAACGGAATCGGCTTCATTTGTTCAAGCGTTTTCTAAAATTGGCTTAGTCCCTGATTGTGGCGGTACTTGGATATTGCCACGCTTAATTGGTTTTGGCAAAGCGTCTGCGATTATGATGTTGGGTAACAAGGTAGGAGCTAAAGAAGCCGTTGAATTAGGTATGATTTACAAGTGCCTTCCTGACGATGTTTTCAAAATCCAAGTTAAAGAACTTGCAGAATCACTTGCGAAAATGCCGACGCGCGGGCTTGCTTTGACGAAAAAAGCCTTAAACGAGTCCGTTTTTGCTGGTTTAGCGGAGCAATTGGCACATGAAGCTGAATTTCAAAGTCAAGCAGGTGCGACTGAAGATTTTAAAGAAGGCATCCTGGCGTTTATCGGAAAACGGAAACCCAATTTTAAAGGTTTTTAGGTTTTTTCTAAAAAAACGAAGGTTAAAAGCTAATTTTGCGCCCTAAAAAAAGACAACAGCATGATTGTAGTAACAGGTGCATTAGGTTTTATCGGTAGTTGCCTAATTTCTTATCTGAATCAAAAAGGCATTGAGGACATCATCGCCGTTGATGATTTTTCTAAAACAGAAAAGGACATCAATTTGGCGCATACACGTTTATATAAACGTGTCGAACGCGAGGACTTTCTCGAATGGTTTGATAAAAACCACCCCTCAGTATCTTTCGTGTTTCACCTCGGCGCAAGGACGAATACAACTGAATTTGACCGCTCTATTTTCTTGAAACTGAATCTCGATTACTCACGTTATCTTTTTTTGTTGTGTCAAAAATATTCAAAACCAATTGTTTATGCATCTTCGGCAGCAACTTATGGCGCAGGAGAATTGGGGTATTCAGACAGCGACGATGCTTTAATCAACAAGTTGAAACCGCTCAATCCGTATGGTGATTCCAAAAATGACTTTGACAAATGGCTGCTTCAAATGGTCGAAAGTCGTGAAGTGTTGAATGCCAAACCTTTCTTTGGCGGAGAGGAATTAGCCGAATTCCCTTTTTGGGTCGGTTTGAAATTTTTTAATGTGTATGGCCCCAATGAATACCACAAAGGGCGTATGGCTTCTACGATTTTTCATTTTTTTAATCAAATAAAAGAGAAAGGCGGTGTTAATTTGTTCAAAAGTCACCGTCCTGATTTTAAAGATGGTGAACAAATGCGTGATTTCATCTATGTCATGGACTTGATAAAAGTGATGTTTTGGTTTTATCAAAAATCACTTGAAACGGCCCCCTCAGTAAAAAGTGGTATTTACAACTTAGGCACAGGCAAAGCGCGTACCTTCAATGATTTGGTTGCCCAAGTCTTTAAAAATTTGGATAAACCATTGAATATCAATTATGTACCAACGCCAGAAGATATTCGCGATTCGTATCAATATTTCACACAAGCAGATATGAAAAAATTGCATAATGCTGGTTATGATGCCCCTTTTACGTCGCTTGAAGACGGCATTGCGGATTACGTTCAAAATTATCTTATAGGAAAAAAATATTATTAATTCAAATGTTGAACGCGAATGATTCACCATTCACCATTCACCATTCACCATTATAAGTCATTGAATATCAACGATATAATAAACGAACACATAGCCACAGCCGAGCGTATGAAGTCATTGGAAACCGACATTCAATCGGCTTGTGACCTATGCAAAGCGACTATACTGAGGGGGGGCAAAATACTCATTGCAGGCAACGGCGGTTCGGCAGCAGATGCACAGCATATTGCCGCAGAATTTGTCGGTCGGTTTGTGAAAAATCGCCGCAGTTTTCCTGCCATTGCTTTGTCTACCGACACTTCTGCTTTGACGGCTATTGCCAATGATTACGGTTTTGAGAAGGTTTTTGCCCGCCAAATTGAAGGTTTAGGCGTAGAAAATGATGTTTTTATTGGTATCTCAACTTCTGGAAACAGCCCAAATATTGTTCATGCTGTCGAGATGGCACGTGAACGCGGGCTAAAAATCATCGTTTTTTCAGGTCGAGACGGCGGCATACTGAGGGGTAAGGCGGATATAGAACTCATCGTACCTTCGGAGGTCACGGCACGGATTCAAGAAATGCACATATTGATAGGTCATATCATCTGTGAGGCGGTTGACGAACAGCTTACATGATATTATTTTTCAATAAAAATAGCGTATAGGTGTTAAATAATGACAATTTGAGTAACTTTGCTACTCAAAATTTAAACATGTTAGAGACACTCATATCATCGAAAACCCGCATAAAACTGTTGCTCAAGTTTTTTTTGAACAGCAATGCCAAAGCCTATTTACGTGGGCTGGAGACTGAATTTGGTGAGTCAACCAACGCTATTCGCATCGAAATAAACCGTTTTGAGCAAGCAGGTATGTTGACATCGAAGATGGTTGGTAACAAAAAAGTGTTTCAAGCCAATACAACACACCCCCTTTTTAATGAAGTTCACAATATTTTGCTCAAATATGTCGGTTTTGACCATATTATTGAGAATATTATAGAAAGATTAGGTGATGTGCGTCGTGTATTTGTTGTTGGAGAGTTTTCGAAAGGACTGGACAGCCAAATTATTGACTTAGTGTTTGTCGGTAAAGTTGACACCAATTATTTAGTCAATTTGATAGACAAAGCAGAGCAGTTGATCAGCCGTAAAGTGCGGTACATTATTTACTCAGAGGCGGAAGCGGAAGATATAGATTGGTCAAAATATGACCCTCAGCCACTACTTTTATGGACGGATGATGCGACTAAATGATACGTTTTTAGCTTGTATCAATTCTTGTAACTAATTAATTATCAATGAAATACGATATAACCATCGTTGGCGCAGGTATTGTTGGATTAGGAACGGCATACCGCATCAGTCAAAAAAATCCTCGCCTTAAAATTTGCCTTATTGAAAAAGAAAGTGGTGTCGCTCGGCATCAAACAGGGCATAATAGCGGTGTCATTCATTCCGGAATTTACTACAAACCCGGTAGCTTAAAAGCAATAAATTGTAAAAAAGGCTACGATGAACTCCTTGTTTTTGCAAAAGAATATGGCATAAAGCATGATGTATGTGGCAAAGTGATTGTCGCAACAAAGGAAGCTGAACGCCCTCTTTTAGACAATATTTATCAGAGAGGCATTGCGAATGATATGGCAGGTATCCGTAAAATTTCAGCACAAGAGACGAAGGAAATAGAGCCTCATGTCAACGCTCTTGAATCTATTTGGGTGCCACAAACAGGTATTGTTGACTACGTGGGCATGTCCGAAAAATTAGCAGAACTCATTGAACAGCAAGGCAATACGATTTTTTTTAATCGTAAAGTGACGGGTATGACAACCCAAAGCGGTTCAACCATCGTACATACTGATGGTACATCCCGAGACAATCGGGAGGGGGGGGATTTGGAAGCAAAACTTGTTATCACATGTGCGGGTTTGTATGCGGATAAAGTGACAAAAATGCTTGAACCTAAAGCCGATTTTCAAGTCTTACCGTTTCGAGGTGAGTATTATGAGTTGAAACAAGAGCGTCAATATCTTGTTAATAATCTCATTTACCCTGTGCCAAATCCTAATTTTCCGTTTCTCGGCGTACATTTTACGCGTATGACGAAGGGCGGGATAGAGGCAGGACCTAACGCTGTTTTGTCGTATCGTCGAGAAGGTTATAGCCGTTGGGATATTCATTTTGGAGAGCTGTTTGAAACCTTGCGTTTTAAAGGTTTTCAAAAAATTGCGACAAAATATTGGCGAGAAGGGCTTGACGAAATGTATCGGTCTTATTCAAAACGCGCTTTTGTCAAAGCTTTGCAAAACCTCATTCCTGACATTAAGGAAGAAGACCTCAAAGAGGGTGGGAGCGGTGTTAGAGCGCAAGCCTGCGATGCGGCTGGAAACTTGGTGGATGACTTCTGGTTTATTGAAAATCAATATGTTATCAATGTTTGTAATGCGCCTTCTCCTGCGGCAACAGCTTGTTTGGCCGTTGGTGAAACGGTGGCAGATAAGGCTTTGAAAAGGTTTTAGAGAATTATGAGTTATGTGTTATGAATTTTTTGGATATTGGCTCATAGGGTTTGAAAATTCAAAATCGTTCATTTTGTCTTGTTTATTTTAAAGAAAATACTAAAAATGAATTAATATTTATTTTATTTCAATATTAATAGCTTTTTATGTATTATTGATTTGAACATTAACATCATGTAGTTACCTATAATTTTGGAAAAAATCCCTAAACTTGCCATTCAAAATGAATTATCATGGATAATCTGAACCTGTAATATTAAACCAAACAACAAATCATGTCAGCAACTCTTCCTACCAAACCACTTGACCACGAAAGTCATCTGGACGAACTCGAACCGCGTTGGTTTGCCATTCGGACACGTTACAAAAGTGAAAAACTGGCACTAAAACAGCTTGTTAGCCGTAAAATTGATGCTTATTTGCCAATTCGTCACTTGATTCGACGTTATGGGCGCAAAAAACGTGAGGTTGATTTACCCCTTATCAATAATTTCGTTTTTGTCAAAATTGTCAAAAAAGATTATTTAACCGTTTTGCAAACGGAATATGTGAATGGCTTTTTGAAATTGGGTCACAACCTTTTGTCCATTCCAGAAGAGCAAATTGAATTGATTCGCCGTTTGTTGGGTGAAAATATAGACTTGGAAGTTGTAGAAAATACGGGACTTGAAAAGGGGGATTGGGTTGAGGTGACATCGGGGCCATTACTTGGTATGCGCGGCAAATTAGTGCAAGTAAAAGGCAAAGAAAAGGTCTTAGTTGAGTTAATGAATTCAGGATATAGTTTAGAAATAAGCATTGATAATCAACTGATTAAGAAAGTTAATGCTTATTAAATATTATTTAGTTTTTTAATAATTAACCTTCGATTTTGTGTCAAAATTAAAGGCTCATGCGTCATCTGTTGGGACAGATGAAAGGCAGAGCCATATCTTTTTGGAGATTGGGAATTTGGGATTGGTCACTCGTAAATAACCAATCCCCAATAACTAATAACCAGTAACTAATAATCATTTACAAAAATGTCCGTTCAAGTAAAACCGATGCTCCCCATGGTTGACCTTAAAGGTCAATACCAAAAAATAAAAGACGAAGTGGATGCTTCTATTCAAGAATGCCTTGATTCGGCTGCCTTTATCAATGGTGGACAGGTGAAGTCATTTCAAAAGAATTTAGAGGCATATCTCGATGTCCGCCATGTTATTCCTTGTGCAAATGGCACGGATGCGCTTCAAATAGCGATGATGGCACTCGGATTGGAGGTAGGTGACGAGGTCATTGTACCCGCTTTTACCTATGTCGCAACGGCAGAGGTTATAGCGTTGTTGAAGCTAAAACCCGTGATGGTGGACGTTGATTCACACACCTTTAATATTACAGCCTCTATCATAGTGCAAGCTATTACACCCCGTACAAAAGCGATTGTTCCAGTTCATTTGTTCGGACAAAGCTGCGATATGGAAACGATTATGGCAGTCGCAAAAAAGCATAATTTGTACGTCATTGAAGACGTTGCCCAAGCTATTGGGGCAGATTATACCTATTCTGATGGTAGAAAAGTAAAAACAGGTACTATCGGACACATTGGTTGTACATCGTTTTTTCCTTCAAAAAACTTAGGTTGTTACGGTGATGGCGGGGCAATAATGACCAATGACGATGATTTGGCAGCAAAAATACGCATGATGGCAAATCATGGTCAATCACGTCAATATTATCACGATACAATCGGTGTCAATTCGCGTTTGGATTCGATTCAAGCAGGTATTTTAGATGTTAAATTGCGACACTTGGATGAATATTCAGCAGCACGACAAGCAGCCGCCGCTTATTATGATGCCGCTTTTTCTAAAATTGAAGGTTTGGATATTCCTGCACGTCAGCACAATTCGTCTCATGTTTTTCATCAATACACATTGCGCGTAAAGGATGGGCAGCGTTCTGCTTTGAGAACGCATCTTACTGAGGGGGGGGTTAGTGCCATGATTTATTACCCAATTCCTCTGTATAAACAAAATGCTTACTGTCATTATTGGCAAGGCGGCGAATTGGTGGCAACGGAGATATTGTGTGAGGAAGTGATGTCGTTACCCATTCATACTGAACTTTCGGAAGAAACATTGAAATATATTGTCGCAACAGTGGCTTCATTTTTTGAAAAATAATATGGAAAAACACTATTATACACACCCATCAGCCATCGTTGACGAAGGCTGTACCATTGGCGAAGGCACTAAAATTTGGCATTTTAGCCACATTATGCCAAATTGTCGCTTGGGTAAAAATTGCAATATCGGGCAAAATGTCGTTATCAGTCCAGAAGTCGTTTTGGGTGAAAATGTCAAGGTTCAAAACAATGTCTCCATATATACAGGTGTCACTTGCGATGATGATGTTTTTCTCGGGCCTTCAATGGTTTTTACAAATGTCATCAATCCACGCAGTGCGGTTAATCGTAAATCTGAATATCTGAAAACACATGTAGGTAAAGGTGCAAGTATAGGTGCTAATGCGACAATTGTTTGTGGTCACGACATAGGTGCTTTTGCCTTTATTGGCGCGGGTGCGGTGGTCACGAAAGAGGTGTTGCCTTATGCCCTCGTTGTAGGTAATCCTGCGCGGCAAATGGGTTGGATGAGCGAGTTTGGTCATAGGCTTAATTTCGATAAAACAGGTTTAGCCACATGCCCTGAAGGTGGCGAAACATACCGTTTGGAAAACGGAAAAGTGACAAAATTGCCTGTTCATACTGAGGGGGTAAAAACCGTTTTTTAATCGTTTAAGAAATAAGAATTTTATATATTTTACTACATTTGTTTGAAATTACATTTGTTTGAAATTACATTTGTATGATACTTTAAACCACGCCAAACCATGTATGAAGTTTTATTAAGTTTTATAACTGCTTTTATTCCCAGCTACTTTATCATTCCATCTGTTATCAATGTCGCCCATGAAAAGCACTTGTGCGACGAACCAGGTGAAAGACGTTCGCACGTTCAAAGCACCCCTTCATTGGGTGGTGTAGCGATTTTCGCGGGCCTGATGTTTTCGATGATATTTTGGATGCCTTTTGATGTGTTTGGACAACTTCAATATACACTTTGTGCATTCATAGTCATTTTTCTCATAGGTGTTAAAGACGATATTATGCCTATTTCGCCTTACAAAAAATTGCTGGGCGAGTTAATGGCAGCAGGTATTATTGTCCTAAAATCAGATGTGAAAATTACAAGTTTACATGGTTTGTTTGGTATTGACATCATTTATGATTGGTTTAGCATTATACTTTCGATATTTACAATCATTGTTATTATTAATTCCTTCAATCTCATTGATGGTATTAATGGGCTTTCAGGGAGTATCACAACCCTCATTACGCTCTCTTTTGGCACTTGGTTTTTTTATGTAGGTAATAACCCCTCAACACCTCCCGCATTAGCGAATACAAGTATCGGTTTGTCCATCATGGCTTATTCGTTGGCAGGGTCTATTGTGGCTTTTCTGAAATATAACTTTACGCCCGCAAAGATTTTTATGGGCGACACGGGAGCTTTATTACTCGGTTTGATTTGTTCTATTTTGGTCATAAAATTTATAGAAATTAACCAATCTCTTGTGGGCATCAACCCATTAGCGATTAGTGCAAGCCCAGCCGTCGCCATTGGTATTTTGATTTTACCTCTTTTTGATACGGCACGCGTCTTCGCGATACGGATATGGAGAGGGCGTTCTCCTTTCTCACCTGACCGCCTTCACATACATCATTTGTTGGTAGATTTTGGCTTCTCACATATGCAGGGAACAGGTATTTTAGTGTTGGTAACGATTTTTTTCATCGCTTTCGTTTTGATTTTCCAAAGTATTGGCACATTTAAACTGCTGTTTCTCGTCATCGCTTTGGCGACTTTTTTAAGTTACTTCTTGCAACGAATCGTTGAAAAAAGGAAAGCTCGTAATAGTGAAAAGTCAACTTTAGAGGCTGTTTAACCGTATAAACAACGGTTATACTGAGGGGTAGTGGCTTCCTATTTGAAATCATCGTTTAGAAATCCGAAATTAATTTATGGCTCATATACCGTTTAAAAAAGTCCTTGTTCTCGCGCCGCATACCGACGATGGCGAATTGGGTTGTGGAGGCACAATTGCTAAACTCATCGAACAAGGCAGCGAAGTCTATTATGTCGCTTTTTCTGCTTGTGAACAGTCTGTTTTACCACAATTTCCATCAGATATTTTGATAACTGAAGTCAAAGCAGCGACAAAAGTTTTGGGTATAAAGCCCGAAAATCTGACTTTATTAAAGTATGATGTTAGAACATTTAACTACCATAGGCAAGCCATTTTAGATGATATTATCAAATTAAAAGCCCAAATTAATCCTGATTTGGTTTTTGTCCCTTCGCCCAAAGACATTCATCAAGACCATGCAACTATATCAAACGAAGCGATTCGAGCATTCAAGTTCACGTCTGTTTTGTGTTATGAATTGCCTTGGAACAACTTTACGTTTTCAACAACGTGCTTTTTTCATTTAGATGAAAGACACATTGAAACCAAAGTGAATGCCTTGAAACAATACCAATCGCAAGCGCACCGCCCTTATGCCAATGAGGAATTTTTGCGCTCTTTGGCGCGTACTCGTGGCGTACAAATCAACACACGGTATGCAGAAGTATTTGAGGTTGTGCGGTTAATCAACAATTAAGTCATAACAAGTATTTTTATGGAAAAAAATAGTAAAATCTATGTCGCGGGTCATCGCGGCATGGTCGGTTCCGCCATACTGAGGGGGTTGCGCAATAATGGTTTTGACAACCTCATTTTTAGAAAATCTAAAGAATTAGACCTCCGTGACCAAGCAGCTGTCAATGAGTTTTTTAGAAAAGAACGCCCCGACTACGTTTTTCTGGCAGCCGCAAAAGTGGGCGGCATCATGGCAAATAACGTGTATCGTGCCGATTTTCTCTACGAAAACCTCATGATTCAGTCAAATGTCATTCATGCGGCTTATCTAAATGGGGTTAAAAAACTGATGTTTCTGGGTTCTTCGTGCATTTATCCGAAACTCGCACCGCAGCCTTTGAAAGAGGAGTATCTACTCACGGGCTTACTCGAACCGACGAATGAGCCTTATGCCATCGCTAAAATTGCGGGTATAAAAATGTGTGATGCCTATCGGGCGCAATACGGTTGTTCTTTCATTTCGGCTATGCCCACCAATCTGTATGGCCCAAATGATAATTACGATTTACAGAATTCACACGTCCTTCCCGCCTTGATTCGCAAATTTTTGACTGCAAAGAAAAACGGCGACCCCTCAGTCATTTTATGGGGAACAGGCACGCCACTCCGTGAATTTATGCACGCCGACGATTTGGCGGATGCTTGCTTGTTTTTGATGGACAATTTCGATGAAGAAGGTTTTGTTAATGTTGGAACAGGTGTTGACTTGACGATTCGAGACTTGTCTGAAATGATAAAAAAGATTGTCGGTTATGAAGGAGACATCATTCAAGACACCACAAAACCCGACGGTACACCGCGTAAATTGATGGACGTATCAAAAATACACGCTATGGGTTGGCAACATCAAATTTCCTTAGAAGAGGGAATAAAGAGCGTTGTTGAAGAAGTGAAAGACTTGTTTTAATCTCTGATTTGTATAGATTGTACTGAGGGGGTGGTTTTTGACAAAAAAAAACTTTAACTTTCGGCAAAAAAATAAAATGTCACATACAATAGAAGCGCAAGAAAAAATAGCCATTCCTAAAAAACGGGTACAAAAAATTCCCGATTCTCTTGTTTATGAAGTAATGGACGGGAAACCTATCTACTATCGGGGATATAAAAACGTATTATCGGGAAAACTTAAATTAGAAGATATTATGGGCGCAAGTGCTTTACAGTCGTTCTTTTTGTCATTGGTTAACAATTTTTTATATCCTTTGATTCAAAAAGAATATTTTACCATGCTCGGTGAAATGGGCGTTCATATACAATTAGGTGATAATCTTTCTGCCGACCTTGCAGTTTTTCACCGATCACAACTGACCTTTGAAAGAATTTGGTCAGGTAAATATGCCGATTACCCACCTGTTATTGTTGTTGAAGTTGATACAAAAGCAGCACCCGAATCAGTTGAAGATTTCCAAAAGTATTTTAGTGAAAAGATACAGAAATATCTCGATTTTGGTGTTGAACAAGTGGTTTGGATTTTTACCAAATCTCGTAAAGTTTGGATTGCTAAAAACGACGGAACGCCTTGGTTGATTCAAAATTGGCAAGATACCATTACCATTTTAGGTCATTCTTTTTCAATTGAACAACTGATAAAAGACTATGGTTTTGACCCATCTTTATTGAAAACCAATCAATAATACATTTATAAAAACATAAAAATACTGAGGGGGCAACATACACCTCAAAGATGAATAAAACTTATGAATTCTAATCATTACGTCGCCATCATGGCAGGCGGTGTTGGTAGCCGATTTTGGCCAGCCAGCCGCGAAGAAAGACCGAAACAATTTCTCGATATTCTCGGTACAGGTAAATCGCTTTTGCAAATCACTTATGAGCGTTTTTTGCCACTTATTCCTAAGGAAAATATCTTTATTGTTACTAATTCGGCTTATATCAGCTTGGTTAAAGAGCAGTTGCCCGACGTGACGGACAATCAAATCCTTGCAGAACCCAGCCGTAATAATACCGCACCGTGCTTGGCTTATACTGCGTTTAAGTTAGAAAGCTTGAATCCAGAAGCCACATTTGTCGTTGCGTCAAGTGACCATTTGATTTTGAAAGAATCGGTTTTCCTCGAAAATATCAAGCAAGCCCTTGATTTTGCCAGCCAAAAAGAAGCTATTGTAACGCTCGGTATTACGCCCACTTCGCCCAATACAGGTTATGGTTATGTGCAGTATAATCGTCACGATGCCAATAAGGATGGTATATATAAAGTGATGAGTTTCAAGGAAAAACCAAATTTAGAAACGGCACAAGATTTCTTAAAAGCGGGCAATTACGTTTGGAATGCAGGTATTTTTATATGGTCTGTCAAAACCCTTTTGAAGTCTTTTAAGCACAACGCAGAAGATATTTATGACATACTAAAACAGGGTGAAAATGCCTACAATACTGAGGGGGAGCAAAACTTCATCAACGAGCATTATCCGACAACACGTTCAGTGTCAATTGATTACGCTATTTTAGAAAAAGCAGATAATGTTTATACCATTCCAGGAGATTTCGGTTGGTCAGATTTAGGCACTTGGGGTGCATTGTATGATGAATCTAATAAAGATGCCGAAGCCAATGTCGTTCAAGGCGACAACATTTTAGTGTATGACTCAACAAACTGCCTTGTGCGCGCGCCTAACGAAAAACTCGTTATACTGAGGGGGCTTGATGACTACATAGTTGTTGACGAAAACGATGCTTTGTTGATTTATCCAAAATCGAAAGAGCAGGAAATCAAGCAAGTGACTGAGACGATAAAAAAGTTGAAAGGGAATAAATATTTATAAAAATATGACAAGGATGGGTAGATTGGTTAAAAGACCTTTTTATCCATTTTTCATTAATTCTGATTTGTGAATCGTACAAAAAAAAGAACAATAGCGATTGTTTCAAACACTTCATGGAGTATCTATAATTTTCGATTGGGCTTGATTCATCATTTGAAAAATTTAGGATTTGACGTATTGGTTATTGCGCCCAAAGATGCTTTTAGTTCTATTTTAATATCGGAAGGCTTTCATTATCATCATGTTGATATTCAAAACTATGGTATTAATCCGTTTAATGATTGCAAAACAGTGTTGCAACTTATTCGTATTTATAGGAAGTATAAGGTAGATTTTATTTTTCATTATACCATAAAACCTAATATTTATGGTACTTGTGCGGCGGCTTGGTGCAAGATTCCATCTATAGCAGTTACAACTGGTTTGGGTCACATGTTTACTTTTAAAAACGATTTATTACGTTTTTTAATCGTCAATATGTACCGTTTTGCAGCTTTGTTAAGTAAAGAAGTTTGGTTTTTGAACGAAAAAGACAAATTAACATTTATTGAACATAAGATTGTAAGTCTTAAAAAAGCTTATATTTTGCCAAGCGAAGGTATCAATACGCGTTATTTTATGGATGATTGTCAACCTTTAAATCCTAAAATAGAAAAACTAACCTTTCTTTTTGCTGGTCGCCTCATTTGGGACAAAGGTGTTGGGGAGTTGGTTGAAGCTGCACGATATATCAAGAACAAATACGATTTTGTAGAGTTTGAGTTGCTCGGTTTTATTGACTTGAAAAACCCAAATTCTGTTATGCCTGAGCAGATAACCGACTGGCAAGAAGAAAACATCTTGCACTATTTGGGTGAAACAACAGATGTAAAAAGCGTTCTGTGTCACATTGATTGCCTCGTTTTTCCTTCCTACTATCGAGAAGGTATTTCCCGCATTCTTCTTGAAGCAGCCAGTATGGGCAAACCTATTATCACAACTGATAATATTGGTTGTAGAGAAGTTGTAAGTGATAATGAAACAGGTTTTTTGTGTCAACCCAAAAATGTAAAAGACCTCATCGAAAAGATAGAAGTTTTTATTCATCTTTTACCACAAGAAAAAAAAGAAATGGGTGTGAAAGCGCGTCAAAAAATGCAGTTGGAGTTCGATGAAGATATTATTATCGAGCGTTATGTGAAAAAAATTAACCAATATCTTATCGACTAAATTAATAATTCAACAGAGAGAAACAAGAATGAACACATCAGATACGATAAAAAGTCCCGAACCATTACTCATTTTAGCTTATTTTTATCCACCCATTAAGATTATTGCTGTTCTTCGTTCTTACTATTTTTCGCAATTTGTAGCGCCTTACTTCAACGGTATTCATATTGTTACAACCTCTAATCGACGGCGTTTACCGACAGAAAACCTACCCAATACTGAGGGGGTGGAAATACATGAAGCACTGACTTTTGATTATCGAACGCTCTCGACTCTCCGCTCTCGCTCTTCCGTTAGTTTTAAAGAAGATACAAAATCAAATCAGCTTGTTAAGTTTATTATTAAACTTAACAAGAGCTTTCCAACTACTCTGCTTTGGGGTGAAGGCGGTTTGATTTATATTATCCATTCCTTTATTATTGCGATTAAGCTCATTCGTAAACATCATATTCACACAATTTATTCATCATTTTCACCTTATTCGGACCACGTTGTTGCTCGATTACTTAAAATATTTTACCCCAAACTCGTTTGGATAGCCGATTTTCGAGATTTGCACGTCGAACCACACTACGATATTGTTTTTTGGCGACCTTTTCAACATTGGTGTAATCGTCAAATTTTGAAAAAAGCAGACCTTGTGACGACTGTTTCAGAAGGTTTAGCAAAGCATTTAAAAGCCTATCATTCAAACGTTTATGTTTTTCATAACGGTATAGCTCCCCTCAGTATAAATGAAGTTAATGATGACTATCAAAGTCGTTTTCCTGAAAAATTTACTATTTGTTACACGGGTTCGATGTATGGTGATGAACGAAATCCGCAGCTTTTACTTGAAATATTAAAAGAACTGACCGATAAAGGTATTTTAACAATCGACAATTTTCAGTTCGTCTATGCAGGAAAAGATACACAACTTTGGCTCGATTGGGTGAACCGTTATGGTTTGGCATCTTACTTTGTTAGTCATGGCATGATTCCTTTAAGTGAAGCCAAACGACTACAACGAACCAGTCATATCAATCTTTTATTGACATCGGCTACGCCAGAATGGACAGGCGTGATGACTGGTAAGTTTTATGAATATTTGGCAGCAAAGCAACCGATTGTTGTGCTTGTAAACGGCACGCAAGATATTGAATTTGAAACAATTATGAATAACCTAAATGCAGGTTGTGTCGTTTACAATGACCGTTCTTATGATGAATTACATCATTGTATTTTGACCCATTTTAATCAATTTCAAAAAAATGGAAAGGTGGAACAGACGATTTTAGTAGAGAAATTGAAGGAGTTGGAATGGTCTTTTACCGTAGAGAAATTGATGGCTAAGATAAATAGCGTTAAAAATTAATACAAAATTTTGATAACATTACTAAGAAAAAACATAGATATCAATAAGGTATTTATGTTTTTTTTCATCGCTTACACAATTAGTTTTGCAGTTGAAAAATTGGTTTCACTAAGAACATCTCTGGGTGTTATTTTTTTGCCAGAGATATTATTTATCCCTATGGCAATTACTTTTTTATTTCAATTACCAAATATTTGGCAAAATCGGCAGTCTGTATTTTCAGAATGGCTAAAAATTGATTCTCTAATTTTGGCTTATGGTCTGATTGTTTTGACCGCCTATTTTCAACATCCTACCAATAATAGTTTACGCGAACTCATTGGGTGTGGCTATATGACAAGTTTTTATTTTGTTATAAACTTTGCTTTTAGGCATCAAAAACTGAATATTTGGTTCAAAAGTGGTTTAACATTATTTGCTTTATTAGGAATATTAGCATCTTTCATTTCCATTGGTTCTTATATCTTAGGTGTTATTGGAATGGATAAGAATTTATCGCAAACTAATGGAGGTTATCCACTAATCGGTGATACACTGCGCGCTTATGGGTTTTTTCGTAACCCTATTTTTCATGCGAACTACTTGATTTGTACGTTCATTGTTTTTGCATCGTATTATTTCGTTGAAATTAAAAGATTGATTTTACGTTTTGGGATCTTACTTTTATTGTTTTTTTTAGCTATTTTTCTAACCAAAACGAAATCATTTCTTCTTTTTTTTGCTGTGG
>JANLQI010000357.1:0-13977 GCA_031367705.1 Saprospiraceae bacterium | reverse complement strand
TATCCATTATCCATTAAATTAAAAGCCTACGGCGGTGTATTTTGATGAATTAGATGGGTCAATTTTTTGCATAATAGCTATCATGCGTGTCTTTTGGTCGGGTGCTGCGCCTTTGAAAATCTCGACCAATTCATCAACTTTCGTCAATGAAAACATGCGAATCGCGAGGGTATTTGGATAAGATTGATGGGCTTCTTCCATGCGTTCAAGTGCTTGCAAAATCATGGTTTTACAACGCCCCATATCTGTTGCAGCATTATCCATACCCAAACGATGATATTCGTAAATGCCTTGACGATAACCTTTTAGACGCGGACTCAACATGTTTTCGACAAACCAATAGCGGTTAGTATTGCCCAATTCTTTGCCTTTCCACTCTCCTTTCGCTCCTTCGGGAAGGACATTATAAATGTCTTGTGCCGTTTGCCAAAAAGCATCACCGCCTTGTGGTGCAAAAGAATCATAATCCATCGCCAACATGACATAAAGATAATAGCCAATCGTCGAACTGAGGTTGTCCGTAAAGTTGTTTTTGACAAACTGAACGGGTTGAAACTGCTCATAACTGAACGACAATTCCTTGTCCAAATGAATAAAAAGCGGCGTTGTTGCATCAGTGCCATAAACAGGACGATTGACTTGTATCGCTAATTTCGCGGTGAAAGCCGTTTGACTGTTTTCTTTGTCAATTGTTAATTGAATCGAACCAGTCAAACGTTCATTCAATTCAAAAATATCATCTGTCCATTTATTACCGTTGATGAGTTCTTTCAAAGCATTTTCAAGACTGACAAATACTTTGGGGTCTGCCAAACGTACTTGAGGATTGACCACTTTGATCGTAAAATTAAACTCTTGGGCATGGCTGATGCCCCCCCTCAGTATCAAAGCCATAAAAAGAACAATGGCAAAAAGTCGTTGTATTTTCATTTTAATAATTTGATTATCCTTTGTTTATAAATTGTAATTTAAAATAATTGGACTAAATTATCAACAATATCTTTAGCCACATCGTCCTTGCTTTTCAAGTCAAAAGTCTTAAACGTTGTCTCATCAAAAATGATGCTTATTTTATTGGTGTCGGTGTTGAAACCTGCGCCTTTGTCTTGCATAGAATTAAGCACAATGAAATCAAAATTCTTTCTTTTCAACTTAGAAACAGCGTTCTCAAATTCATTATTGGTCTCTAAAGCAAAGCCGACAGTGCGTTGATGCGCTTGTTTTATTGTACCTAAATGAGCCGCTATATCAGGTGTTTTTTCTAATTCGAGGCTCATTTCACTGTCTTTTTTCTTGATTTTCACATCAGACACTTCTTTAGGACGATAATCCGCAACGGCCGCTGCTAAAATAGCCCCATCGCAATTTGGAAATTCTGCGGTTGACAATTCAAACATTTGCTGCGCGGACTCCACTTTTAGGCATTTTACTGAGGGGTGCTTCGACGAGAGTTTTGTCGGTCCCGAAATCAAAGTCACTTCTGCGCCTCGTTCCGCCAATTCTTCTGCAATGGCATAGCCCATTTTGCCCGATGAACGATTGCCTATGAAACGCACAGGATCGAGTGCCTCGTATGTTGGTCCCGCCGTTACGAGTATTTTTTTATGTAAAAGGTCTTTTTTTTGAGCAAAAAAAGCTTCGAGAAAACCAACAATATCTTCTGGTTCAGCCATGCGGCCATCACCCACCAAGCCGCTTGCCAACTCACCATGACCGACAGGAATAATGTGGCAACCATCCCCTCTCAGTAAATCGAGGTTGCGACGGGTTGCACCATGCGTCCACATATCCAAATCCATCGCTGGGGCGACAAAAACGGGACAACGTGCCGATAGATAGGTAGCTGTAACGATATTGTCTGCATTACCCGCAGCCATTTTAGATAATGTCGTAGCCGTTGCAGGAGCGACGACAAAGGCATCAGCCCACAGGCCAAGTTCGACGTGGTTGTTCCAAGCAGCGTCAGAAATGATTTCGGAAATAACGGGACGTTTTGAGAGGGTCGAAAGCGTCAAAGGAGTGATGAATTGACGCGCAGAGTCCGTCATTAAGACTTGAACTTCTACCCCATTTTTGACAAAAAGGCGGGTCAAAATGGCAGATTTGTAAGCGGCGATGCTGCCCGATATGGCAAGGATAACTTTCATAGAATGATGAATTATGAATGATGAATGATGAATCATTTTTACCAATTCATCATTCATCATTCATCATTCATCATTACAAATGAATTACTTTTTCTTTCTGTCTTCCGCAGGGTAGCGGTAGTGGATTTCACCTTTCATAAACTCATCAAGAGCGATGACAGAAGGATTTGGCAAGCGTTCGTAGAACTTCGATATTTCGATTTGTTCCTTGTTCTCTTGTATTTCCTCGATTGTATCGGTGTTGATGGTAAATTCTTGCAATTTATTGTTCAACTCGTGTTTCAAATCCACAGCCAACTGACGGGCGCGTCTTGTCACAACATTGAGCGACTCATAAATATTACCTGTACCACCGACAACAGCGACGATGTCGCGAGCTTGAACATTTGGGTCAAGACCTTGCACTCTGGTTTTGATATCTGACATTGTTGAATTCTTTTATTTTATTATTCGCATTTTTTAAATAAATATCCGCATCTTTTTGAAAGCGGCTCTTTGGAAACTTATCTTTAAAATCTTTATGTTTTTCGACAACCAATTTATAACGCTCCAATTGTTTTTCATAAATGGAGTTTTTAGCAAATTCATACTCCGCTTTTAAAATCAAAAAACGAACTTCCTCAGCGTTCGCCGTTTCTGGATAATCCTTTAACAAATTTTCAAAAACTTGGATAGCGGCTTGATAACGAGAAATGTTATAATAAAGTGTCCCTTCGTCAAAGGCTTTATGCTCCATTTTTTGGCGCAATTCGTCAATCAATTTATTACATTCTTTTACGCGCGGACTTTCAGGAAAGTTATTAGAAAAATACTGAAAACCTTCAATCGCTTTTAAAGAATTTGATTGGTCAAGTCTGAACGTAGGCGATTGCTTGTATTCAGAGTAAGCCGCTTGAAATTCCGCATCTTCACGCAAAGGAGAGTTGGCAAAAGTCAAAGCAAAGTTTTTGAAATAGAAATTCGCCGAACTGTAATTTCTTTGATAATAATGCGTGTAGGCATACTTATACGAAATTTCTTCAAGAACGTTCTGTCCTTTCAAGCTCGGCATAATCAACTCGAACAAGGTCTGTGCTTTGTCATAAGCCCCTTTTTCGTAGAATTCTAAACTTTTTTGCGTCAGCAACTTCACGTCACCGCTTGCACGTAGCTTGTCAAATTCATTTTTGCAAGCAGTTGAAGCCATTAAAAGGCTAAATAACAGGAGTGTTACGAAATTTTTCATCATTGGGCTGCAAAATTAGATGTTTTTGTTGAGATTACCCCAATTTAAGAGCAAAGATTTTTTTTCCATAAGTTTTAACGCCTTAAATTGTCAAATCATCAACCTAACGCTTTTATGACGGTTTACGTTGCGTTTGGGTGTTTCACAATTCCTTAGTGGCTTGTTTTCCCAAAAACGCCTCAACAATGTACTGTAATGAAATTTTCCAAATTCGCCCTTTTGTTGAGGTATAAAAAACTATATCTCAACAAATCCACACCCAAAAAGGCGCATCATGTTCCAAAAGCAACTTATCAACAGCTTATTTTTTTTACTAACAACTTTCCTACTGTTATCAACAAATAAAAGGCTTTGTTTTCAACTTCTCTCTTCGAGTTATCCACGCATAACCTCAGTTATTAACAGCGGATTGTGGATTACCTTAACAGAGTTCATATTTATCCACATTTCTTATCTACTTACAAGTCCAATAACACCACTTATTCACAGCCTAAGTTTATTTATCCACAGCCATTCTCAACTTATGAATGACTTATACACAAAGAGAGGGAAACTTTTGGTGTTCCCCTCTCTGGTTGCAGCGCAGGTATTGTAGACAGAAATTTAATTGGTTTTTTATTTTTTTTTTGCAAAAAAAAAGCAAAAACCAATTAAATTTCTGTCTACTATACCTACTCCAAAATTAACGCAAAATCGCTATCGCTTTATTGACCTCATTCGTATAAGCCTGAATGGTTTTGGCAACGATTTCAATATGTTCCTGCGCTTCTTGCCAATGCCGTTCTTCGATACCTTCACGAATACCGGGCAATGTTTTCACACCATAACCTGTGTAATAACCTGGCGCATAGATTTGATGTCTATACCACTCCCGACGCGGCAAACCTTTTTGTTGCAAAAGGCTTCTTTCGGCTTTGTACATTATCGCGTTGAGTTGTTGCTGTTTGGCAGCAGGTAATTGTGCGGCTTTGTCATACAATTTTTGAAAGTCCTCGGCAGCTGTTTTCAAAGCGACCAAAGCATTGTCCAAAGCACTAAAATTGAGGAAAGGCACAATGCCTTTTGCCGTTGGCGATTTATACTGTTTCGTTGGGTCTTTCGCTACATCGAACAGTTTTTCTTTAATCATTTTATTCTCCGTCTCCGTTTCCGTCCGAGCATTGCCCAATAACGTTTTCACGTCCTCTGCATAGCCATTCAAAGTTTTAGAAAACGTATTGAAATCAAAAGGCAAAGCATCGGCATTGGCTAAACGCATTGTAACACGTCCTGCGGTTTTCGACAAAGCCACACCGTATTTAAACCCCGGGTCTTTGAAACGAACAAACTCATCGTAAGAATCGTAAATGGAATGGTATTGTCCATCTTCACCTTCGCCACCAAAACCGAGGTTCATGGACGCAATACCGAGATGTTGAAAGAAAGGGGAATAGTCAGAACCCGCGCCCAAAGCACCGAGTTTCATGTGTTTATTGCCCAAAAGTTTAGCACGACTGTTTTTATCTGCTTCTACAACGGCATGGGCATAACGCCTTTCTTTAATCGTGACACCCGTTTGTGGATCAATGACCCCCTCAGTAATTTCATTAAAAAACGTCTCTAAAGTATGCGAACCACTCGCACCGATAAAACCCCGTTCGTTGCCATCGGAATTGATGTATGCAACGGTCTTTTGCGCCAATTCGACTTGATGGTCTTCTACCCATTCCGTAGAACCCAATAAACTCGGCTCTTCGCCGTCCCATGCACAATATATAATGGTACGTTTGGGTTTAAAGCCCTTTTTTGCCAATTCACCAATCGCCCGCGCTTCTTCTAACTCGGCGACCAAACCACTGACAGGGTCGCCTGCACCATTGACCCAACCATCGTGATGATTACCACGAATCACCCATTCGTCAGGAAACTCGCTGCCCACCATTTTGGCGATGACATTATTGACAGGTTTGATGTCCCAATTAAAAGCCAATTGCAAATGCACTTTGTCTTTGCTCGGGCCCACATGATAGGTAATAGGCAAACCACCACGCCATTTTTCAGGCACAACTTCACCGCCCAAAGACGACAACAAAGGCAAGGCATCTTCATAAGAAATGGGCAAAACAGGGATTTTCATAATGGTAATTGCGTCTTTTCTATCCAAACGTTTGGCATCAGCCGTTGCACCGACGTTTGGCGTCAAAGGGTCGCCTGGATAAACGGGCATATCCATGACCGAACCACGCTGGACACCATCTTTTGGACGAAACGGCCCCACAGGATAGACATCGCCTTGCACATAACCATCGTCGGCAGGGTCGGAATAGATGATGCAACCAATTGCCCCATGTTCAGCCGCGACTTTGGGTTTGATACCCCGCCATGAGCCGCCGTATTTGGCAATGACGATTTTACCTTTGACATCAATGCCCATTTTGTCCAATTCTTCATAATCGGCAGGGATACCGCGATTGACAAAGACCAATTCTGCGGTCACATCGCCATCCGCAGAATAGGCATTGTAACTCGGTAGTTGTTCCGATTTCTGACCGCTGGTTTTGTCTTCTTTCAAAGCCCCTTCTTCGAGTTTGGCTTTGTAAGGTTTTGCACCCAACAACTCTAAAACCCTTGTCTTAGGCGTTGGAAACAAGACTTGATAAGTCTCAATTTTTGCATCATAGCCCCAACTTTTGAATAAATTGAGCATATAATCGGCATTGGCTTTGTCATGTGGCGAACCGACATGATGCGGATGCGAAGTGAGGAATTGCATCCACGTATCTAAGTTCTGAGGATTGAGTTGGGCATCGAATTGTTTTTCTAAATCTGTTTGTTTTACGGCATTGGCAGCCGTAAAACCCATGATTTTAGGTTGTGCGATGCTTTGGAACGACAACAACAAGAGGAAAACGAAGAAGACGTTTTGTTTTGACATTTAAAGACGTTTTTATTGGTGAAGGAATAGATGAATTTTATTGCTGGAAACTTTTGATATTATATTTTACCAAGTCAAAGCGTCAGGAAGTTGTTGAAATAGATTTGCCCATTTAGGATTAGTTTTGCTGTCCACCAATTTTATCGCTGCCCATACTGAGGGGTGTGCATGTTGCACAATATCCCTTTTGAAACCATCTGTAATGGATGCTTTAAGTTCATTCAATGTTTTGTTAGTATCTAAATATCTGTCGTACGGAGTCAATAAATGATGTATTTGCTCGATTGTTTCAGCATCTAACAACCTTACTAAAAGCGCCATCCGTTGATAAAAATATTGGGCAGTATGTTCACGGGTGGCTATAAGTGTATGCCTTGTGTTGAGTGCTAAAATTTCAAGTGTTTTGTCTGCCTTATTGTATTTCACGCTTGATAAATCATCATAAATTTCAAAAATATAATTCTGTGTGTTCAAAATCATATATTCTGCGGGGTCTTCCAATCTTGGATTAATTAATGCAACTGTTTGGTGAGCAGGCTCTTGTCCACGTATCGTTTCCTGAATATTTCCATGCGTATCTAAGACAAAACACCTGTCTAATTTAAAAGCTGTATTACATTGTTTGCAAGCTAAAAGATAATTGCTCCAAACAAAAGTCAAAGAAGGAAAAAAAGATTTAGGAAAGATATGCTCAATATCATTGGCTTCACTTTGTTCACAATAATTGCATATCCCCACCGAAACACACATCTTGACAAGTTGCATCTTGATTTCTTCAAAAGTTGCTTTTCCAATCCTTGAACTGCTTTTGTTATCCCACAACGATTGCGCTTTTGCAGTTTTGTCTGCAAAACGTGCTTTGTCATTTACAAGCTTTTGAAGTGCCTCTAATTGTGCTTGTGTCGCAGATGTTAAGGATTTAGAAACCAGTCGGAGCATCAGTAGAAAGAATTTGTTGAAGTTTAAGTCTCTCATCCTCTTCTGAGGTAGTCGTTTTGCTTAATGCAAATTTGATATTAAGTGAACCAAGTCTGCTTAACATATCTTCGGATTTTTCAGAACGGACGGGCGCGCTGCCAAACACTTCTGTTCCATAAGCATCTAAAATATTCCCGTAGATAAGTTTATTTTTTTCAATTCCTGTTATCTCCGCTGATTTTTCACCGCTATTTGGTGAAGCGAGTCGCCAAATACTGCCATTTTCACAAGCGCGACAAACCAATGGGCTATGTGTTGTAACAATAAACTGAATATTAGGAAAATATTTTGTGAACCATTGACCGATGCGTGTTTGCCATGTTGGATGTAGATGTGCATCTATTTCATCAATCAAAACAACACCAGGTAGGTTGATGAACTCTTGTTCCTTGTTTTCAAACACCTTATCTGTCCCATAAATCTCAATAAGAAATCGAATAATATCTAATGTCATACTCAACACTGAACGATAACCATCACTCATTTCATATAAAGAAACTTCAACACCATTCGCATCACGTAAACGAATACCATCGGAATCAATATCATCTAACAACTCTGCTTCATTAGGTAAGAGTTTAGATTTATTGATAAAGTTGATAATGCCTTGTAAATCCTTTTTTGCTTTTGGCTTTTTGGCAGCATCCAAAGCCAAATCTTTTAGCCAAGCAGTCAATTGAGTCAATGCTACATCATCGCGGAAAGCAGAGATACAAGCACCGAGCCTTGGCTTACTACTATTTAAATGTGAAAAAACATCTGAGCCACCTCTTAGCCTTCGAAAAGGACCATAAGCAGCTGTGTACCACCCACTTAGGCTGTCCTTTCCCCATAAAGCAGTGGTTGGTTTAATCTGTCCACTAATCTCAACTTTACCACTACCATTCTTTTTTTCTATGCTTATTACAGATAAGGCAACACCATTTTTAGACATCTTGTAAACAGGTTTATCATAAGTGTTGTCTCTACTAACAGATACTTCGATTTCACCTTTTATTGATTTTGGTGGTAACCAATTTGAAAAGTCTTCAAAAGACGAAAGAGCTTTTGCATGGTCTTCGCCTAATAAACCTAATGCGATACTCCTTATAATTGTTGATTTTCCCACACCATTATCCCCAATTAAAACATGCCAACCCGCAGGCTTCGAGAAATTCATTTCAAAATGACTGATTGAACGAATATTCTTTATTTCTACCTTTTGAATATACATTATTTATATCGTTTTATATCTAAACCTGATTATTGTAATGCAAAAATACATTTTTACGCAATAGTTTGACAATCCATGATGATAAAAACATTTTTCAACTTACCCGCTACCCCAAAATATAATTTTTCACTTATCACGTAATCCATTCACCGCCGCCCATAAAACAAACTCGCTACCACAGCTAAACTGTACGTCAAAGCTGCCCAACTGATAGCCGTAAAATGTCCATGCAATTCACTTTGACGTATCACTATGCCGACCAAAGCCCATAAAACAGCGAGACCGATGAATATATTTTTGAAACGTACCACCAATAAAGCGGCGGTTATCGCACCAATGCCGATGACACCGCCCGTCCAAAATGTATCGGACAAACCGAGTTTATTGAATTGAATACTGGCAAAAAAGGTCGTAAAATTGGCAATAGTTGCAATACAAATCCAACCGAGATAAACGCCAAAAGCACTCTGCAACAAGCCTCTCAAAGGTGTATGCGGCGATAACTTCTTAGATTCAATCTGATTGATTTGAACCAAACTCCAGAGAATCCCGAGCATCAACACCAATGTAATGACTAACGCTTCGTGGTGCCACGCATACAACCACAAAGCATTTAGCACACAATTAAGGATAAATAAGAGACCAATTTCCTTCACCGCAATGGTTTTCAAATGATTTATACCCATAAACTGCCAAATCATCACGCCCAAAAGGAGGGCATAAATGACACCCCAAATAACGAAAGTGACACCCGCAGGCGCAAATTCGTTGTAGTATTTGTCAGAAACAGCACCCGTACTTATGCCATTCAAGGGCAAAGCATTGGCTAAATAATTGACAATCAAGACGATAATAAACGCTAAGACGTTTGCAATTTTCAATGTGGTCGCTTTCACAATTTATCTTTTAAAAGTTGGCAATTAGGTATAGTAAAGAGAAATTTACATAGTTTTCGTTTTTTTGCAAAAATGAAAACTATGTAAATTTCTGTTTCTATACCTTTATGGATTCGATAAGGCGACAAAATAAGTGTTTTCAATTCTCAATAGCATATAGAAGTATGTTTTTTTATCAAAACAATATCCACAGCCCACTGCAAGGCATTGAAGATGAACGACTTGACGCGCATCAAGTACGCCTTTTCATCAAACGCGATGATTTAATACACCCCTCAGTATCAGGCAATAAATTCAGAAAACTCAAGTACAACCTCTTGGAAATGAAGCGATTAGGCAAACAGGGTTTAATCACTTTTGGCGGTGCATTTTCCAATCATATTCATGCCGTTGCTGCCGCAGGGCAATTGATGAACGTGCCAACCGTAGGCGTTATTCGAGGCGAACGACCCGAAGGTTTGAACGCTACTTTAGCATTTGCTGAAAGCTGCGGTATGACATTACACTTTGTTTCACGTTCTGCTTATCGAAATAAAGATTTGATTATTAAGGATTTAGAAAACCATTTTCCAAATTATTATGTATTGCCGGAAGGTGGCACAAATACTTTAGCGATGCAAGGCGCAGCCGAAATCGTTCCTGAAATCATCGAGCAATTGGGCGCAACGCCTGATTATATCTGCTTGGCTTGTGGCACTGGCGGCACAACAGCGGGTATTGTTTCAGCCGCCACTACCCTACCGAAGCCGATTAATGTTTTAGGTTTTGCGGCACTCAAAGGTGATTTTTTAGAAAATGATGTTTTAGAACTGCTAATAAATGCCCAAAAAGAGCAAAATACTGAGGGGGTACTAAACGAAAAACAATGCTTTTTTGAACAAAAAAAGCATTGGTCAATCCAAAACGACTACCATTTTGGCGGCTATGCCAAATGGACACGACCTTTGATAGATTTTATCAATGATTTTAAAACCCAACACAACATCGCACTCGACCCTGTTTACACAGGTAAAATGCTTTATGGTGTTTTTGATTTAATAGAAAAAGGTTTTTTTCCTAAAAATACGACCATTATTGCCGTTCACACAGGCGGTTTACAAGGGATTGAAGGGTTTAATGCGCGATTTGGTAATTTGATACAGGTACAGGATACTGAAATTTGAATAGTTTTGTTTTTTTGCAAAAAATAAAACTATTCAAATTTCAGTATCCTATACCTCAACCTTTTAAAGCCTTTGCAACACTGGCTTTCATCTTCGCAAGCCCTATGGTACACGCTGCCACAGCGTCCATTTTCCAAACGTTTTCATTGAAAATTTCTAATGAAAGTACAATGGGCGTGTTTTTAGCATGAAGGGTTTGTAAAATCTGATTTAAGGGCGCAACACCATCTCCTGGCATGACCCGCATCGCATCAGTCAGCTTTGTATTATCGTCAATAGCGGGATAATCATTCATGTGAAACATCTGAACGTTGTTGCCATTGACAAACTCTAAGGCATTAAAGGGCGAGCCGCCTCGAATCAAGTGATAAACATCGGCTAAAATGAGCGCATCGGCATGCCCTGTTTGTGAAGCTACCAACAAAGTTTCACCAAAAAGATGTAAATTCTTTGAAAAGCCCCACATTTCTAATTGTGGCACGACACCCATTTCTTTACCCAATTCCAAGACTTTAATATACCTTTCAGCCGCTTTGTAGAGGTTTAGCCCTGGCTCATTAGTTGCACCAAAAGGCGGCGCGGCTATGCGTTTGCACCCAATTTGAGCGAGCATATCCATTTCTCTCTTTATTTGTTCTAAAGCAGCAGTTCTTTTTGATTCATCATCTACAACCCAAGCGGCAAATCCAATCGAGTCTTCAATCCGAATGCCTAAGCCATCAGCCAATTTCCGAATCTCAGACAGTTTACCACCTTCTTTGACATAGGTTTCTAAGGTATTCATCCATATTTCGATGCCATTGAAACCGACTTTGGCAGCGGTTTTGATTTCACCGACCAAGCCCAAATTCTGTTTCCGTATGGTGCTGGTATTTAAGCAATAGCTGAATTGGCTTTTTTTCTTTTTCTCGAATGGTTGCTTCGCATTTGTGTCTAAAATGCTTGAGCCTGCCACTGTCAGTAATCCGTTTTTAATTAAGTCTCTTCTATTCATTTTTCAGATTTTGGCTAATGATTAATCTTGAATCCTAAAGGTAATTCAAATTTTATCAATGCTGTATCACGACTTTTCTAAGACTGTAATTATCCACTTTCAGAAAATAAATGCCTTCGGGTATATCGCCAACATCAAGTGTTATACTTGTATTATTTGTATTCTGAATGGACATTGTCGCTTGACCAAGCGTATTTAAAAGCGTGATTTTACTGAGGGGGCCCTTTTCAGACGAAATCGTTAAAATACTGTTTGTTGGATTTGGATAAATAGACAATAATGCACCATCAGCCAAGTCGTTTGTAGCGGTTAAGACATTAATGGCATTAAACGTAGGCAATAAATAGCGAAATGCGCCTGTTGCGTTGGGAAAACGCGCCCAAGTCGTGTCTTTTTTCTGCTTTGGAAATGTGACGGAATCTATCACAACATTAGCCACATTGGTCAAAATCACCGCTTCTCCGTTGTTCGATAGTTTGAAATTGGTGTGTGGTTGCACATCCGTCGTGTTTGTCGAATCGTCGTCGCACCAAACGATGAGATAGCCGTTGGCGGGGATGATGGCATTGGCAGACAAGGTGTATTTTTTTGGAAAAGATTTATCATCACTGATGTATGCACCTGCCAAACTAATCGCTTGATTTGTATTGTTATACAATTCCACCCAATCTGCATAATCGCCTTTTGGGTTTTTAACGGTTTTGGTATTGTCCGCCATAATTTCATTGATAGCGACATCACCCGCATTGAGATTTGTAGAAACGGTGACGTTGATTTGATGAAACTCATGTTCTGCACGAACAGGTGAAAAAATACCCGCCAAATCGTTTTCTGCATAAATATAGTACTCAATAACCGCCGATTGTGCTTTGATGGTTGCGCCAAAAACATTGTCGTTGGCAGCACCATCGCCATTTAAGCCATTGTCGAGCATCGGTATTTTTTGAAAAATAGCGGAATTTCGGTAGCGATAACCGATATAAACCGCATTTGAACCCGTTATTTTAGCCGTTATTTGAATATTGTCATTCAAACGAGGTGTTAAAGGCGCATTTTTGAGTTCAGATACTGAGGGGGGTGTTCTTTGAAATTCTGGTACGGATTGAGTCAGATATTTCACCCGCCCATCCATCATGCTCACAATACCTGTAAAGCTGCTGAGGTTCGGCAACCCACCATTATTGTTTTGAGCAATGAATAAATTCTTTCGGAAAGCATCGTAGGTTGTAAATTTATTGACATCGCGCAACACCTCTGCATCTATCGTATTTTGCATACGTGCACCCATCGTTTTGTACCGACCCGAAGCAAATTGTTCTTCCATCATGGTTTTATAATGTGCCACAAATTGCCGTCGATACCTCGGATTGGCAAATAGTTTTTGAATCAATGGACGGGCGGCATTTGTTTCGTGCATAAATGGTGTCAGATTCATTGCACTCAAAGTATCGACATTTGCGGGGTTACTAATACCAGTCGCTTTGAACGATGCAAAAGACTGATTGAGATCCCAAACGATGTTATTAAAACGTCCATTGTCGTCTTGATACAAATAATGGTTGTGACCTATGCCACCCGAATAGGAATCTAAATTAACGTATAAGTTATTGAAAACCAACATCCACAGCGCACGGTCAACGTCTAAAATCTTTTCGATGGCTTGGGTTTGATTGTTCAAAGTATCACACAGGGCAACAAGCCGATTCCAACCAAAATCAGATTTTAACTCATAAGCAGGAAAATAGCGTGTGGAGTCAGCCGTTTGATATGAAAAATTAGGCGTTCTAAAACCTGTACCATTAAAGATAGGCGCATTGCATTTGAAAAATGGATTATCACCTGTTGATTGAAACTCGCGCTTACAGAATGTCTTTGTAATGGCTTCGACATTGGTGTAAAGCCCAATCAATTCATCGTTGACATAGACTCTGGCGAAATTGGCTTTTGGGACGTGCATATAATATTGCAAACCTTCATAACTCAAGGCTTCTCGAAGACAAGACGGGTCTTGAAAAATATTGGACAATTTGAAATCCTTAAAGCCTTGAAAATTCTGTCCACTGCGCACATGGTCTAATTCAAAATGCCACGGATTTTTCTTATTGGTTACCCTAAAAGTAGAATTGCCTTTATATTTTGCACCCGCCGAATCATAAGACACACCATTGATAACCAATCGTTTAGCAACGAAAAAAGGTTCATCTGCCAACAAAGCCATAGAATCGAGAATGGCATCCCAATTGGGTTGGGTGAAATACACGCGGTACTCGGCGATGCTGTCGATATTGTAAAAATTTTGCGCCGAAAGGCTGTTTATACTGAGGGGGGTAAATGTCATCGCCCACAATAAAGACAATCGTTTTATGGCAGATAGAAACTTATTGTTTTTCATATTAAGGTGTTGGATTTAGATAAAATGAACAAGGTATAGTAGACGGAAATTGAAT
>JANLQI010000299.1:0-3051 GCA_031367705.1 Saprospiraceae bacterium | reverse complement strand
CGCTGATTTTCTTTTGTTTCGTATAAATAATAAAGAAAATCAGCGTAAACCAGTCGTATCAGTCCAATCAGTGGTCTAAAAAAATATTATTCAATGATAAAAGCAATAGATTCTGCCACACAAGCAGGTTTTGAAACGCCTTCAATTTCGATGGTTTGTTCTGTGAACATTTTATGTCCTTTGGCATCGCTTTCTATGCGTTTCAGCTCCGTTTTCAAGCGAATCCGTTGGCCCGACAGCACAGGTGAAATGAACCGCACTTTGTCGTAACCATAATTGACAAACAGTTTAGCCGATTCAATTGTCAATAATTGATAGCTGAAATAAGGTGTCAAAGAAAGCGACAATAAACCATGCGCCACCGTTTGACCGAATGGGGATTCTGCTTTGGCACGTTCAGCGTCCAAGTGAATCCATTGAAAATCGAGCGTGGCTTCGGCAAATTTATTGATGATGTCTTGTGAAACTTCCAACCATTCAGAAGAACCAACGGGCTTACCCATAAAAGAACGCAATGCCGCAATGTTTTTGACAATCAAACTGCCTTTTTCATCGTACCGAAATGACCCCTCAGTACCCTGAGTATCCGGAGATGTTTCGGGTTCTACGTCTTGAACTAACCCCCCTCTGGGGTCGGGGGCTAACGCCAAATAAGCATCCGTCACCACAACCGCCTTACCAATGACTTTGCGATTCATCAAATCCCACAATGCCTGCGGTGTTTCTGACAAAGGATATTGCTTGTAAATATGTGGTTTTATCAAGCCTTTCATTAAAAAACCCGCCAATTCTTGAATATTTTGAAAGTTTTTAGCGGGTTCTTTTTCAGAAAAACGTCCCCAGAAAACACCGACGACGGCACAACCTTTCAATAAAGGCAAATTGGCAGGCAGTTTTGGAATCTCACCCGTTGCAAAACCGACGACCAAGTAGCGACCATTCCAAGCCATTGAACGAAGGGCAGATTCTGCTAAATCGCCGCCAACAGGGTCATAAACGACATCCACACCGACCCCCTCAGTCATTTCTTTGATGCGCTCGCGCAAGTCTTCTTTTGAGTAATTTATGGTAAAATCAGCCCCTTTTTCTTTACAAACGGCTAATTTTTCATCCGACGAAGCGGCAGCAATCACACGCGCACCCATGAGTTTACCCAATTCAACCGCCGCCATACCGACACCTCCTGCTGCACCCAGAACCAAGAGCGTTTCCCCTTTTTGCAAAACCGCACGGTCTTTTAAGGCATGGTAAGACGTGCCGTAATTGTACATAACCGAAGCCGCAGTTACAAAATCCATATTCGGCAGCGTTGGAAAACAGCGTTTGGCATCTACCACCAATTCTTCAGCATAGCCACCCCAACCAGCCAATGAAAAAACGGGGTCGCCCACCTTGAAGTTTTTAACCCCTTCGCCAACGGCTTTGACAATGCCCGACACTTCGCCACCAGGCGAAAATGGCAAAGCGGGTTTGAATTGATACAGATTTTGAATGATTAATGTATCGGGAAACGTTACGCCGCACGCCATGACTTGAATGAGGATTTTACCCGCAGATACTGAGGGGGTGTCTATATCTTCAAAAACCAAGGCATCAGGTTTGCCGTATTCTTTACAAAGTATCGCTTTCATATTTTGCGTTTTTTTTCTAAATTATGGTAATTTCGGAAATTTATATAAACCTAATAAATCCGTTAGAATTTACACGTTTGTAGATAAAATGAACAAATGACTGAGGGCTAATAATGATAGTAAAAACGCTATTTGTCTTTTCAATTTCAACACTGTATCTTTGCATAAACAATAATTTACTATGAATGAAAGCGAAAAAGCCGAATTACTAAGACGAAAAGCTTTGTTATTCAAGTTTCTTAGTTTTCAAATGAGACTAAGAGATAGTTTTTGGGGCGATGATGCCGATTTTCAAGCTTTGATGCACTTGACCAAGTTATAAAAATCAATAAACGCTTGAACAGTAATAACAATTAAATCTAATTTAAGCGATGAATAAATATTCAAGCGTTCATACAATGGTCATGCAGCTAACCGACGATGCCGCTTTGCGCACGTTCTTCACACTTTACTTTATGGCTGATGATAATATAGAACAAACAAAAATTGAACAAGCCTTTTTTACAGACTTGGAAAAACTCCCTTTTTCCGAAAAAGCCAGTATGAAAGAAAAATTACGGCAGACCATGTTTAATGTACAACCGATTATCGCTGAATTTGGTACTGACGTAGAGGCTTACCTTGCCAAATCGCAGCCTCGAAAAGCGGCTTGATTTTATTATTTTACAACAAAAGGCGCGACTGCGAGTCAATTTGACACCGATAGTTGTTTGCTTTAGTCAAAGATATTCGGTATTTCCCTTTGTATTTTCTGCAATAAAGGTTGAAATTGGAACAAACCCGCAATAGAGAAACCGATTTCAGCACGTGCTTTCAAAGCCGTTTCTCTATCAATTTTAATGGTCGGATTGCCCGTTGCTTCTGCCAAAAGTTGCGCTTGGCAACTGCGTTCCATCGTGATAAACCACCAAACTGCTTCTTCAACGCTTTGTCCAACGGTGATTAAACCATGATTTTGGAGAATAGCCGCTTTAGATTTACCAACTGCTTTTGCGATTCTTTGACCTTCTTCGGCATCATTGGCAACGCCGCCATAATCGGCATACAAGCCGTGGTCTTCAAAAAAAGCACACGCATCTTGGGTCAAAGGGTCTAATTTTTTACCAAAACAGGAAAAAGCTTTGCCATATATGGAATGGGCATGAGCTGCCGCAACGACATCTGGACGTGCCTCATGCACTTGCGAATGAATCGCAAAAGCGGCCCGATTGACTGAATATTTTCCCTCAACGACTTCACCTTTATGATTACAAAGAATCAAATCAGATACTTTGATGCTGCCAAAATCAACACCGAAACCATTGACCCAAAAATGGTCGGTGCGCTCGGGGTCACGAGCCGTGATATGCCCTGCAACGCCTTCGTTGAAGCCAAATTTGTCGAATAACCTAAAAGCCGCGACGAGCATTTTCTTGCGATG
>JANLQI010000297.1:0-12362 GCA_031367705.1 Saprospiraceae bacterium | reverse complement strand
TCTATTTTCTTTTATAAAACACAAACCCATTCTTCTCATACAAAAACTGCAAAGTTTCTATCTGATTCATCTCTTCTAAATCAACAATTTTTCCAACGAAATAGGTCGGTTTATCTACATCTGTACCCCTCAGTAACCAATCATTTTCGAAGTATTTTGGATTCTTTGGTTGATGCAAACGGCTGTAAAAGAGGTGAGCATAACTTTTAAAACCATAGTTTTTGATATAACAATCTTCTGTTTGTTTGCTTTCATAAAAATCTAAAGCGACACGTTGCGAATAACCTTCAATGTTTGGAACATAAAACAATAAAACCAATTGAAGGAAAATAGCCGTTCCGATATACAGATGTCTGACACCCCTCAGTAAACCACGCATTTTTAGGACTATGGGAAACGCTAAACAGATAGCTATCAATAAAAAACCTGCCACGGCTTCTTTTCCTGTCCAAACAATATCTGCACCCATATTTTTCAAGGCAAATGGGTCTTTTGCTGCCAATGGTTTTAGTAAATCAATATGTTGACCAATGAAAGGAATTGCTGCTATAATAACGCCCAGTAAAACGCCTACGGAAACCGTTAGAACCTTAATCCATTGCGTCATTTTGCCGCTTTTTTCTAAAAAACTTTTAATCGCTACGGCTGATAAAAAAGTCAATGGCAAATAACACATAGAGCTGTAATGCACAATTTTGGATTGCACAATGCTGAACAATATCAAAACAACCCAAAACAAAACCTTCATCCAACGTGTGAAATTGATGTTTTCGCTAAAAAAATTATACCCCCTCAGTATAGCACGTAATGCAAAGATGGATGCAGGAAAACAACCAAATAGCAAAACAACAAAGTGATAACCAAAGAAACCACCATGTCCCGCGTCTTCTGTTTTGGCTAAACGAAGTGTGTAAGTGATGAATTCAGAGACGAACCAAGTCCCATTTTTAAGTATTTCAATACCAAACCATGTTAAAGCGGTCAATAAAGCTATACAACCAAAAACAAAAAAACGCTTAATTTTCAGAACACTTAACTCTTTGAAAATAAGCATTTTAGCTACCCATGTCAAAGCAACAATAAGGAAGCCAACTGGGCCTTTTGTTAAAATAGCTAAACCTGAAAAAATCCCACCCAGTATTAATGATGAATTTTTAATGGTGAATGGTGAATGGTGAATGGTGAATGTTTGCGGTTGCTCATCGCTGTTTTCCAATTGCCCTTTGCCCTTTGCCTTTTGCTCTTTGCCTATTGTTTTTTCATCTTTTATTAGAAAAATGAGGGATAGGAAGATGAAAAGATTGAACCACGGGTCAATGATGCCTGATTTGAAATAGAGATGTGGTAATATTGAACCGATGTATGCCAAAACCCAAAGCCAACCAAAGGTTTTATCATAGAGCCGTTTGCCGAGATGATAAATAACCAATAGCGTTGTGATGCCACAAATAGCGTTTGGTAAACGGGCAGCGTATTCATTTACGCCCAGAAAGTGCATCGAAATGGCTTGAAACCAAATAAAAAGGGGTGGTTTTTCCCAAAAAGGGGCAAAATTGATTTGTGGACGCAGGTATTCACCTGTTACCAACATTTCCCTTGCACATTCAGCGAAATTGATTTCATCCCAATCGAACAGATGAACGTGGTCTAAAAAAGGTAAAAAAAACAGCGCGGCTATGGCCGTTATAAAAAGATAATTCCAATCTATTTTTTTCATTTTCCCCATTTACGCAGTTGGTTTAACAATGCCCGAAAGTCTTTTGGTAGTTCAGATTCAAAACTAACGGGTTCATTACTGAGGGGGTGCTTGAAGGTGAGGCGAAAAGAATGTAACGTCGTCCGTTTCATCAACGGCAGTTCTTCTTCTGTGAATTTTCCGACTTTGAATTTCTTTTTGAAGTCATGTCCAAAAAGCTGTGTACGCCGCCCATAAAGCACATCAACTGCCAACGGATAGCCCAAACTTTGAAAATGCACACGTATTTGATGCGTCCGTCCTGTCCGAATATCGGCTTCGACGAGCGTAAAATGCTTAAATCGTTCAGTTACTTTAAACAGGGTTAGAGACTCCTTCCCTCTTTTAGCAACGGTCATTTTGCCGGGTATTGTCGAGTGTTCGGCTATCGGTCTGTCAATTTCGCCTTCGTCTTGGTGCATTACACCGTCGAGCAAAGCGAGGTAAATTTTCTGCGTTTCGTGTTTTTCAAATTGAAGCGAAAGATTGCGATGTGCTTCTTCCGTTTTTGCAAAAACTATAATGCCTGACGTTTCGCGGTCAAGCCTATGCACGATGAATACTTTGCCAAATATTTGATTTAAATCCGCATATAAACTGGGTTTGCTATTGTCAAACCTATCTGGAATCGTCAAAAGATGTGCTGGTTTGTTAGCGACGATGATATGGTCGTCTTCAAAAATAATATCGGGCTTTGCCATGATTTTCTAAATAATGAGTGATTTGTTAAAAATTGCGGCAAAAGTAGCGTTTATCGTTGTTTCTTTTTTTAAACATCCGTATTAATGAAAAGAAAAAAATGAGTGGCTTAAAATATTGTCTCATAAAAGAAGAAAATCTTATTAGAAAGAATCGGTTGAAAAAAAGTAAGCAGGTTCTCAAAAGGAACTAACATCTGTTCAAACTCTGTTTTCTACAACAACAAAGCCGCTCGATGTTTTTTGAACTTCGGGCGGCTTTGTTGCTGGTAATATGATAGATAAGTTCCGTTTTAACAAAGGTCAACGAAATAAATAAAATATTTTTTGGTGATTAACCGTTTTTCAACATATCAATAGCTTAATTATTTATTCAAAACCTTATTCCCATGACAAAAAGATTGACTTTGGCTTGCCTTGTTTTGCTCCACTTTAACCTTTCTGCCCAAATCAATGACTTGTTGAAAGACAATAATATCGTTTGGATTGGCGAGTTTACGACTGATTTTGTTGTTGAAGGCTATAAAGCACTTGATACTTCAGATTATATTAATTCAGTTGCGCTTTTGAAATATTTAAATCCGAAGCCAGATTTATTTATGTCTGCTGATAAACCATTGTATTCTAAAATTCAAAATACTTTTGAAAACATTAATCTAATTCTTTATAAAGAAGAATCTTTTTTAAATAAAAAGCCTCTGTCTTCTTTGCCTGATACTATTGAGATACGTGATTCCTTAACGAACGAAATAAAAGGATATAAAGTCATTCTTTGTACTCGTCGTGCCTATTACGATGAGCCGAGATATTATCGAGCGAAACAAATCCTTTTTTATGATAAGAAAAAAAGGGACTTTGGTTTGCGGGTTTTAGCAATTGGAGTAATGATAGATACACGTGACGAAGAAGGGAATGTAAATGGTTTAGAGGAATATGGTTGGTTGAAACCTAACAATAAATCGAACAAAAAAGTCAATTTGAATGCACCCAATATTTCTCTTGCAATGCGCCTAAATACTCGGTTAAACGCACCGAATTTTGAAAAGGATTTTAAGGTCTTGAAAAATACAGTGGGCAATATTCAACAAACGTTTATTACCGATATGACACGCAAAACGTCCATTGATTTATACAATCCAGATTCTTATTTGGAAAAATTATCTAAGCTTGACAGAGAAAAGAGTTTAAAGCCTTTTCAGCCTTCCTTTGGTCTTCAAAACATGCTCAATGATTCTAATACTTTGAAGATTCTAAAAGAAGAAACCATAAGACGGCGATTATTAGTCAATAGCAACGATGCGTTTCCTGATTTTACAGGTCATACACCGCCTAAGAATGACAGTTTGGAAAACAATGTTAATCCAAATATGGATGATGCGTTTCCTAAATTTACACCCTCAATCAACGATAGTTTGGCAAGTGAAGTGAGTTCTAATAATGACGGTTTTCCTGATTTCAACCAATTTGGCGGTTCAAATTATAGAGATTCTGTTGCTTTTAATGGCATCAAAGAAATTTACGGACTCAAAATTATTCAGGATTGGTACTGGGATGAAAAACTGAAAACGATTTCAATTCGGCTTTTTGCTGTCGCCCCATTGATAAAAATGTACGATTACGATGGGAATTACATTTACGATAAACCAGTCTTTTTTAGATTAAATGATTAACGTCCAGTTCAGTTGAGTCCCCCTCAGTATAAAACCCTTTTCCCACAACATTCAAACAGAATCAGCCAATGACTCGACAAACGCACTTCGTCATTGCGCCGAACTAAGCAATCTATTTGGCTATCAGGGTTGAATTATAGAGATTGCTTCGTGCCACGCAAGGGCAAATAAAGTAAGAATTTGGATTTCCTCCCCCTCAGTATCTAAACCTTAAATTCAAGTTCCAGAACTCTAAATTCAAGTTTGAGAACTTACTACCCTAAGTTGTAGAACTTCAAGTTAGAGTTGTAGAACTTCAAGTCAGAGTTGTAGAACTCCAAGTCAGAGTTCTAGAACTCCAAGTCAGAGTTCTGGAACTTCAAGTCAGAGATTTAGAACTCCCAATCAGAGTTGTAGAACTCTAAGTCAGAGTTGTAGAACTTCAAGTCAGAGTTGTAGAACTCCAAGTCAGAGTTGTAGAACTTCAAGTCAGAGTTGTAGAACTTACTACCCCAAGTTGTAGAACTCTAAAGTCAAGTTCTGGAACGCCCAAACAGAGTTCTAAAACTCTAATGGGAACAAAAAAAAACGCCCCCTCAGTATCAATCACTGAAGAGGCTGTTTTCTCATAGTTTACAATTTAAATTTCTTATTGAATAATCACTTTTTGTGTTAAAGTCTCTGTTCCTGTACCAATTCTCACAAAATAGATGCCTTGTGGCAAATCATCCGTTGGTATTGTTGTAAAGTTTTCTCCTTGCTCATATTGCGCTTTTAAGGTTTTTACGGACTTGCCAATACTGTTAATCATATTGACATCACAAGTCATCGCCTCTTCGCAAATCATACGCACATTAACCATATCATGTGCTGGATTGGGGTAAATCGTCATCGGCTCAATCTTTATCAAATCCGTAGTTTCTATTTTGTCGCTTAATTCAATACCGCGTTTGACAACTGCAAAAGAGGTATTACTGGTAGCCGCCTGCAAGGTATAACATGCTGTTGTTGAGAAGGCTTTATTATAGCCACTGATTTTTACATAATAAACAGCACTTGCTGTTGGCGTATTATATACGATGGTTTCGGTATTTACACCACTTAATTGAGAAACTGAAATTTGTGTGCCGAGAGTCCCATTTGATTTGGCATTATATAAACGTAAATCATAATCAGCAGGTAAATCGGACAAAGTTATTTTGAGTTTTGGAGAAGCCGTTGTCGTCGTAAATTTATAAAAATCAACATCTGTTGCTGAACCAATTTGTGAGTTCCGCAAGGTATTTAAAGCTAAAACAGGAGCTGTAGTAGGGCTGTTATTAGCTGTTTCATTGTCATCTGAACAATTTGAATAAGTAAAAGCAAATGTTGCACTATTGTTTGCAGCGTTGACATCGGATTTATTATTGATCGTACCGACTCCTGCTGTAAATGTGTGTGTACCCAAAGCGTAACCAGAAATGGCAGGTAAAGTAATATTGGCTGTTGCATTCGCCGCAATGTTTCCTGTCCAATTGAAAGTCGTACTGGAATTATTGTCAACACTATAAAGAATTTGTGCAGACGTTATGGCATTAGAACCAAAATTCTTCAAAGTTACTGAGGGGGTCACAAAAGATGTATTTACAGAACCATTTGGCGCAAGAACGGCTGTGATACCGCCATCATTTTGTACGGTTACAAAGACATTGACGGCTGTTGTAGTTGTTGTATTACCTGAATTATCTGTTGCTTTTGCAGTCAAAACATAATTTCCAGAAGTAACATTTGACCAGTTATAGCCAAAAGGTGCAGCCGTTGACGTGCCAAGGAGTGTTGTGCCGTTATAAAATTCAACTTTTACGACTGTTCCATCTGTATCTGTTGCATTTGCGGCAATTGAAATCGTTGCAAGCGCAGCAAAATTAGCATTATTTGTCGGCGAAGTGATGGATACTGAGGGGGGAACATTTACGCCATCAAGAGGTGATTCCCAAAGACCACGACCATACGTTGAAGCTCTTAATTTGTTGGTTGGTTTAAAAATATCGAGGTCAGTGACTGCAACGCCTGGCATTCCGTTGGAATAAGCCTTCCAAGAAGTTGTTGCCGAAGTTAAGCAATAAACACCTAAATCAGTGCCACAATAAATATCGCCATTGGTGTGAAAAGCTAAACAATTGGCTGGCAATGCGGGCAAACCAGTAGAAACATTTGCCCAAGTTGTGCCACCATTTGTAGAACAATAAAGGCTATTACCGCTATAAGATGCCAAACAAACGTATATTTTATTCGGGTCAGTTGGCGAAAAACGAACAGATTGAATGGCAACATTGGCAGGCAAACCTGTTGTAATTTCAGTCCAAGATGCACCACCATTCGTGGTTTTCATAACCCGCGTATTTGAAGAAGCGACGATGTTTTGATTGTTTGAAGGGGCAACATCAAGGTGTAAAATAGTGCCGATACTCAACGACGCACTGATAGCAGACCAAGCCGTTCCACTGTTTGTTGACCGATAAATACCAGAACCTCCAGCGTAAAGAGTCGTTGATACAGAGGGGTCTTGCATCCAAGGGGTAACCCAATCACCACCAGGAACAGTGTAAATATTGGTGAAAGTATTACCACCATTCGTAGAGCGATACAAATCACCGTAGTAAATGGATGCAAAAACATTATTATTGCTTGTACCATCTACAAAACAGTGCATACCGTCACCGCCGAGAATTTCTGAGAACGAAGTGCCACCATTTGTCGTCATATTCGTTCCATTATCTTGATGACCACTGACAATGATATTGGCATCAGTTGCGGATTGACCGAAACCATACATTTGTGCAATCGGCAAGTTTGAGCTTTTATCGCTCCAAGTTGCACCACCATTTGCAGAACTAAAAACACCGCCATCATTGGCAACCCAAAGTGTTGTTCCTGCAAAAATCATATCGTGATTGTCGGCATGAACATAAGGTGCGCCAATACCCGACCAATGCGCTATACAAGACCACGAAGCTCCCGAAGATGTTGATTTCCAAATATTTACGCCACCGACATAAATCGTCGTTTTTACTGAGGGGTCAACGGTAAGACTTAAATCATACCACGATTGACCACCTGAGTCACTGCCCGAAGCATTCCAACCGAGTATGTTTGGCGAAGATGATTTTAAGGTAAAAGTCAAACCACCATCGGTTGATAAATACACACCTTTCAAACCATAATCACTATTGTTACCTACCAAACAATACACGTAATTAGGGTCAAGTGCAGTCACTGCAACTGCAACACGAATCACGCCAGTTGTCGGTATAGAAGCAATAGTTGCCCAAGTCACACCACCATCAGTTGAACGCAAAAAACCGTTTGTACCATAACCGCCCGCATAAACAACAGAAGGGTTATTGGGTTGAAATTCGAGGTCACGAACCGATTTTGTTGTTGTTTGTGTCCAAGTCGCACCGCCATCAATTGAGCGAAAAATACCTGCGCTTCCACCTGCGATAAGTGCGCCTGTACTTGGAGCTATTATTAATTTTGACAATAAACGACGATTACTGATAGCAAAAGTCAAACCCGTAGGCGACCAAGTATTACCGCCATTTATTGATTTAAAGATACCAGTTGAAACGGCATCTCCCGCTTCGCCATCGCCTGTAAGGAGATACATAATATCTGGGTTTGTTGGGTCAAAAGCCACATCCGTTGCGCCCAATAAAGCAATATCATCAGAAACGGCTGTCCATGAGTTGCCACTGTTTGTTGATTTGAATAAACCACCCGCAGGTGAACAAGCAAAAACGATATTGGAATTTGTTGGATGAACCCGTACTGCATTGACACGACCATTACCACCACCAATTGCTGTTGATTTAGGTCCGATAAGTGTCCAGTTGGCAGCGGTTCTTTCTACAATTGTTCTTTTTTGGTCAGCTAATGCTCTTGTAACGCCTTCTGAAAGTGCTTCCATACGTCCACCCGATTCTTTTACACGCGGCTCAATCCAGTTTGACCAACGTTTGAAATGAATGACCCCTTCCATTTCTTTTTCAAACTTGTCTTTTGCCCGACCAGGGTTTTGCAATTCTTTGCGCAATTCCTTGCTGATTTCTTTGATACGTTCAGGCGTATATTGGCGGTCAAAGGCCTCTTTGATTTGAGTGTAATTTGCACCTTGCTCCTTCAATTCCAGCCAGGATTGAGCAAAAATAAATTGTGCAAATAATAGCAATACAGTTGTTGTAGTTATCCTTGGATTCATAAGCGACAAGAAATTTTTAAATGTTTATTTGTTAAATCTCTGCTGTTTGTCCAAGCTACTTGGTGGGATAATAGTTAGTTTGTGTTTTTCGTTTTCTTTCTAATTATGACACAAAGTCACAAAAAAAAAGGCTTTCAAACAAATCCTTAATAGGCGGTTTGTTATGTGTTTTTATCGAAAAAAATGTCCGCACAAATAAGCTCTGAATCTATAAACAATTCACAGTCAATTTTTTATAAAAAAAACAAGAATGTCATCTTTAAAACATTAGTGACAGCCATGCGTGAACAATATCTGGCAACATTACCTTAAAAAGGGTAGGTATCGGTTGGGTTGTTTATGCAAAAAAAAGAGCCAAACAGATATAATCCGCTTGGCTCTTTCAATAATTCAAAGTAATACCTAAAATATAGGTTATTTATTCACTAATTCAAATAGCTGCCCATAATAATACCGCCACCAATGACATCATCGCCATCATAAAAAACAGCCGATTGACCGGGAGCAACACCTTTGACGTTTGCAAAAAATTCGACACCAATATTACCCCCCTCAGTATTTTTCAAAGCAGACAATGCACCACCGTCATTATAACGTATTTGCGTAATCGCTTCAAGTCCGTCAGGAATTGCTTCAAATTTTTGTAAATTGACCTTACCAACCGACATACCATTGCGCAACAATTCTTCAATTTTACCTAAAACAACCGTATTGGTTTCAGGAATAATTTTAGAGACAAACATCGGTTCGCCAAATGCTTTGCCTAAACCTTTGCGTTGTCCGATGGTATAAAAAGGATAGCCTTCGTGTATGCCAATGACTTCACCTTGCGTATTGATGAAATTTCCTCCTTTCACTCGACTTTCTAAACCTGGCACACGGCGGCGTAAAAAACTGCGGTAGTCATTGTCTGGCACAAAACAAATTTCATAACTCTCCGCTTTTTTTGAAAACTCTTCAAAACCAGCTTCGTGAACGTATTTGCGGACTTCGGGCTTGTGCATATTGCCCAAAGGAAATTGCGTTCTGACCAAACACTCTTGCGTTAAGCCCCAAAGTACATAACTTTGGTCTTTTTTCAAATCAGCCGATTTTGTGATAAAATGACGACCATTTGACTCATTTATCATAGCATAATGCCCCGTTGCAATAAATTCGCAATCCATGGCATCAGCTCGTTTAAGCAACGACGACCATTTAATATGTGTATTGCACAAAACACAAGGGTTCGGTGTTCGTCCTGCGATGTATTCATCCACAAAATTATCAATGACATAATCGCCGAATTCCTCGCGAATGTCAACGATAAAATGATGAAACCCCATGCGCACAGCCACAGCCCGCGCATCGTTTATGCTATCGAGGCTACAACAACCTGTCTCCTTTTTTGAACTGCCAGATTGTGCATAATCCCAAGTTTTCATAGTTATGCCTACGACTTCGTAGCCTTCGTCGTGCATCATCATGGCAGTAGCGGTAGAATCAATTCCACCACTCATCGCTACCAAAACACGTCCTTTTTTACTCATTTTATTGATTTATTAAATAGATAAAATCCTGTCTTACAATTGTTAAATAGAAAGTGAAACAAAAAAGAACCGAAAGGGTTCAAGCCTTGCCTCACTCAATTTAGGTACAAAAATATGTATATTTGGAATAAAATTGCGTATTTTTAATGATTTTACCCATACTTTTATTTGCAGAGTAAAATAAAAGAGTCTAATTTAGCGTCGTTATTTAGGAAACATACACTTATTCTAGTATTAAACTACACAACTCTTTACTATGAGAACTTTATTAGCCATAGTGTTCACAGTCAATTCATTTATTGCCTTAGCGGAGGCACAAGAATACGGATTAGCATCCGTTTATTCAGCAACGTTTCAAGGAAAACGTACGGCAAGTGGTGAATTATTTAATCACGACAGCTTCACAGCCGCACACCAAAAGTACCCTTTTGGCTCTTTGGTAAAAGTCACACGCATTGACAATGGAAAATGGGTCATCGTTAGAATCAACGACCGAGGGCCATTCGTTAATAGAAGACTGACCGATTTGTCTAAGGCAGCCGCTTTAAAATTAGGTGTGAATAAAGAAAAAGAAGAAGTACAAGTAAAACTTGAACTGATGAGCAGCCGAGGAAGTGAGGTCGGTCAAGCCAGAGACAATAACTCGTCAAATCAACCTCGTTCCACACCGTCATCTGAAAAAGCGGACATCAATAACAAACGTGTTGAAGAACATGCTGTTTTGAAGGAGTACAAGTATGTGCCGAAGAACCCTTCGAAAGCTACTGTACAAAAAAAAAACCTGAAATTGTAAACGCTAAGTCTATAACAAATGAGTCTTTGGGTTTGTACCATTTTCAAGGACTGAAACTTGAGAAAAAAGGCTATGCCATTCAAGTTGCAGCGTTTAACCAACGTAGTGGCATGCTTAGAAAACAAGCCGAATTGCAAAAACTTTTCTTCAATAATATCTTAATTAGTTTTGATAATTTTAATTCGAAAACCATCAATTATAAGATATTTATTGGCCCCTTCGCAACAGCTTCAGAAGCATCGGGTTATCAAAAAAGTTTGAAAAAGAAAAATATTAAAGGGTTTATAGTAGATTTAACAACTTTAAAGTAGTCATACGGCGTGCAATTGCACGCCGTTTTTGTTTTATCTAATCAATGCACCACTTAAGCGCATCATATCAATTTCCGCATTTTTAGCATCAAATTTAGCCCCGACAGCACGCGTAACGGCGGCTTCATAACCCTGTTGAATCTGTTTTAACTCCAAAACTGTTGAGCGACTCAACCGATAACGTTCCATTGCAATTTCGATACTTGCTTTTGCAATCCGCATGTTCTCTTGCTCCCCCCTCAGTATTTCAATGGCATTAAGGTAACTTTGGTAAGCAATATTGAGCGTCGTTTCTAAATTATAACTCAATTCCTTCTGGCGAATTTTGTTTGTTTCGATGTCAATTCGGCTGTTTTCTGCTTGTCGTTTTAGGTTGTTGCCATCCAAAATGGGATAGGTTAGAGTTATACCTGCATTCAAACCCGCGTTTTGATTCAACAAAAACAAACCCGCCGTATTGTCTTGCCGTCCTATGGTAAAAGCTGGATTAAAAGTAATACGTGGCTTGCGTTGCGCTTCAAATTCTTTCATTATTAAGTTAGAAACGCCGCCTTGACGTTTTAATAAATCCATATTGAGATTACGAGATAAAGCACTCGTTTTCAAAGCATTATAATCCATATTTTGAATAATACCAAAAGAATCACGCACTTCAAAATCAAAACCTACCCCCTCAGTAATAACCTGTTTTAAAGCCAATTTAGCCATATCTATCAATTGTTTTTGGCGCAACAATTGCGTTTTTTGGACATTTAAATCGCCTTGTGCTTGCAAAACATCGAGTTGATTGCCTTTACCAACCTCCAGACGTGTTTGTGCCAAACGTTCACGTTCTTCATATAGGTCAAGTTGTTCGCGCAAACCGCGATACAATTCTTGTTGGCGTACAATATTGTAGTAAGCGCGCATAACATCATAAACGATTTGCTCAGAACGAATTTTTATGCCCAACTCCCCTATTGCTTGTAGTTCTTTCAATCTATCAAGCGTGAAATACATGCGTTTGCCGTCGTACAATGTCCACGACATTTGTAAACCTGCATTGAGGTTATTAGAAAAATTCGTCCGATTGGCTTCTGTTCCATTCCCCAATTTTTGGTTCAAAAAGCCCATTGAAGGATTTTCTGTTACGACTAAATTGAGGTTTGGCTCAAAACCAGCATTTCCTTTTGTCACATTGTTACGGGCAATGGTTGCATCGTTTTGTCCCATTTGAATGCCAAAATTGTTTTTCAATGCAACATTAATGGCTTCCTCAAGTGTGAGGTTTGGTAATTGAGCAAATGATTTAAAGCTAAAAAAAAGTAAAGTGAATAAAGTTATTATTCTCATAAAAAATTGATTTTCAGTGAATGGACAATTTAAAGTTTGGGTCAGGTATAGTAAACAGAAAATGAATTGTTTATT
>JANLQI010000138.1:0-3027 GCA_031367705.1 Saprospiraceae bacterium | reverse complement strand
GATTTCTTATATTACAGCAAAGATACTAAAAAAGTGTAAAAGCCAATACTATGATAAAAAAATCATTTAAATACACTTTTAAGATGTGTTTTTACACCTTTTAATTATCTAAATATACTTATTTCTCTGTTTCGCACTCTTGAATTATAGCATATTAAAATATTTGCTCTTGAAAAGAAAAATTATCATTGGTGTTGATTTTGAAAATAGGCAAAGCGTAAAATCAATAATCCCACTCCTCATGGTTCAGCATTGACCTATTCAACTCCTCCCGATAATACCGCCACTGCGGTAAAAACCTATCCATATAAGCCATAAAACGGTCATTGTGATGCCGTTCTAATAGGTGGGTCATTTCATGGGCAATGACATATTCCAAACAATGGGTAGGCTTTTTGGCTAATTCAAGGTTGAGCCATATCCGTTTTTGAGTAATATTGCATGTTCCCCATTTGGTTTTCATTTTTTTGACAACCCAATGATTGACATTGACACCTACAATATCTTCCCATTTGGCTATTAATTGAGGTATGTCGGCTTTTAGTTGTTCCCGATACCATTCTGTAAAAACTTCCTCCCGTTTGGCTTGGGTGCTGCCTGTGCGTACATAAAGGTCAATAAAGGTTTTGTTTTGGATAATGACTGATGGGGGCGCATCGTGATAAATCACATTCAGCAAATAGCGTTGCCCTTTATAGTAATGGCTTTCGCCTGACACATATTCGCGTTGGGTTTGGCGTTCTTGACCTTCAAATTTGAGTTTTTGCTTTTTTATCCAAGGCATACGGCTAATGACCATAAGCCTAACGGCTTCATCATTTATCCGAAGGGGTGCAGCAACCCGCACCCTGCCATTGGGCGGATAAACAGCCAAATGCAGGTTTTTAATGTCCTTTCGTATGACATCAATGGTTACATTACCCACTTCAATTTGATGTGTTGCTTCGCTCATGTATGCTTGCTTTTAATAACCGTCTTGATTCTTAATGAGTTCAAAGATAGTAATTCTCAAACCTTCGTCCTCAATATGTGTTTTCACAATATTTTTTAGCTCTTTTTCTTTGAACGGATTGCCCCGCCAAGAATCCTTTTTGGTGTATCTAATGGCTTTATCTAAGGCAATGGCAAGGTTTTCATCTTTACCTAAATTGTCATACAAAGCCCGTTTTGCTTGGGTGTTCAATATTTTTGGATAGGCGGCGGAACTGCTTGGATTTTGTACTTTTTTAGTCAATTCAACCACTTTTTTCAAGTATGCTTCATATTCTGCGGCTTCGGCTTTACGCTGTTTAATGAGTTCATCTAAAAGCAAAGACATTTCTTCAAAATACTTTGGATTGGTCGGCATTTCATCAATAATGACCTTCCGAAGGTTGTTTTCAATGGTTTCTGCCATTGCTTGCTTGTTTTTTCGGATGCCGCTTGGCAGTTGATTTAAACCGTCTTCACCTCGTTCAACGATTAATTGCAGCAAGGTCATATCATCAAAAGCGGAAATCTTTTCGCTTTCTTCGGCACTGATATAGGTGTCTATCAAGTGCCGCATATCTGGCTCAAAGGCTTTTAGGTCTATATAGTCGCCACTGGCTAATTTGACTTCTTTTCGGACATTTTCATAGTGTGTTACATCGGCTTTGATTTGTTCGCTTTCTTTGGGTTTGTAACCTGCTTCTTCCATTTCATTAGCAATGGCGGCATAAGCTCTTACCAAATGAGCGACATGTTTGTAAAGGGCTATCCGTTTTTGTTCGCTGTCTTTCAAATCCTCTTTGTTGCTTGTATCACCGCAAAAATAGCGGATATACTGCGGGGTATCTTTGGGCGGCTCAACGGGTTCGCACAACATTTTGATAGATTCTAAGGCTTCGTCCAAATCTTCTTTTGCTCTTTCACGGCGGTTTCTTAACAAGCCCTCGACATCTGCTTTTTCATATCCGTCAAAAACTTCGGTGGTGTAGTCATTCAATGACTTTTCAAGGCTTTTGAAAAGGTCTTTGTAATCTATGATGTAACCATAATCTTTATCATCACCGTCCAAACGGTTTACTCTGCAAATTGCTTGAAAAAGTCCGTGGTCTTGCATCGCCTTATCAATGTAAAGATAGGTCGCCGCAGGAGCATCAAAACCCGTCAATAGCTTATCAACCACAATGAGCAATTTCATCTGGGCGGGTTCGTCAACAAATTTCTTTTTCATTTCATCTTCAAAATCTTCGGGCGTTTTGCCATTCAGCATTTTGTTATAGATGTCGTATTGCCTTAGTTTTTCGGTCAATCCTTCGCCTGTGCTTTCACCTTTGATGTCGCTTGGACTTGGTTTATAAGAAGTGACGATAGCACATTTTGTAAACCCTTCATTTTGGAACAATTCATAATATTTACAGGCTTGGTAAATACTGCCTGATACTAAAATGGCATTGCCTCGTCCGTTTTGTAGGCGGTCTTTCGTTCCCATGTCAAAAATGATGTCATTGACAATTTGAGATAAACGGTCACGGGAACTCAATAATTTTTGCATTGTTCCCCAACGCTTTTTGAGTTCTGCCTTGGCGTAATCATTCAAGCCTTTGGTTTTGGCGGCAAACCATTCATCTATTTTCTTGGGCGATTTGATGTTTTGCTCGATGTCGCGGGCTTCATAACTCAAATCTAAAACCACTTTATCCCTAACGGCTTCATCAAATTTGTAGGTGTGTATGAATTTTCCAAAGACTTCCATACTCGTTTGTTTGTCTTTTTTGAGTAGGGGCGTACCTGTAAACCCGATAAATAAGGCGTTGGGCAATATCATTTTCATTGCCTCGTGCAACCGACCCGATTGGGTGCGGTGACATTCATCTACAAAAACATAGATGTCGCCTTTGGCTTTAAAGTCTTTGGGTAGGCTGTTTTTGAGTTCTGCTATATATTGGTCATAGTCGGCTTCTTCTTTGTTGCCGAATTTGTGAACCAATGAGCAAAGCAGGGGTTTTTCAACTTTATTGAGTTTTTCAATCAAGTCTTTACCGCTTTTAGTACGGTATATGT
>JANLQI010000263.1:0-15521 GCA_031367705.1 Saprospiraceae bacterium | reverse complement strand
CCAAAGCACCATATTTCATCGTTGGTGACACTTCACCTTTAGGTGAAAAATCTTCTAAATGTTTAATGGCTTCATCAAATTTGCCCAATTGCAAATAACAGATACCTGCATAATAGTTTGCGATATTTCCAGCTGGTGTGCTGCTGTATTTCTTAGCAATGTCTAAAAAACCTTCATAACCACCACCTGGATTATTCAAAGCCACAGCAAAAGAATCTTGTTTGAACATTAGTTCCGCCTTCCACATAGCTTGAATGGCTTTCTTCTGATTGCTTTCCACATAAGAACTCCAAGCATACCAACCTGCAACAGCGACGACGAGTGCAATCGCACCGTACATAATTGGTTTTTTATATAATTCGAGCCAGTGTTGCGTGTCTTTTGTTACCTCTGCAATATCCACCAATACTTCGTCTTTACTGACTTTTTGAAATTTCTGCTTAGCCATTTATCGCTTAATTTTTATTGAAAATTATAAATTCTGAATGTTTTTTAAAAAATGCGTGCAAAAGTACCCTTTTTTTAGATTTTTTTGCATTAAGGTTCAAGTTTTTACGGAATGAAACAAATAATGTTTCATTTTAGAATCAAAACAAGCCATGTAGTTCTGCTTGTACTTTACTGATAACCTCACCTAAATCCTCTGGACGATTGATAAAATCAATTTCATCTGCGTTGATAACCAATAACTTACCTGCACTGTACGTCGAAATCCAAGAATCGTAACGCTCGTTAAGTTTTTTTAGATAATCAAGCGAAATTGAGCCTTCATAGTCACGTCCACGCTGCTGAATGTGTCCAACAAGGGTCGGAATACTGGCTTTTAAATAGATAAGTAAATCAGGCGGAGAGACTTGCTGCAACATCAATTCGAAAAGGGTAAAATAATTTTCGAAATCCCGTTTTGACATCAAGCCCATTTCGTGGAGGTTGGGAGCGAAGATATGGGCATCTTCATATATCGTTCTGTCTTGAATGATGGTTTTGTCACCATTTTGAATACCCAGAATCTGACGATAACGGCTATTCAAAAAAAAGACTTGAAGGTTGAAAGACCAACGGTGCATGTCGTGGTAAAAATCGGCAAGGTAGGGATTGTCCTCAACGTCTTCAAAGTGAGGTTCCCAGCTAAAATGTTTAGCGAGTTGCGTGGTCAGCGTCGTTTTTCCTGCGCCGATATTTCCTGCAATTGCGATATGCTTCGCAAAGGATTGTGGTTCTTTCATTGGATAGTTAAGTTAAGAGATTTATGGAATGATGAATGATGAATTATAAATGATGAATTTGTAAAACATTTGGTAAATTCATCATTTATAATTCATCATTCATCATTTCCTTATATCTTAATTCGCCAGTGCTTTTGCCTTTTCATGGTCAGCAAGGAATTGTTGCAAACCACTGTCCGTTAAAGGATGCTTCAACAAACCTAAAATCGCTGATAATGGGCAAGTCACAACATCTGCACCTGCTTGAGCTGCTTGAACAATGTGTAAAGGTGAACGGATACTCGCCGCTAAAATTTGCGTTTCATAACCTTGAATGCCATAAATTTCAGCAACTTGTTTGATCAATTCCATACCATCCCAGCTTGTGTCGTCAATGCGACCGATAAACGGAGAAAGGTAGGTTGCACCTGCTTTAGCAGCCAAAATCGCTTGACCAGCACTGAAAATCAAGGTACAATTGGTTGAAATATCATGCTCTGTAAACCAAGCAATCGCTTTCACACCATCTCTTATCATAGGTACTTTGACGACGATATTCGGTGCAAGGTCAACCAAACGTTGTCCTTCTTCAATCATACCTTTAAAATCAGTTGAAATAACTTCCGCACTGACATCACCTTCGACAATGTCGCAAATGGCTTTGTAGTGTTTAAGAACGTTATTGGTTCCCGTAATGCCTTCTTTCGCCATGAGGGAAGGATTGGTCGTTACGCCGTCGAGGATGCCGAGGTCTTTGGCTTCGCGGATTTGATCAAGGTTGGCGGTGTCAATAAAAAATTTCATTTGTGAGACAATTATTGGTAAGCAATTGCGTCGGTTGTTCCTATTCCGTTTTTAGACAATTCAGCTAACCGACAAGCTGACTAAAAAACAAAAAAAAATGCGCCAAGCACACCGCTCAACCGCCTTATCCTTGCTGTGTTTCCACCCTGGGGAGGTTCGGCAGGAGCTGGTCGCCTGACGCAGCGCAAAGATAGAATCGTTTTTTGGATTTACAAAATAGTGTGGATAACTTTTTATTTTTTTCTGCTTTGAACGTCTTAGAAAACTTCAAATTTCAAAGTGCGAAATGAATTAAAACGATATAAATGCTCAAAATACTGAGGGGGTATATCACAGCTTCTTTTTTCAAAGAACCCTAATTTTGACCTCTTCAAATGCCCTTTAACTTTATATTGACATTTTTCAGAATAACAAATTCGTTAAACATGTTAATTTTACATTTTAGTTAAAATACTTGTAAAACAACACTTTTAGATCTAAACCTATATCGATGTTAAAGCAAACAATACTCTCAACTGGCTTGTCCGTAGCCTTGTTTTCTACACTTTTTGCTCAAAACCTTATCAAAAATGGTGATTGTGAACTACCACCTGTCAATACTAAAATCCCAAACTGGATTGAAGTACAAGGCAATGAATGGCGACCTAACAACACAGATGTAACGCCTCAAAGTGGTCAATTTTACTTCTATCCAGGTTCTGCACGGAATGCGGAGTTGATGCAAGAGGTAGATGTTTCTAACTATTCTTGCCCTATTGATGCGAGTCTTCAACGTTTTAATTTTGCGGGTTATGTGCGTTCTTTTCCTCAAAACCCAATAGACCAATCACGTATTGTGGTGGAATATCGCAACGCCAATAATGCGGTATTGTCAACTTATGATTCTGGAAATCAAGTAAATACAAATGCGTGGCTTTTATTATCTGATTTGCGACTTGCGCCCATCGGCACGCGTAAAATTCGGATTCGACTCATCAGTACGCTTCGAGCAGGTACTGACAATGATGGTTACTACGATAATTTATCGTTGACACCTAACCCTGCACTTTTAAGCATAGATACAATTGTAAAAACAACAGCTACGTGCAATAATGCAAATGGCATGGCGCGCATAACTGCAAGTGGTGGCGTTTTACCGTTAAAATTCAAATTAGATAATCAAGTAGCAACGACTGATAGTATTTTTAGGAATTTGAGTGGTGGTAATCATAACATAATTGTAACCGATGCCGCTAATTGTTCTGTAACTATGAGTTTTATAATACCTAATTTGCCTCCACCTTCACTTGTCAATGCCCAAGCGACCCCCTCAGTATGTGGCAGAAATAATGGCATTTTGACCATAAATGCCCAAAATGGGACGGGGCTTTTGACCTATCAATTAAACAATCAAACAAGAAGAAGCCAACCCAAATTTGACTCATTGGCAAGCGGCTCTTATCTTTTAACTATCAGAGACTCAATAGGTTGTACCGATACAACAACGATTATCATTCCCAATAAACCACCACCCGCCATTGATTCTGTACGCATTTTACCCGCCAATTGTAATAAAAACAATGGTCAACTAACCGTTTTTGGACGCGCCGAAACGCCTAATATTCAGTACAGTATTGATAGTATTTCTTATGTATCAACGTCTATTTTTTCAAATTTGAGAGACAGCAGTTACAAGGTTTTTGTTAGAGACACGAATAGATGTATAACTTCAAAAACAGTCATCGTCAACCGCCTTGCCCCGCCAAAATTTGATTCTGTAGCGTCAAAACCAAGTACTTGTGCAAAAGACAATGGCAGTATTTTAGTGGCAGCGCAAAACGTCACGTTTAGTTTAGACAGCATCGTATTTAATGCAACAAGGCAATTTTTGAATCTAAAAAACGGCAATTATACCATATATATACGAGACACTGGAAACTGCGTTATTTCTCAAAAAACTGCTGTTTCCAAAATTTTATCACCAACGATTAATGACATCGTCTTGCAATCTGAAAGTTGTAAAAAAAACGATGGACAAATCGTTGTCAAAGCCAGTAGTCCAGCCAGTTCCTTGTGGTTTAGCATTGATTCCAACTTTACACGTCGTGATTCATTTCTCAATTTGAGAAGCGGTATTTTTACGATTTCCGTTAGGGATTCTTTCAATTGTGTCATAAAACAAAATACAACCGTTCAAAATCAACCTGTCCCAATTATTGAAGAAATCAAAACCACCCCCTCAGTATGTGACGGTGCGACAGGTGTTATTTTGGTAAAAGCGAAAGGTGGCAGCGCGATGTCGTATAGTATTGACACTACCAAATTTCAGGCAGATTACCTGTTTAGAAATGTCAAAGCGGGTCAATATAATGTCATTGTCAAAGATAAAAACGATTGTAAAACTGTTGTTAAAACCGAGGTTATACGAGACTGTGGTTTATTTATTCCAACCGCATTTTCACCAAATGAAGACGGCAACAATGACTATTTCACGTTCTTCGGTGATGCTTCAAAAGTGGATAAAGTATTGGACTTCAAGGTCTTCAATCGTTGGGGTATCCTACTTTTTAGTGACGTTACTGTTGAAATTAATAATGAAACGACAGGATGGGACGGCAAATTCAAAACCAAAGAAGTCGAAAGCGGTATTTATGTTTATTACTTAAAAGTACAATTAAAGGATGGAACGACGATAGAAAGAAAAGGCGATGTAACTTTGTTGCGTTAATGACCCCGTAAAACGGCTTTTTTATAAGAAAAAACTGCTCAAAATTGCTTTAGAAAAGAAATATACTGCTGCAAAATTGTTTAGATTGATTAATTTTGTAAAATACTTAGTCACTCTACCTAATACTCTTGAAATCGAATTCAGCAGTTTTTATAATCAATCTAAAAAAGTACAATCAATGATAGACGAACAAAAGATATTAAATCAGCAATACGTTCAAACGCTAAAAACCTTTTTCCCTACAGTTGCTAAGGAATTTCAAGATGAAGGTATCGAAAAAGGTATCGAACAAGAGCGTGAACGTATTATTTTGCATTTTTACAATCAAATGGGCTTCACTGCAGAGCAAATCAGCAATGCAACTGCTTACCCAATTGAGTTAGTGCAGAACGTGATTGGCAAAACAACTCGACATGACGATTGATAAAATAAAGCAAGCGGATTTTATCATAGTCGGTCAAGGTTTAGCAGGTTCTGTTTTAGCTTATTTATTGCTTAAAAAAGGGCAAAAAGTCGTTGTTATAGACAATTATACTGTGGGGGGTAAAAAATCATCTTCACAGATAGCGGCAGGTGTCATTAACCCGATTACAGGTATGCGATTCGTCAAAACATGGCGTATTGATGAGTTTTTATCTGCGGCTCGTTCGCTTTATCTCGAAATTGAAACCGTTTTAGGTGTCAGACTATGGCATGAACGTTTAATTTTCAGAACCTTACGCAATATAGAAGAAGAGAATAATTGGTTACTCCGAAATACATTTCCAGATTATCAACCCTATTGTGGCAAAACAGACCCCTCAGTATCTGAGTATAATGAAAGCTATTTCAAGCCTTTTTACGCCTTAGCTGAAGTGAAAAACGGCGCGCAAGTCAATTTACCTGCCCTTGTTCAGCATTTTAGACTTTATTTTGAGAAAAATCACATGCTCTTGACTGAACAGTTTGATACAAAAGAATTGTCCTTTTCAGAGGGAAACGTAGCATATAAAGACATTAAAGCCTCAAAAATCATCTTTTGCGAAGGCTTTAAGGCTATAGAAAATCCTTATTTCAACTACTTACCTTTCAATCCTGACAAAGGCGAATTGCTCTTAGTCCGAATCCCAAATTTGAATTTGAATCATATTTTTAAAAACAAAATGGCTGTCGTTCCACTGCACGATACTGTTGAGGAACGAAATACCGATATTATCGGAAAGGGTAGTCAAAAAGACTTGTATTGGGTAGGTGCTACGAATGCTTGGACATTTGATAATGACTTGCCAAATGAAGCGAATAAAGACTTGATTATCAATGAATTGAATAAAACAATAAATATTCCTTTTGAAATTTTAGAACATCGTGCAGCTATTCGTCCAACAGTTAAAGACCGCAGACCGTTTTTAGGTTTGCATCTACAACAGGCTCAATTAGGCATATTCAATGGCTTTGGTACAAAAGGTGCATCGCTTGTACCATTTTGGGCAGAGCATTTTTGCGAATTTTTGCTCAACGAAAAGCAACTTGATAAGGATGTCGATATTAAGCGATTCAAATAAGCATGACAGTTTATTTACCTTTTGCTACAAGAGTCTCTTTCTGAACCAACTCCGATTGGCTCAAAATCACAAACTCTTCTGGCACATAAATGAACATCTTGACCGTTTCACGGCACATTTGTCCCAGATGTTTGATTTGTGTTCTTACAGGCAATTTAAGGTGAAAGACCATGTCTTCACCGCCCTGATCAAATTCAAAATTGTACCGACCATCTTTGATGAGAATGCCCAACAAATCCATATTGCCGCCATCAAGCCTTGCTGTGGTTTCAATCATCAGTTGGACACCGTTCCACTGGCGTAATTCATAATTGTCAGAAGATTGAATGGAAATACGTCTTGCGCCGTTTTTAATGTCATAAGTCTGGAAAAAGGTTTTTTCAACTTGTGCGCTTATAATACAGACGTGTAGCAACAGTGTTGTCGTTAAAAGTAGATTTCTAATCATGGATTAAAAGTGTTTGTTTATAAATAAGTTTGTTAAATGTTAGGGGCAGTTAAATAGTATTTGTTAAGCACGTCTTAATGTAAAATGGGTAGTTTACGTATAAAACAATTTAACTACATGTTTTAAGCATAAAAATTCCCTCAGTAGGTCACACATGGACAAATTACTGAGGGAGTCGGTTTATTTAAATCTAAAATTATGGATTCAGTTTGGCAACTATTTTATTTGAGTCACCATTCTTTAATACTGTAACACCTTTCGGAATGTAAATAGTGTAGTTTATTTGTTCTTTGACGACAGTACCATTAATTTTTATCAAATTTTGTAGTAAAGGTGCGAAAATAACAAAGGATTCGTCTTTTATTTCGGACTTCAAAGTGTAACGACCTGTTTCTGCAAAGGCTTTCAACGTTGCTTCATTTGTCGTCTCTAAAGTGACAGTCATTTGAATACGCAATATCTCCGAGTCCCAAGGAAGGATTTGCATATTCTCACCTAAATTTAGCATAACGGTTTGTTTACTTTGTAGATTGAACGATTTGACGAACGTTCTTTCGGCTTGTCCTGTTGCAATGCTCGCAAGCAGCAGCAGAGGCAGAGTCATGGAAAGTGTAAAGTTTAACTTCATAACTACCTCCTTATTTTATAAAAGTGAATGAATTAAAATGTGAATATTTGGATTTCGTTTGTCTGAAATTCCCTATAAAATTAAGGTAAATTAAAGAAAAAAACAAGTTTTTGTTGGAAAACTAATGTAAAAACAAATTTTATTTTAGTGTGCTGTAATTTCTACCCCCTCAGTAAAATCACGTATCAAAGCTTCTTCAAGGCTGATTTTCAGAATGGCGGCTTTCATCTCTAATAAAGTTTGTGTCACTTCGCTTTGCCGAATACTGAATGTGATGCAACCATCCATATCAAATTTTTGTTCTAAAATATTGAGAGACAATCGTTTAAGTGCATTCATAACATCTGGCATTTTATCATAACCGAAACGAATATCAAAAATATCTTCAATAATACGGTCTTCAATTGTCGCTTGTCGAAAGGCTTCTGCTGTACTTTCACGATATGCTGCGATGAGTCCTGACGTTCCTAATAGTGTGCCACCAAAATAACGAACGACAACAACGCCTACATTTGTCAATCCAAAAGAATCAATTTGCCCTAAAATTGGACGACCAGCCGTACCACTTGGCTCGCCGTCATCGTTTGCGCGGTAGCGATTGCCATCCAAACCCAATCGCCACGCGAAGCAATGATGCCGCCCTTTTGGGTGTTCTTTCTTGATTTTTTCTAAAAAAGCAGTGAAACCTGACTCGTTGTCATTGCGAGAACCGAAGCAACTGAGGGGTGTCGTGTAGGCAATAAACTTTGAACCGCGGTCTTTGAATTCACCAACAGTTGGCTCGGCAATGGTTTTGAAAGTATCTTTTTGCATCGTTTTAAAATTGATTTTACTGAGGTGAGGTGTTTGAAGGTGTAAAATTACTTTTTTAAATCCTTAGACCCCTCAGTATTCTAACCATTTTTATAACTTTGCGCCGTCAATCGAACCTGTACGTTCTCAAAAAAACATACAGGTTTTATTTTTTAATCAATTGATTATCAAATCACTTCTAATGACCGCGACTGAACTGCAAGTAACTGTCGAAACTGCTAAAAATTTGGGCTTATTGCCTGAAGAATTTGACAAAATATGTGAAATCATGGGCAGAACGCCCAATTTTACTGAACTCTCCATCTTCTCCGTCATGTGGTCGGAGCATTGTAGTTATAAAAATTCCATTACTTATCTGAAAAAACTGCCTCGTGATGGCCACCGTCTCCTCGTTGGAGCGGGTGAAGAAAACGCAGGTTTGGTGGACATTGGCGATGGTTTGGCGTGTTGTTTCAAAATCGAAAGCCACAATCATCCATCTGCGATTGAGCCGTTTCAAGGGGCTGCAACGGGTGTCGGTGGCATTCAACGCGATATTTTTACGATGGGTGCACGCCCAATTGCTTCGCTGAATTCACTCCGTTTTGGCGATTTGTCAAGTCCGCACATGCGTCGTTTGGTAAAAGGTGTTGTGGAAGGTATTGGACATTATGGTAATTGTTTTGGCGTGCCAACTGTTGGTGGCGAAGTGTATTTCAATGATTGTTACAACCACGATATACTCGTCAATGCGATGTCTGCGGGCATCGTAAAAGTAGGCGAAACGATTTCTGCAACGGCAGAAGGTGTCGGCAATCCTGTTTTTATCGTTGGTTCGTCAACGGGCAAAGACGGTATTCACGGCGCAACATTCGCGAGTGCTGACCTTGATGAAAACAGTGCAGAAGACCTCCCCTCAGTACAAGTAGGCGACCCTTTCCAAGAAAAATTATTGTTGGAAGCGACTTTGGAAGTCATCGCAACAGGTGCAGTCGTGGGTATGCAAGACATGGGTGCGGCGGGTATTATTTGTTCAACTTCTGAAATGTCGGCAAAAGGGGAGGTTGGTATGATTATCAATCTCAACGAAGTGCCGAAACGCCAACAGAATATGAAAGATTGGGAAATTCTGTTGTCCGAAAGCCAAGAGCGTATGTTGATTGTGGTACAAAAAGGCGAAGAACAAAAGGTACTTGAAGTATTCGATAAATGGGATTTGCAATGCGCTGAAATAGGCGTAGTGACTGATACAGGTCGTTTGGAGTTCTTTTATCATGGTGAAAAAGTGGCAGATGTGCCTGCTGAACCTTTGGTTTTAGGCGGTGGCGCACCTGTTTATCAGCGTGAATTTAGCACCCCTCAGTATTTTAAAGAAATTGAAAAATACAATATTGGTGATATAACTGAACCCACAGATTTGCTTGAAATAGCTAAAAACCTTTGGGATTCACCTAATGTTGCCTCAAAACGTTGGGTTTATGAGCAATATGACTCTATGGTGAGAACGGGTACAATGACAACAAATGAACCCGCAGACGCTGCTATTGTCCGTGTAAACGGTACAAAAAAGGCATTGGCTCTAACAACCGATTGTAACTCTGCTTACGTTTATGCCGACCCTTACAAAGGTGGTTTGATTGCCGTTGCAGAAGCGGCGCGAAACATCGTTTGTAGCGGTGGTGAACCTGTGGCGATTACCAATTGCCTGAATTTTGGCAATCCTTATATGCCTGAGGTTTATTATCAATTTGTGTATGCTTTACAAGGTATGGGCGATGCTTGCCGTCGTTTCGATACGCCTGTGACGGGTGGCAATGTTTCGTTTTACAATCAGATGCAACAAAATGGTAAGACAGTGCCTGTTTTTCCAACGCCTACAATTGGTATGTTGGGTTTATTAGATGATTATGACAACCGTATGTCATTGGATTTCAAGGCAGAAGGTGATATTGTCTATTTGATTGGTACAAGTCGCAACGATATTTCAAGTTCAGAATATTTGATGCGTTTTCATAGTGTCAAACATTCTCCAGCACCTTATTTTGATTTAGAAGAAGAAGTAAATATTCAAAATGCTGTTCAGAATCTCATCAAAAATAAGATGATTCAGTCTGCGCATGACGTTTCTGAAGGTGGCTTATTCGTTACTTTGATGGAGTCAGGAATGCCGCGCGGTTTAGGTTTTGAACTTGAAAAACCGACGAATACTGAGGGGGTCAGACAAGATGCTTATTTGTATGGTGAAAGCCAAAGCCGTGTTGTCGTTTCTATAAAATCTACAGAAACGGCTGATTTTGAATCATTTATGACAGAATTAGGTGTTGATTTTTCTAAACTAGGACGTGTTAAAGGTGAGCAAGTTAGTGTTTTTGGAAAAGGTTGGGGAAATATTTCAACATGGAAAAAGACGTATGATAATTTATTGGGCGATATTATGAATGAAAATTAATTCGTCTTTATATTTTGCTTAAAAACAAAAGAGATTGAATACCACATTCAATCTCTTTCGTTTTTTTATATAGGTTATACTATTCTATTTTTGATTCTCAAAACATAATCAATAGGCACTTCATAGGTATCTGCAATTTGTTCAATTGACAAAATCATATTTTTTAACAACCTTTCAATGCCTTTCTCAATACCTCGTTCCATGCCTCGTTCCATACCTCGTTCCATACCTCGTTTTTCTGCTTTGGCAGCGTTTTCTGCCATTGCCATTTCATAATCCATTTCGGCATTCATATCAGCAAGGTAAGCGACATATTCCAATGGCTCCATATTCTCTATTTCAGCGGATGTTAAAGCTTTCATAAAAATAGGCTCTTTAAAAATGTTAGGAATGTGGTTTAAACTTTCTAAGTTTCTTAAGAAATAACACCATTTATCAAAACGAGTTCGCAATTGGTGTGGTTTTTTCTTGAAAAAAGGTAGTTGCAACAATTTATAGTGCAATTTATCAGACAAAGATACAGCTTGTTCGTCACGCAATTCAAATGACCGCAACAGTTTTCTTTTTTTCCAATAAGTCAAATCTTGGTCGTATTCGAAATCTAAAATACCAATAAAAAAGACGGTTTTTAAATCGTATTGCCACTTTTTTCCTTTCACACCTTGTTTAGTAATAGACGTTGAGGTGTAAAAAATAGCACGATTCATAAAATAGTCTTGAGGTGCTTTTTGCATTTCGATGATAAAATATTCTCCTCTTATGGCTTTGCAATAAATGTCAAAAATAACTCGACGGTCTTCTTTATTATCAAATTGATGGTCATTTTTATTGAAAGATAGGTCATCAATTTGGTACTGCTCTGGTAACATTGAATTTAAAAAATCAATCAACAAATCTTTATTTGCTTCGTCACCAAACAGTTTTTTAAAGCCAAAATCACTTGTTGGGTCGATATATTTGGGCTTTTTTATCGGTTTTTTTATCATAAATGTTTGTTTTTATAAGTTCTCATTCTACCTAAAAGCCTTGTAAAGATAAATAGGAACATTCAAAAATCAAAATTTACTGAGGGGGTATTTCGCACTAAAAAAATCCCTTTTTGTCCTTACATTTGCCGAAATCTAAAATATAAAATCATGAAAAATTATCTTTTTTTATTCCTACTCACATCATTCAGCCTTGCTTCTTGCGTTGAAAAAAAAGGCGCAACGATTTCTGGAACGGTTAAAAATGCCGCAGGTTTGGAAGGTATGTTCGAGGAAGTATTGATGCAACAGGCTTTGCCCATCCAAAAAGTATCTTTTAAGCCTGATGGAACTTTTTCAATTCCTATGCCCGAAGGGGCAAAAGGCGGTATCTATCGCTTGAAAATTGGTCAAAAACAATTGAATTTTATCTTAAATGGTAAAGAAAAAGAAGTGACTGTTGAGGCTGATTTGGCGACTTTGACGCGTACAAATTATACCGTTAAAGGTTCGCCAGATACAGAACTTTATATCAAAACATTCAATGACCTTTCCGCAGGTACTTCAACAATTGACAATGTGAAATCAACGATTGAAACAGCAGAAAACCCTTTATTGAGTATGCTTTTAGCCCTTCAAATTCAAGATTTTGCTTCGCCTGATTATCTTGATTTGCACAAAAGTATTGCTTCAAGACTTGAAAAAACATTCCCAGGTAGTCGTTATGCGATGGATTATGCGTCTATTTTGACTACTTTCCAAAATCAAGTCGCTATGGAAAAAGCAGGTGCGACAACCGTTGCTGTTGGTCAACCTGCGCCTGATATTGCTTTGGCAAATCCTGATGGAAAGGTGATGAAATTATCTGATTTGAAAGGTAAAGTTGTCTTACTCGATTTTTGGGCTTCATGGTGCGGGCCTTGCCGTCGGGCGAACCCCTCAGTAGTGGCGGCTTATAATCGGTTCAAAAGCAAAGGTTTTGAAATTTATAGCGTTTCGCTTGATAAAGACAGAGATAAATGGGTGGAAGCCATCAAACAAGACAATCTCAATTGGGCAAACCATGTGAGCGATTTGAAGTTTTGGAGCAGCCAAGCAGCGCAACTTTATCAAGTTCAGGCGATTCCTCAGCAATATTTGATTGACCGTTCGGGTAAAATTCAAGCGATTGCTAAAGCCGGTTTCTCGATTGATTCTGAATTGGAAAAGTTGTTGAATTAGGATAGTTTTTTGACCACTGATTGGACGGATGCGACTGATTTACGCTGATTTTCTCTTAGTTCCTTAAAGGATGAAAAGAAAAATCAGCGAAAATCAGTCGCATCCGTCCAATCAGTGGTCTAAAAAACTATCCCAATCGAATGCCACTCTTTGTATTCAAATACTTAATCATTTTACTATACAATAGTTTTTCGTCAATCGGTTTAGAGATATAATCATTCATACCACTGGCGATACATTTTTCAACATCTACTGTTGTGACATCTGCGGTGAGGGCGATGATGGGAATTTTAGATTTTAGGGTGTTCCGAATGTATGTTGTGGCTTCAAAACCATTCATTTCAGGCATTTGTAAATCCATCAAAACAATATCGTAGGTGTTTTTTTGCAGGTATTCAATAGCTATTTTTCCATTTGCGACAATGTCAACATCAAAACCGAAGTCTAATAATATTATTTTTATTAAAAGTTGATTCAGACTCACATCTTCAGCAACTAATACTTTTACGTCTCTGGCGCCTGTTTCTTTAGACGAACCATTTTGATTTTTTTCTGTGCCTATTGTTGTCTTTTCCTCTTTTAGGTCTGTTTTAACAAAACCCATAATAAAACAGAATGTAGAGCCTTTCCCGAATTCACTACGAACACTGATTGTTCCCCCTTGATGTTCAACCAATTGTTTAACGATGGCAAGTCCTAAACCTGTTCCGCCATAAGAGCTACTGGTTTTGCTACCCGCTTGTTCAAAATTATTGAAAACCTGCTCCAGCCTATCTTCGCGAATACCCAAACCCGTATCTTCAAGCTCAAATTCGATTGTCGTTTCTTCTGCATTTTCTCTTAACAGACGGACACGCAGGGTAATGTTCCCTTTTGCCGTAAATTTTACAGCGTTACTCATCAGATTGAGGATGATTTGACGTAAACGCATCGGGTCACCGATGACTATTGCGGGAATTGTCTCATCATACTCTTTAACCAATTCTAAATTCTTTTCTTTTATTTTGGGTTCAAACAATTGGAGCATCGTGGAAATAGCATCGCATAAGTTAAAAGGCTTTTGTTCAAAGACCATTTTACCTGCATCTACTTTGGCAAGGTCGAGTATGTCATTGATTAAAACAATCAAAGCATCGCCCGATATTTTGATGGCATTGATGTATTCTTTTTGTTCTTTATTGAGGTCTGTTTTCAAAACCACATGCGTAAACCCAATAATGGCATTCATGGGTGTTCGGATTTCGTGGCTCATATTGGAGAGAAATTGTTGCTTGGCTTTTACGGCATCTTCTGCTATTTGTGTTTTTAGTTCAGCGTGATTTTTTGCATCAATTAATTCGTTTTTGGTGAGAACATGTGGGGTTGTTTCATACGCAATAATGGTGACACCTGAGATAGTTTCATCTATTTCGCGGTAAGGTTGGTAAACAAAATTGAAATAGACATCTTCCAATTTGCCATTTCGGAATAACGGGAAAAGCATTTCATACCCTTGAAAAGGAATGCCTGTTATATAGACATTATCGAGCAACGAAGAAACTTGACTGTCCTGAAGCTCTGGTAAAAGATCAATCAACTTTTTACCTTCAATATCCTTTCCTTTTCCCCATATTTCTTTAACACTGTCGTTAGCAAGCGTTATCACCATATCTTTTCCTTTCAATATCGCAAAAGCAAAAGGCGATTCCATGAGCATCATATTGTAGCGTTTATTGCTGTCTTCTATGACCTTTAATGATTTTCTCTCTATCTCAAGCCGTTCTTCCAATGCTTTTTTCTCTTGCAATTGAAGCTCAATAGCCAACTTTCTGACTTCGGTAGTATCTACAATAGTGAGAATAATGAGTTCTTCGTTGTGACTTAACTGAACAATGCGATGGGCATTGAGTAACAGTATTTTATGACCCACAATAGGAAAAGTATGTTCTACCTCAAAATTGTGAAAAGGCTTATTGTTAGTGACAACCTCATCAAGCAATTCGCGCAAACGCGGAATATTCCAATGGTTATTACTTAATTTATACAGCAATACACCTATAATATCGTCTTCTCTTACTTGAAATGTTTTACAGAATGATTTATTGACTGATTTAACCCGTATGTTTTTATCTAAAATAAGCATGGGTTCGTGAATTGTTGCCACAATCGCTTCATTGTAATTATGCAATTCTTCTACTTGCTGAATACGGGCGTGCAATCCTTGATTGCTTGTCGTCAGTTCTTCATTAGTGGATTCAATTTCTTCTTTTGATGTCTCTAATTCTTCATTTAAACTTTGTAATTCTTCATTGCTTGACACGATTTCTTCATTGGCACTCTGCAATTCTTCATTAGCCGCCTCTTGGTCATCAACAATAGTACCCATATCAAAACGTGCTGCTGCTAATTCTTCTTCTAATTTTTTTATGCGGCGGTCTTTTGCAATGGAGTTGTTTTTTCCACTGTCATCAAAGGTTTCCATTATTTCCATTTGTTGTCCCGTAAAAACAACGATTAACAAAGGTTCATCGCCTTCTATTTTAAGTGGTGTCACTTCTATATTAACGATTTGTACGGCGTTAGCAGCCTTGTCGCGGTTCATTTCAATGCCCGTCTTACGGACAGTTTGTTTTGTTTTAATGGCATGATGAATGGCATTACGCAATTCAAAAGTCATTTCGCTGTGCGCCATCTTCAATATATTAAAACTGGCTTTGCCCGATGCTTGCTGCAAATATGCCGAAGTTGCGCCTCTAAATTGCAGAATCTCCAAGTCGTGATT
>JANLQI010000134.1:0-19128 GCA_031367705.1 Saprospiraceae bacterium | reverse complement strand
ACCAATTGAATTTCTGTCTACTATACCTAGTTTTATTATCGCCCACCATGCCTAATCATTCTCTTTATCTTTTCATTCAAATCCTCTTCAAGCATCAGCTTTTCCAAAGGCAAATGAAAGCGGAAACGCCAATAATGCTGCGGGTTGCTCGGTTCATTGATTTGTTCTGCGGCAGCGTTTGGTCTTCTCAATGTAGCATCCATACCTACGAGGTCTTGAATGGGAAATATTGCCCACATACTTGGCGATTCGAGGTGTTGTTCATTGATGAATTCGACAATTTCAGGCGTACATTCATGCGGTGCAAGTCCTGATTTGCCCATAACTTTTTGATAGAATTTCTGCGCCATTCCATAATCATTTTCCCACCAACCCCTTATTGTTGACATATCATGGCACGACGGGCTGCACACAGAAGCGTAAGGATATTTATGCGGAACGCCAAATTCTGTTGGCATTTTGGGCATCCGTTGAATTTCAAGGGTAACGATGTTTAAATCGTGCATAACACCTGGTACAGAGTTCGGAATCATGCCCAAATCTTCTCCACAAATGAACATGTTGGTCGCATGAAGCAAAGCAGGTAGTTTCCATAAGGCTTGTTGTTTCCAAAATGCGTCGTGGCGTTTGAAAAAATAATCCTCGTACAATTGGTCAATGATGTATTTGTCAAATTCATTCAATTCTATATAAGAACGAGTCGTGTGGAGGGTGATACGTGGGTTAAAAGACGTGCCATTACTTAAAGGTTCTTCAATCAATAAAACATCAGCGACTAAAGACATTAAGCCTTTTTCTAAATGCTTTTTAATCGCCAATTCAGCATTTTCTGCAAATAATTGCTTGATTTTCACTTGATTATCTACAATGCCTTTTAGTTTGAATTCATTAAAAACCACTTCATCTAAAAACGTTGTGCGAACAAAATCAGCGTCTTCGCCAAACAATTCTGCCAAAAAATGACCACGTATATATGGTTGCGTATAACGATTGAGATTGCCCCGCAAACCTGCGGCATCGAGTTCCTGGCGGGAATAAGGCAGACGTGGATTAAACAAACCCAAAGTGCCTTCCACTTGATTTATCGGTATTTCCCAAATCCTAAAAAAGCCTAAAATATGGTCAATCCGCAGCGCATCAAAATATTCACAGAGTTTCGTCATGCGTTGTCGCCACCATGCAAAATTGTCGCGCGCCATAACATCCCAATTATACGTCGGAAAACCCCAGTTTTGACCCGCAACGGCATACGCATCAGGCGGCGCACCTGCTTGACCGTTCATATTGTAAAGATGTGGCGCAACCCACGCATCACAACTGTACCGATAAATGCCAATTGGCAAATCACCTTTTAACACAACACCTTGTGAACGGGCGTAATTTGTTGCTTCTAACAGTTGTTTATGGGCATGAAATTGAATGAAAAAGTATAAAGCGACTTCATCAAACGCTGGATACTGAGGGGTGCATAAACTATCCACGGCTTGCTGTGAAAAGGTGTGGAATTGTGTCCAATTATTAAAATTAGCGGTGTTATTCAAATCTCTCAAATGACAAAAGGCAGCATAAGGTTTCAGCCAATCGGCATTGGATTCTATAAAATCTAAGGCTTCTTTGTCCTTGAAAAAAGTCTTTTTCTCTTGGTCAAAAAGCAATTTGAAATATTCAAATTTGAAAGAACCAACGAGTTCTAAATCAACGGTTTCTAATTGATTGAGTTCAGAAATAGCGGCCTCCAAACGAGCTGCCACTTTTTTATCTTTTAGTTTTGCAATCGCTTGAATATTAACGTAATACGGATGCAAAGCATAAACAGAAATAGCCGCATAAGGATAGCTGTCCACCCATGTTTTGGTCGCAATCGTATCGTTAACAGGCAATATCTGAACGAGTTTCAGTCCTGTTTTTACTGCCCAATCTACCAATAGTTTGATGTCTGTAAATTCACCAATGCCTAAACCGTTTTCACTCCTTAATGAAAAAACAGGAATTGCTACACCTGCGCCACGCCACAAAGAACAATACCGATAGTTTTCATCAGTAATGACCAAAGTATTGCCTTTGGCAGAAGGAAAAGTAAAAACACAACGGCGGTTTTCGCCTTGTTCCCACTCAATGATTTTACCTTTTTCGGTTTCACAAATCGCAAATTTATATTCAAAATCCACGTCGTATTGATCAATCGGTATCTCGGCTTGCCACAAAGGGAATTGCTCATTTGACAAGGGAATCGGTCTCGCCCATTGTCCTAAAACCCTTGAATTACCTAAAATACAAAAGGTAAGATGCTTGGGAATTGCTGCCGCATATAATTGAAAGATAAGGCGATTCTTTTCACCTCCCTTTCCGACATTTTGTACCCCCTCAGTATTTTGACTCAAAAAAGGCGTTTGATTGTCTCTTTTGAAAATAACATCTTTAAACGCTGCGGAAAAAAAGGTGCGGGTGATTTCATACTCTGCACGCCAATTGTCTTGATAAAACACTTGGGTTTGCCCTTTGGGAATGTTCAAAGTCCGAAATGCGCCATGTTCAGCCAATAAACCTTTGAAAGATTGGACAATGTATTTATAGCTAACAACATCATTTTCAGCGACTTGCACCGCAACATGCCAATTTGCAGAGTCGTAACTTTGGCAAATAAAGGTTTCTTCACCGTTCTTTCTTTTGATTTGAACGGCAATTTGTTCTCCTTTTTTTGTTCCGTAATTGATGTGAAAGTGGGCAATCATAGTGGTGGATTTAGGTGTTGAGATATTTGCTTGGTTTTTATAGGCTTCCAATTTCTTCGTCGGTAAGCCCTGTTGCTTTTTTTATATCTGAATTTGAAAGCCCCATTGATTTTAGGTTTTGAGCCACTTCAATTTTTCCTTTTTTTATCAAATCTTGTGCATCTGCCATTTTGGTATGTTGGTCGCTGGCAACGTCCCGAAGATTTTTGAGGTATTTTTTATAATCTTTTGCGTCTTTTTCGTTCAATTTCATTTCATCAAGGCGTTCGTTAGCTTCTTTTAAGCCTTTTGCTGAAAAGTCGTTTTTTATCTCTGCATTTTTGAAAAAATAAATCCATTCGTCCAACTTGTCCTTTACACGATTGCCAAACTTACCGACCTTAATAATCCAATATTCAGGGAATATTTCGTGAACATTATTCTTTTTATATAGCCCTATCTGTTTTTCGGCAAGTGTGAGTATATCGTTTTTATGGATGCCTTTAAAAATAGTTGTTCCATGATAAACGTAGTCTTTACCTTGCCCTAAATCAAAATAGACAATGGTTATAGAAATTACTTTTTTCACATCTGCGTATGGCTGACCTTCCTTGATGTGTTCAGTAATGGCTTTCGACGTACCATAGAGCATTCGATGAAAATAATCGTATTCTTTGCTGTTTTGGATTTCGATGATGATGAGTTCGCCCTTCGAGTCTTCCACAAGGATATCTACGCGGTTAAACTTATCATTTTCCGTTTCCTTGTTGCTTTCACTATCGAGGATTTGTTTTATTTTGATTTCTTCGAGAAGCAATTCCGATAAGAAACCTTCGAGAATATCGAAATTTGCTTTGTGGCGAAGCATCTTTTTCATCGCCCAATCAAACCGAACTAATTTTTTTGCCATGATGCTTTATTTTCTGCAAAGTTACATGAAAAAGCCTTGAAAATCCAATATTTTCAAGGCTTTTGGTTGTTTATACTGAGGGGGGGCTTTGGGCTTCATTTCGCAGATCAGACCGCGGACGAGCCATCCAATCAGCATAAGTCATTTCAAATTTAATTTCATCTTTTCCATGCGTGCCGATTTCTTTCCAGCCTGCTTTTCTATAAAATTTTTCCGCCCTTGTCATCGGAGAAGTGCCTAACCATACCGTTTCTTTTGTTTGTTCAAAATACCAATCCAACATAATGTCGTGCAATTGTTGACCAATGCCTTGCTTTTCAAATTCAGGTTTTAAGAACAAAGCCCAAATATTATTGTCTTTCAAATCCACAATGGAAAAACCAATAATTTCATTATTCAATTCATAAACCCAACCCTTTCCTCGGACGGTTAGAAATGTCTGACAATCTTCGTCTGTGACCAAGTTGTGGTCAGACAAAGTATTTTCTGTTACCGCATTTCTAACGACTTGAATTTGTTGTATATCTTCTGTTTTGGCTTCTCTAATCACTTTTTTGTTCTTTGTTTTCGCTTACTTTATAATTGAATTGTGGGTTTGAGGGTTCGATTTTGGAAGACCTTGTGCCAACTTGTTTCTAATATCTTTTAAGGCTTCATATCCAAAAGCAAAAACAGAGAGGATTATCATAATATATGCAAACAGCCACATGCCTAAGAAAACGCCTATAGAGAGGTGCATCAAAATAATCAGAATAAGGCCGAGAATACGCCATTGAGGTAATGACATTAGCAGTGGATAAAGCAATTCTATCAAAATAATACTCCAACCAAACATATACATCAAGGCTGGAAATCCAGATAGCCAAGACATATCAAATTGTTGAAAGCTTGGCAACATTAAAGAACGCCACATGGCTTCACCATTTCGCCATTGGACGCCGAACCCTTTTTCGATGCCAGATGAACAATAAACGAGCATCATCTGAATCTGTACTAGTTTACGCGTCAAACCTGCTGATTTAGAAAACAATTGAGGTCGGCTAATTCTCAATAAAACATCAAGTGAAAAATATCTACCACAAGGCATAAATATTAAATAAAAAAAAGCCATTTGGGTAAATACATCAACGCCATACATAAAACCTGCTCCTGTGTCAACCCACATGAGGTGTAAAATAAAACACACAATGGCATTCAAACGACTCAAAAAGCCAACAGTCAACATCAAAAGAAAGCTAATATAAACCCAAAACATCAGATAAAGTGTCTGAGATGCTGTTATGGCAAAATAATTGTTGATGAGAAGGACAACATCGCCTATATGTGGTAGAAAATTGTATAAACCCGCCTTAGAAATAGCCCATTGTATATAACCATATTGACCATAGACATCTTCAAGGTAATCATATAAAACGGCAATTTTGATGATAGCAAAAATCCCTAAGTTGACCCTAAAAAAGGCAATTGGTTTGATAGACTCTTCTCGTTCAAGATAGTCAAAAAACTGCACAATCAAACTTTGAATTTTTTTGAATAGAGTCATTGATTTTCATTAAGTTCTACATCAGTTGTGTATATGGTGTCTTGAGTAATGCGTTTTCCTTGAGCATATTCACGTATGGAAGGTATATTATTTTGTAAAACAACCACGTTTACTTTTCTCATATCAGGATATTGATTCAAACATTTCAAAGCCCAAGAACGTGCGAACAAATCCATCGTGGATTGGTCATTATCTTCTGCAAAATGCCCTGTTAATGAATATAAACGTGTCCGCATCTCAAAATTATCCTTTGGAATTTCGAAAGGTATTGATTTTGTTTTATTCGACATGGTCATGTGTATCACCAAATCATTACCCACTTCTGGTGCAAAAAAACCAAAGCAACGATTGGTGTATGTCAATGCAGAATAAGCATCATTTGCCGCAATAAAAACAGGGCTGTTGATATACTTATGCAAGTGACAAATGGTTAAAAATACTAAAAAAAAATGTAAGACTATTAATATTCTTATACCTGTTTTCATATTTTTTTTGAAATAAATAGGGATTCCGAACACCTCGTACGGAACCCCTACCTGAATAATTCAAACTATTATTGATATTTCGAAAGTATTTGATGCAATTGCGTCATTTTATTCAATTGAATATCGCTTGGTTTGAAAATATTATTCGTGTTCACTGTAGAAGCTTTAAAAATGTTGTTCGTATTCACTGTAGAAGCCCTGAAAATGTTGTTCGTGTTCACTGTAGAAGCTTTAAAAATGTTGTTCGTGTTCACTGTAGAGGCAGCACTTCCAGGCTTAACAACTTTAGTATTTGCCATTGTGACACTGCCCAAGCCTTTGGCACTGCCTGAAGCCATTTTTTGCGTTTTGCCTGCTGCATCAATGTAATTTGCCGAAAACGAATAAGTGTTCGGGTCGAAATCTTTAAGAAGTTTCTCAACTGCTGCTTTGTCTGTTGCGGACAAAGGTTTGTTAACTTTAAGTTGGACTTCTTGTGCTTTAGTTAGTGTAAAGCAACTCACTACGAAGAAAAAAACTAAAATACTTTTCATCATTTTTGGCTTTTAAAATTTAAAAAATATGGTTTATTAATGATATTTGATTGAAATAATTTTTTAAACGTGCTGATGACCTCTATGTACTGAGGGGGTAGCCTCTGACTTCAAATGTTAGTCATTGCTATAATATAGTCCAGATTATTGATTGACGATACAATACATACTTTTATTGTAGAGCACTGACCTTAGTGTTCGAGTCAGAATTCTTGAAATTACGAAATCTCTAAAAAAAATTATATTAAAAGTACGAATGGGACAGATAAGTTATCGAAAATAGTAGTTAAAAATTAGTTAATGATTCATTTCAGTTTCAAATTTTGACAAAATTAAAACTTCTTTTTGAATAACCAAATTTTTAAATAAGTTTTTTAAAGTTAATTTTACTTTTTTTTCTAATTCGATACATTGTTGGATAGTTTTTCAACCCAAAATAGGGTTTATACTGAGGGGTATTTTTTTGTTTTTATTTCGCGGGTTTGGAGACCAATAGTGGATGTCGGTCAAAAAGACCGACACCAGCAGTCCGTACTTTTATTTATCGGTTGGATTAGAAATTAAGGAAAACCCCTTGCCAGCGGGTTCATACCTGAATAATTCAAACTATTATTGATATTTGGAAAGTATTTGATGCAATTGTGTCATTTTATTCAATTGAACATCGCTCGGTTTGAACATAACATTCGTGTTCGTAATAGAAGCTTTGAAAATATTGTTTGTATTCACGGTAGAAGCTCTGAAAATGTTGTTTGTGTTCACCGTTGAAGCTTTGAAAATATTGTTCGTGTTTACTGTAGAGGCTGCACTCACAGGCTTGACAACTTTAGTATTTGCCATTGTGACACTGCCCAAGCCTTTGGCACTGCCTGAAGCCATTTTTTGCGTTTTACCTGCTGCATCAATGTAATTTGCCGAAAACAAATAGGTGTTCGGGTCGAAATCTTTAAGAAGTTTCTCAACTGCTGCTTTGTCTGTTGCAGACAAAGGTTTGTTAACTTTAAGTTGGACTTCTTGTGCTTTAGTTAGTGTAAAGCAGCTCACTAGTAAGAAAAAAACGAAAATGCTTTTCATCATTTTTAGTTTTTAAAATTTAAAAAATACAGTTTATTAATGACATTTAATTGATATGACTTTTTTTAATACTCTAATAACCCTCTAAATACTTAGGGACTAGTCTCTGATTTACAATGACGGTAATAGATATAACAAAGGTCAAACTGTTGATCGACCAATACATATCTTATCGAAGAACCCTGATTTTAATTGCGCGTCAGTATTCTTAAACTACAAAATATTTAAAAAATAATAATATTAAAAGTACGAATGGGAAAGATAAGCTATCAAAATAGTAGTTGAAAGCTAAAATGTTGTTTCATTTATTTTGTTTTATATGCAACAAATATAGAACATCTTTTTGAATAGCCAAATATTTAAATACGTTTTTTAATTTTTATTTCACTTTTATTTCATTTTAGGTTTCTATGTATATTTTCTACTAAAAAGTACGTTTATACTCAGGGGTCTCCCCCAAAAAAAAAAGCCCACTGCCCCATTCAAGAAGTAGGCTTCCAACAACTTATACCCAGACAACATTCATTTGGCTATAATACTGAGGGGTGTCCTTTACCTTTTTCGTCCAACAAATCTAATGACTGAACCTTTGCCATTGTGGAACAAACCTTCGTTCAATTCGATTTCTGTTTCTTCTAATTCAATAATGTCATAATCCGCAAAGTCCGATTTTATTTCGTCTATCGAGAATAACATGGCGATGTCTTTTGGCCCGCCCACTTTTTCGTTTACAGCAATATAGTCTATGTGTCGCTTACTAAATGCTTCGAAAATAACGATGCCGTTTTTGTGCACATAAGTACTCAATGTCTTGTGGTAGAATGATTTAATGTCGGCTGGAAAGTGCGCATAGATGAGTGCAAGCGCATCAAATTGTTCGGGCTTAAAATTCATTGTCTGAAAATCACCGACTTGGTAATCAATTGTTACCTGATGCGCTTCTGCAAGTCGCAAAGCTTTGTTTTTACCTTCAATGCTGATGTCAAACGCTGAAACCGTCCAACCCAAAGTGGCTGCAAAAACGGCATTTCGCCCTTCTCCTTCTGCTGGAAAAAGTATTGTTCCTGGCTTTAATGGCGCTAATTGTTCTTTAAGATAGTTGTTCGGTTGCTCACCATAAGCAAAGGCTTCGGTACTGTATCTGTCATTCCATCTGTTAATCCAAGGCTCATTCATATTTTTGTTTGATTTTTAGTTTTGATAAATTGAAATTACTGAGGGGGTCTAACCATAAAAAAAAATTTGTTTTTTAACACATAGGCACATAGGACACTTAGCTTTAATTGATTGATTTTTAACGATTTGCGCTATTCATCACTCATCATTTATCATTCATCATTACTGAGGGGTCTGCTTTCCTTTTATTTTATGGTCTTTCGGCGGTACTGGAAAATCATCAGGCGTCGTATCATTTTCATCGGCAGCAATGCCATTCATAAACAACACATAAGGTATCTTTTTTAATTCCGCAATTTTCTCTTCCTCTGTTTCGGTTGTGTTTGTGATGCCATAAGAGCGAGGAATATCTGGGTTGATGGCTTGCATTCTCGTTTGAATCAATAAATCTTTGCCTTGATTGAAGGCTTTGAGGTAGTTTTTCTCGAATGCCAAAGCCGTATAAAAACCGCCCGCAAAAGTGATGGCTTCAACATCTGAAATCATGTCTTTGATACCAATGACATAGGGGATGAATCGAGAAACGACTTTGGCAAAAACATCAGAAAACATGGTATTGATAAACACACATTCCACATGGTTGCGAAAGAGTTTGAAAGTCGCTGCCAAATACTCATATGAGACAGGATGACACGTGCCGTCTTTGCGATTGAGTATCAATCCTGCATTGTCTGCCATACCTGAAAATTGAACAATCTGCGCCTTTTCTTGAAAAATAGCTTCAAAAAACGTTTCAAGGGTGACATCAAACGATTCGACGAGTACAAATTCTTGTTGGTGTTGTTTGAATATTTTCCTGATTTCAATGTATTCTCTTTCCAATTCCAATTTAGATGTATCAATCGGATTGGCTGCCAAAAACTGTATTTTCGTTCTTTTCTCTACGAAAACAGGTGCGTTTTTATCGGCATCAGCATTTTCAGTCAGCATTGCTTCCAAATAACCCGCTTGATTCACTTCTTCAAGAATGGCTAAAATCGCGCGTATGGATTGCGCTCCTGATAACGCATAATCATCTGTTTTAATCAGCCCACGCATAAAGAGGGTTTCGTTCCGCGAAATTTGAGAACTGAGCATCACGAGGTCGTCACGCAGTTGACTGTTTTTGTCGCCGATGGCTTTTGCCATAATGGTAATCGCTTCCTGCGTTTTATTGGCGGATATGAGTCCTTGAAGTTCTTGAAGTGTCATTGGTCTTTTTGATTTCGTGAAAGAATAGACAAATATACTTTTTTACATTGAAACGGGTGTTTCCCTATTGATACTGAGGGGTATTTTTTCTGTTTTTTCCATTGCCGTCCGCTTTCGTTGGGAGGTAAAAGGGGCTCTCCTCTACTGAAAACCCCATAAAATACTGAGGGGCCACCCGAAAACAAAAAAGCCTACCTCTCTTACGAGAAATAGGCTGTATCTGCTTTGACATAGGCTGTTAGCTAAGTTTATTATCAAAAGAAACATCTTCTTTAGTCTTCATCTGCCCATTGCTTTTTGCATGGGTGTCATCTTCAGTTTGGGTGTTTTTAGCATTTTTTGTTAAAGGATTATCTAATCTTGCTATATTTATGATATCATCTGGTATAAAATTAGACGGCATTTCAGGTTCTGGCAAGTTGTTTTTTAATTGTTCTAAGACCTTAGTTTTAACAGCTTCCCAAGCGGGTTTTATTTCTTTGTTATTGCTCCAATGCGGGTCAGAATCTTCAATGGTCTTTGTAAAGGCATCTAAATAAATCGTATATTCAGAATGTGGATTGATTTCATTGGGCTTTATTGTTGTTAACTTTTCAACAAAAGTATCAAAGTTCTGCAAGCCAAAAACCATGTTAATGTCAACATAAAACTTTTGTAGTAATGCCTGTTTTTTCTCTGGTGCTTCGTATTCTGATTTCAAAGCCACCATTTCTTTATGATTAAAGAGGTTTTCATAGAATGTATTCATAAAATCGTCGGTATTGTGTAAACACCTCAAATAACTTTTAAAAACAATACCCGCATTTTTATCCAATTTGTCTTGAACTTTAGCAATCTCTTTTAAAGCTGTTGGAATATCATCAAACCGTTTTTGTGGGTCTTTTGACAGCATTTTTTTGAAAACATCCGCCATACGTTTGGGCAAAAGGGGGTGATTGAACTTGCTGTTGCGCACTTTTTCTTCCGTAAAGAACCGATGACGCGACAGGAGTAGGTCAGATAGCTTGTCTCCTTCAAATAATTTAGTCCCCGTTATCATTTCATAACCCAATGCGGCCAAACTAAACTGACCTGCTCGGTCAACTGAATCAGGGCTTGTCAATTTTAGGTATTCACATTTCCGATTATCCTTGAATTCACACTTCTTACAGTCCCCCAAGGACTTGGCTTTACCCGAATTTAAGAGGCATTTACTGTCTGCTGAAAATTCACATTTCTCTGAAAAAGGTATTTCAAACAGTGTTTCATCCGAAAGGTATTGGCAATCTTCAATGAATGTTTTAAGCAATCGTTGACTGCTGTCAACCGAGAGAATATCGAAAGGCGAAATTTCAGGTTGCAGTTCTTGGTCAATCAATATTTTTGAAGGACGAATGCCAACGAAAGGAAATTTCTTAATTTTCAATGTATTGATAACATCTCCAATGACCAAAAGCAGTTTTTTGGCATTGTGAAGTGGCAATGCGCCAATGTTTTTCATCAAGGACATTAAGTCAATGCCCGTAACGCTCTCCGTTATGAGGTAATAAGGATAACTTTGAAAGTTAGAATCCAATAATTGAATCAAATTGCGGTGTTTTAATTGTGCAATTCTTTGCAAATACCGATTATCCATGATGCTTTTGATATCACTCGATTTGAGCATCATCACCATCACATTCAGGTCGGAGCTTCTCTCTTTAGCTTGAAAATAGATAAACGCATTACCGTGTGCAAAATACTTTATGTCATCGTATTTCTTCACTAAAACGGTATTTAAGAACTCCCTCATAATGTCTTCATCCCCCTGTGCTTTTGGGATTGATTTGTAGAAGGTCATTTTTGATTGAATTTCATTGCGTATTTCAGCCAAAACATTCAAAAAAGCATAGTCAATTTGGTTATATTCCCTTTTAATGTTACTCGAATCTTCCACATCTTTATTTTTATCGCGATCGTTTTTGGCGTAGCGCGCTTCTAAGGATGTCAGTGGGTTGATTTGGTCTTGTAAGCTCGCGATGAGCATTTTTAACTGTGAAATCGCATCTTTTGTCATGTTTTTACTGACAAGACTTTCTAAGGTAAGCATTGAAGTATCCATCATTTGATTGTTAAAGGTGTAAAAGAATTGGTTAAATTGTCTGCTTTAGTAGATAAGTGATAAAGTTAAATTCTTTTATAAAAAAAAACAATAAATTGAAGTTTTTTTTTATAAAAGAATACTTTAACGCAGATTCAGAAACTGCGTAAGGTTAGTAACACTAAAATATCGAAACATACATGCCACACAAATTGTCAAAAAACGAATAAAAAACACCGCAAAAAGCAATAATTCAAGCAAAAAAAGATAGTTTTGAGCGACAATAATGTATAAACTAACACTTAACGCAGCCAACTTATGACTAACTGGAAAATCAAACTTTCGCTCTTTCTCAATTACTTTGTTTTTGCGATTTTGCTCAACAGCGTTGGCACTGTTATTTTGCAAGTGCAAAACAATTATGGTATTTCGCAAGGCGATGCCAGTGTTTTGGAGGCATTTAAAGACCTCAGTATTGCCGTTGTTTCTTTTTTAGTTGCTTCTTATATCGTTCGCATTGGCTATAAACGCTCGATGCTCATTGCCTTAGCTTTCGTCGCCTTTGCGTGTCTGATGATGGCAATATCCCCCAGTTTTGGGACAACTAAACTGCTTTTTGCCGCCGTTGGTGCCAGTTTTGCCTTGATAAAAGTATCGGCTTTTGCGACCATTGGCATCATCACAGACAATGAAAAAGACCATGCGAGTTTCATGAACTTCTTGGAATCCTTTTTTATGGTCGGGGTACTGACGGGGTACTTTGTCTTCGCTTCTTTTGTGGACAACAGCAATTTGCAATCTACGGCTTGGGTCAATGTTTATTATCTTTTAGCGGGCATTTCAGCGGCGGCGTTTCTTTTGTTATTCACCGCACCGCTTGATGAGTCATCTGTCCAGGTCGAAGAAGCCAAACCCTTATTAGATGACTTTGCGGATATGTTCAAATTAGCCGTTCTACCCGTCGTGATGGTGTTTATTGCCAGTGCTTTTCTCTATGTTTTGATTGAACAAAGCATCATGAGTTGGTTGCCCACTTTCAACAGCCAAGTTCTACATTTGCCTACCGCTTTGAGCATCCAAATGGCAAGTATCTTAGCAATTTCCACAGCCGTTGGACGTTTTTTAGCAGGTTTTGTTTTGCGACAATATCATTGGTATAAAGTTTTGACGGTGTGTTTATTGACGGCGGCTGTATTGGTTTTAGTAGCCATTCCATTGGCTCAAAATGTTGGCAATGCAGAAGTGACGGGTTGGTCAACCGCTCCTTTGGGTGCATTTGTATTTCCACTCATTGGTTTATTGCTCGCACCTATATATCCTGCGATTAATTCATTGATATTGAGCAGCTTACCCGCACAAAAACATGCGACGATGTCGGGTCTCATCGTTGTCTTTTCAGCTTTAGGCGGCACAACAGGTTCTATCATTACAGGACATATTTTCGAATCGTATGGCGGCGAGTCAGCGTTTTATTTCTCGTTGTTACCGATAGCACTTTTGTTGATTTGCTTATACTTTTTTAATACATTGCATAAACCAACAGACAATGAAGCACCCATAAAGCTTACTTCTGGTGGGCATTAAAACAATTATTTTTTTTATTTAAACACATAGCCACATAGGGAACATAGCTTTTTCTTTTGTCATCCTGTAAGGAATAAAAAAAGCTATGTGTCCTATGTGCCTATGTGTTCCAAAAACAAACAATATGCAAACATTTGAACTCGGACACCTTTTCGAAGCCGTCCAAATGAACAACATTCTCTCTGATGGCAAAACATTTCCTGACTGTTTGCCTAAATTTTCCTTGGAAACCATTCAAGAAAACTATGAAAAAGCCAAAGATACTGAGGGGTTCAATTTAAGTGGCTTCATCAATAATCATTTCGATTTGCCTACCAATAATGGGGCAGATTTTGAAAGTGATATGTCCAAAGACATTACGACACACATCAAGGGACTTTGGCAAGTCCTCACACGTGAGCCAGACAAAGGGCAAAGTTCACTTATTCCACTACCCCACCCTTACATCGTTCCTGGTGGGCGTTTTCGAGAGATTTACTATTGGGATAGTTACTTCACGATGCTCGGTTTGCAAGTCTCTGGACGAGTGGATATGATTGAAAACATGGTCAATAATTTCTCTTTTTTGTTGAATAACGTAGGGCATATTCCAAACGGCAACCGCACGTATTATATCGGTCGGTCGCAACCGCCTTTTTATGCTTTGATGGTCAAACTGTTGAGCGAAGAAAAGGGCAAAGATGTTTTGGTGCGCTATTTACCCGAATTAGAGAAGGAATATGCTTTTTGGATGAAAGGCAGCGATACACTCAAAGGAGACAATGAAGCCATCCATCACGCTGTTAGACTACCCAACGGTGCGATTTTGAATCGTTATTGGGATGAAAACGATACGCCACGTCCAGAATCGTACAAGGAAGATGTGGAAACGGTGCATGAAGCGGATAATCTTAGGAAGATTTTGAATCTTCCTAAGATTGACCCCTCAGTAATTTACAGAAATATCCGCGCTGCCGCAGAATCTGGCTGGGATTTCAGCAGCCGTTGGTTCAAAGACGGTCAAAACTTGTCCACGATTCATACAACTGACATCATTCCTGTTGATTTAAATTGCCTGCTTTTTCATTTGGAAATGACATTAGGTGAAGCCTACGAAGTGTCAGGTGAAGCAGTAAAAGCGGCTGGATATTATGGCTCTGCAACCAAGCGACAAGATACACTCGATACATATTGTTGGGATGAAGACAAGGGTTTTTACTTCGATTATGATTTTATAGCAGGCAAAAAGACGGAACATTATACATTGGCATCTGCTTTTCCTTTGTTTTTCAATGTGGCTTCGCCTAAAAAAGCAGCAAAAATAGCAGCTATTATTGAACAAGAATTCCTACAAACAGGCGGCGTAACAACAACGCTTAAAAACACAGGGCAACAATGGGATGCGCCAAACGGTTGGGCTCCTTTGCAATGGATAACCTACAAAGGCTTGCGCAACTACGATTTTGATGATTTGGCAAATACCATTAAAGACCATTGGCTACGCGCCAATCAAGTCATTTATCAAAAAACAGGTAAGATGACAGAGAAATACAATGTCTATGTGCAAGACCTCGAAGCGGGTGGCGGTGAGTATCCTTTGCAAGATGGGTTTGGCTGGACGAATGGGGTGTATTTGGCTTTGGATGCTCAAAAATAGAAAAATTGCTTCATTTATACTGAGGGGGGTGTTTGCTCCCCTCTTTCTGTTTTACAGACTTTTAAAAAAAGACAAAACACTCATAAACAAACTTTTAAAACCAGTCATCCAGTCCTGTAAAATCTCTTCTGAAGTTTTAAATGATTGAATTGCTGGTGGGGTTTCTACTTTATCAACATCACCTGTTAAAGTCATAGCCAACGTTTGTAGATCAAAGTCCGATAAATTTTCTTCGTTTTGCCAATCCCTCATAGGAACGTTCACTTTGAGAGACGTTTTTTGTTTCAATTCAACCAATTCTTTCACGTCCTTTGAAACTTGTTCAATACTAAATTCTGTTGTCTGCTGTGCTTTTGCACTGATAGGCAACAACAAAACAGAAAACAACCACGCCCAACGTGTTTGATTCTTTGGCAAAACTGGCGGTAAAATAGGTCTATTCACTTGTGTTTCTAAGAACCGTCCACAAGTCTTACCTTGATAATTTTGGAAATAATGGATGATTTGACTGTCTGACATCGTTGTAAAGTCAACTACTGTCTTTTGACACGAGAAGCAATGTCTGCCTTTTTCATTGGGTGTCATGGTTTCCCAATTTTCAGTACAGGGCTTTTTGATAGCGATATTGAAAGTAGATTTTGTCATGTTCAGGGATTTAATAAAAAGCAAAATTAGGCAAAAGGGATTTCAAATGCAAATGACCACTGATTTAACTGACTCGACTGATTTACACTGATTTTCTCTTGTCATCCTGTAAGGAACTAAGAAAATCAGCGTAAATCAGTCGAATCAGCAAAATCAGTGGTCTAAAAAAATCACAACTCCTTAACCATAATATTCTTAAAATAAACCTTATTCCCATGGTCTTGCAAAGCAATCTTTCCTTTTTTCGCAGAGCCATAATCGGGAAAATCCTTCCATTTACCAGTCGTTTTGTTTTTAGTCCATTCGTCGCTCCATGCTTGGAACGCAACGATTTTTTCACCATTCAGCCAATGTTCAACTGCGCCTTTGTTGAAGATGATTTTACTGCTATTCCATTCGCCCACAGGTTTTACTTTTTTCTTATCGTTGGCAACAGTCATGGCATAGTCTGCGCCTGTTTTCTGCCATTCTTCCAATTTTGAAGGAAAACCCACATCATCAATCATCTGATATTCAGGGCCTGTATGATAAGGTGCTTGGTATTTAGCATCTTCCACAACGTGATACATAACGCCGCTGTTACCTGTTGGGGTCATCTTCCAATCCCAAGACAATTCAAAGTTTTCGTAATCGGCATCGGTGACAATATCGCCACCGTGTGCATCTTTGGCTGTGCCAAGACACACCAAAGCACTGTCTTCGATTGTCCAACTTTTAATCGCACCTGTGTCGTTGTAGTTGTGCCAACCTTTGAATGTTGTGCCGTCAAAAAGGCTGATGGCTTTTGAATCCGTTGCAGCCGTCGTTGTGGCTGTGTTTTTCGTATCGTTGCAAGATGCAAGGATGATAATTGCTAAAAAAAAAGATAAAGATTTCATGATAAATGTGTGTTTGCCCCCTAAATCCCCGAAGGGGACTTTTAGAAACGTTCGATGTATTGGAATTCGGAAATTTAAAACAACGAACGTCCATAAAAAAGTCCCCTCTGGGGATTTAGGGGCTATTTTTTAATTAATTGCATTGTTTCTGGATTCCAACGAATCGCCGTGTCTTGATTGTAGCTGTCGTTGCACAAAAGCGCAGGAGCAGCCGCGCGATACCCAAATGTCGCATCTTCTGTCACCTTTCCTTTCGTGCGAATGGCATTGAAAAAGTTGGCAAAATGGTCATAAGGACCACCGAGATAGTCTTTTTCGGCTGAAAAGGTGAATTCCTGAGGCGGTAGTATCTGTTTTCTACCCGAAACCGATTTTCCCGATTTTTTCATTTGTTCAATCATAAAAGGGTCGTCGCTCGACGTATCTTTATTGCGTTTCACCGTCACGCTGTCCCATGTAATGTCCATTGAGCCTTGACTGCCGACCAATTTCAAGTAAGTAGTACCGCTTGTGCCGTCAATAAAATTGCACCGCAAAGACAAATTGAAGGACGGATGCGCGGCACTTTGCGGATAATCGAATGTACCCAACAACACATCAGGCACTTCGCGTCCATCTTTCCAATAGCGCAAACCACCTGCCGCATAAATCTTATTCGGCCCCATAGAATTGGTGATAAAATGCAAACTTGAAAACAAATGCACGAACAAATCGCCCGACATGCCTGTACCATAATCTTTATAGTTGCGCCAACGGAAAAAGCGGGTTTTATCAAACGGCCGTTTCGTTGTGTTGCTGATATACGTCTCCCAATCCACCGTTTCAGGCGAAGCATCTTCTGGAATTGGATATTGCCATGCGCCCGTTGGCGAATGACGCGCCCAGAAACCTTCCGCATAATTCAAGTCACCTATCACCCCTTCTTTCAGCAATTCTCTTGCTTTTTCATTGCCCAAAGACGAAACGCCTTGGCTACCGACTTGAAAAACCATCCCAGTTTCTTTCTGTGCTTTGATAACAGCCGACCCCTCAGTAATATCGTGTACCATCGGCTTTTCGCAATAGACATGTTTCCCTGCTTTCATCGCATCAATCGAAATTTGTTGATGCCAATGGTCAGGTGTTGCCACAATCACTGCATCCACATCAGACCGACTGAGTATTTCTTTGTAGCTGCGGGTTGTAAAAAGGTCTGCGCCCCATTTCGTTTTAGCGTCTTTCAAACGTCCGTCATACAAATCGCAAACCGCTACGATTTTAGTGCCTGGCACTTTCAAAGCGGTGATTACGTCTTGTGTTCCCATGCCACCCGCGCCAATCAAAGCGATATTGATATTGTCGTTGGCAGCGAACCTCTGTCGGTACAGTGATTCAAAAGCAGCATATTTGTTTTCAGCTGCAAAAGCATTTGTCCCAACAGCCATAGCTGCGAAAGTGGTTGCAAACTTCTTTAAAAATTTCCTCCGAGAGGATTCATTTTTGTTCTTCATAAAGATTGGTTTATTATTAAATAATTACTCAATTCGCTTAAATTGGGCGTATTTTAGTGCATTTCTTGCAGATATTCTTTCATATTGTACTAAAATTTAGCTCTATACGCTACCTAAATCGTCTCACTTTCTACATAATTTAGCTCTATATGCTGCTAACCTTTGCTCACTTCTTACATAATTTAGCTCTATATGCTGCTAACCTTTGCTCACTTCTTACATAATTTAGCTCTATATGCTGTTAATGTTTGCTCACTTCTTACATAATTTAGCTCTATATGCTGCTAATGTTTACTCACTTCTTACATAATTTAGCTCTATATGCTGCTAATGTTTGCTCACTTCTTACATAATTTAGCTCTATATGCTGCTAATCTTTGCTCAACTTCTACATAGTTTACTAACAAATTAGAAATAAATTCTACCACCATATCCTATTATCGCACAGGTCTCAATTACCTCCATCTTTAGATGGAGAATTAGAAATACAATATTTTTTCTCCATCTAAAGATGGAGGCAATTGAGACCTGTCCTGCATTTTACTTCAACTCTTTCACCTTCAATTTCTTCCAACGCACTTTAATGCCGCCGCCATCGTGTATTTGTAAAGCAATGAAACCCACGCCTTTACCAAACTTTTCATCTGTGAAATCCACCATCTTATGACCATTAAGCCATGTCGTGATATGGTCGTTTATGACTTCTATTTTCATTGTATTCCAATCATTGACATTTAAAAACCGTTCGTCTGCAGGGTCCGGTTGTATCAACCAACCTCTACCATACGATTCATAAATGCCGCCCGTATGTTTGTTAATCGGTGCAACTTCCACTTGCCAACCGCTAATCTTAACGCCTTCGATGCCTGAACGGACAAAAACACCGCTGTTGCCATTGGCTTCTTGTTTAAATTCAAGGGTCATGATGAAGTTTTTGTAATTTTTAGTTGTCGAAAGATAGCCGTACTTTTTGTCGGGACCGCTTTCACACACGAGTTCACCATTTTCGACATACCATTTTTCAGTGCCGTTGATTGTCCAGCCATTTAGGTTTTTACCGTTGAATATTTTGTTAGTACATTGGACAAACGTTACCGAAGTCAGAAAGGCAAAAGAAAGGACTAAGAGTAAATTTTTCATAATGTGGTTTAATGAATGAATAAAATTGGATTGTTCGGCTTGTTTTTTAATTTTCTAATTGGATAAAAGTACA
>JANLQI010000247.1:0-4575 GCA_031367705.1 Saprospiraceae bacterium | reverse complement strand
AATATATGAGTTCTAATCTTCAAGCTATAAAACAACGTTTTGGCATCATTGGCACATCAAAATTGCTCGATGCCGCATTAGATACAGCTACGAGAGTGGCGGCAACTGATTTGTCGGTTTTGATACAAGGTGAAAGTGGAGTAGGAAAGGAGGCGTTTTCTAAGATAATTCATTCATTATCAAAGCGTAAGCACAGTCCTTTTATTGCGATTAACTGTGGGGCTATTCCAGAAGGAACGATTAATTCAGAACTATTTGGACATGAAAAAGGGGCGTTTACAGGAGCGGTCAGTGATAGAAAAGGCTATTTTGAAACAGTCAATGGTGGCACTATTTTCCTTGATGAAATCGGTGAATTGCCGCTTGATACGCAAGCGATGTTGTTGCGGATTTTAGAAAATGGTGAGTTTGTCCGTGTCGGTGCGTCAAAGGTTGAAAAAACAGATGTGCGGGTCATTGCGGCGACAAATATTGAATTAGTGAATGCGGTTCAGAAAGGAAAATTTAGAGAAGACTTGTTTTATCGCTTGTCAACAGTACCGATTAAAGTGCCTTCATTGAAGGAACGTTCAGAGGATATTTATATGCTTTTCAGGCGTTTCAGTCTTGATTTTGCAGAAAGTCACCGTATGGAGCCCATTCGTTTAGACGAAAGAGCGCGGCTTTTGTTGGAGCGTTATAATTGGCCCGGTAATATTCGGGAGTTGAAAAACGTGGCAGAACGTTTGTCCGTTTTGTCGCAAGAAAGAACCATTTCGGCAGAGCAATTGATTGACCAATTACCGCATTTGATGGACAGCCGTTTGCCAACAGCTAAAAAAGAGGCGAATGGTGAATCGAGTTTTGAGGAAAGAGACATCATGTTTAAGTTTTTGGTGGATATGAAAAATGACCTCAATTACGTGAAAACAGTCATTGCTGAATTGATAAAAAACAACAATTTGACTGCACCACATTCATTCAGTATCAATAGTAATTTAGGTTTGCCTGCCCCCTCCCGATTTTCTCGGGATGTGCCATCAGTATCAAGACCTGATTATGGGCATTTTGAGCAAAATAACAACCGCTTTCCTGAAAATAATGATGATTATGTTGAAGAGGTTTACACCGATACGAATCTTGACAACACATCTGCTCGGTCGCATAATAATCAACCCATCATTATTCAAAACCCACAATCCACGACTTACGAAAACAAAGTGGAAGCGGTAGATGCATCCCTCAATTTAGCTGAAAAAGAAAAAGAAATCATTGTTTTGGCTTTGAAAAAACACCACAATCGGCGCAAAGAAGCATCAGAGGATTTGGGTATTTCTGAACGTACTTTGTATCGTAAAATTAAAGATTATGGATTAGATTGAGGGCAATACTGAGGGGGGCTCATTTGAACAAAGCAAAAATTGCTTCACTCAAATACGCCAAAACAAATGCCATAACAATTAAAGAAATCATTGCAACAGGATAGGTTAAACGGTTTTGGCGATAAAATTTTGCTACAATAATTGTCCCAACAGGCACAGATAAAAACAAAGGTGCAAATAGGCAAATAAGCCAAAAACCACTTTTCGATTTTTTGGCTTTTACCATCAGTTTATTCAGTTTTGTAAAGGCGTTTTTCTTTTTATAGGTACCATTATGTATCGCTCTGATTTTTTTTTCCTTTGCAACCCGCATAAAATAGCCCGATGACCAATAGAAAATATTAAAACTAAATAGCGCACCCAAGCCCGTCGAAATCGCTATTTCAAAAGGTGACAAAGCCGTTGCACTGACAATTGAAGCCGCAAATAGGAATTTTATTGTACCCAACAGGAAGGCTAATCCGTATAAACCGATGTTATTCATAGTTTTCTGTCATAGATTATTTAAGTAATGATAAGTGATGAATGATAAATGATGAATCATTCATCACTTATCATTCATCATTATCTAAGGCACCATAAAGCTGTTAATTCGATGCAATTTATTTTGCAAATCGAACAAATTAACACTGTTTTTAATCGCTTCCGATACATTACCAAGTAAACCATTTAAGGTTTTAACTTTCATATCTATTTTTCCCACGTCTCCCAATTTATTGCTTTTCGAGTTTGCTAATACCCTTTCAACATTGTTTTGATAAGTATAAAGATTGGACGTAAAGCCGCGTGAAATACTTTCCAATTCATCATAAATGACTTGCGCTTGATTGACTGCAAATTCGGGATAGTATAAACGCTTGTCGCTCAATGCTTTTTCGTAGTTGAAAACGCCTTTATCGCTTTTAAATTCTGCCATAATTCTATCTACTTTCATTTCAGCGTCCTCTTTATTGCAATGGACATTGACCAAATGCGTGAAATTGCGAAAAGTATCCAAATTTACTGAGGGGTTGATTGGGCGCAATCTTTCTGTTGCATAATTCCGTAAAATCAATTTCAAAGCATCTAAACGGACATTGAGATTGTTGAGATTTGACGTAAAAGTAAGATTTGCTTGTTCCAAACCTTCATAATGTTCGATATATTTTTTCATATCGTTTTTCATTTTTACGAAATCTTCTACTTCTACGTTTTTTTCAGAAGCCGTCAAATTTATGACTAAATCAATTACACCTTTAATATTACTGACAATCGGAATTGACTTAGTGAAAGCATTGGTCACAGGCGAATTGATGACTTCTTTAACAATAGCTGTGAACTTATTAGGGTCTGTTTTTAACTTTTTTTTGCTCAAAATACGTTCATCAATTATTTTAACGAGGTCATCAGAAAGCGCAAAACCCAATTCACTGTTTGACGGATTATTGAGCTGTCCAATCTGATCTAAATAGCTGGAAACACTGCCCACAACTTGTAAAGCGTTGAGGCTTGTATTGGCACTGCGAATGAAATCAACTGTATTGATTATTTTGGAACACTGTTGTTTAAGTGATCTATCATAAGTAAACAATTGTGCATTTGTAATGCGTTTCATAGACTCATTGTTCGACTTCAATATCGCATCAAAATTCTGATATTGTGTTTGAAGTGAAGCTAAAACTTTGTGCATACTGTCCAATTGACTTGTTTTAGTGGTCAATTGTAAATAACGTGAATAAAGTTCTACTAAACTGTCTTGTGTGGATGATTGAGCGAAAGAAGTAGATAATGTAAGTGAGAAAAAAGCAAAAAGAAAGTTCAATTTGAGTTTAGACATGACGATCGTAATTTTTTAATTTTTTTTGATTCCTAATTATAAAACGCAAAAATAACGTTATTTAGGCTAAAAATTGTATATGAAAAAGAAATCAATGAGGAAAAACATCGTTAGCCATGCTCAAAGACCGAATAAATTGCTGAAAGTCAATATTTAACTTTTCTGATGTTTCTGTAAAATAAGAAATAAGGTTTTCAGTAGCCATATTTCCTGTCAAATCGTCTTTTGCCATTGGGCAACCGCCAAAACCTTTCATCGCAGAATCGAAGCGAACGCAGCCATTTTCGTAGGCAGCATGTACTTTTTCACGCCAATTATAAGGCTGTGTATGTAGGTGCGCACCAATTTCAAGTTCGGGATAAGCGGGAATTAAATTACTGAACAAATAACGAATACTTTGCGGATTAGAGACCCCCACAGTATCAGACAGAGAAAAAATACGAATATCTAAATCAGACAATTTACTCACCCATTCCATCACCACTTCGGCATTCCATGGGTCGCCATAAGGATTGCCAAAGCCCATAGAAATGTATAAAACCAATTGTTTCCCATGGTTTATACATGTTTCTTGAATGAATTTCACCCTTTCAACCGATTCCGAAATCGTCGCATTGGTATTCCGCAATTGAAAGGTTTCGCTGATGCTGAACGGATAACCTAAGTAGGAAATTTCAGGAAATTCTGCTGCTTGCTCCGCCCCTCGTTCATTGGCAACAATCGCCAAAAGCTTGGTAGGCGTGCTTGATAAATCTAATTTTGAGAGCACTTCGGCGGTGTCACGCATTTGAGGAATCGCTTTGGGCGACACAAAAGAACCGAAATCGATCGTATGAAATCCGACACGTAAAAGTTGATTAATATAAGAAGCTTTCACATCGGTTTCGATGAAATCAGGCAAGCCTTGCATAGCGTCACGTGGACATTCAATCAGTTGAATCATATTTTTCTATTTGGTAAGACGTGCAAATTTAAAGGGTTTGTTTAATTTTGCAGCAACAATTCGCATCTTTTAAGGTTTTAAATATAAAAATGAAAAAAACGATATTCCTTTTGCTCGCCTTTTTCTTATTCCTGTTCGGTGCTTCGGCACTTGTATTGAGCCTTGTTGGCGTTAAGTTGGTCTTCCTTTTGTGGTTAGATGCAGGCGGTCCGTTGTTGGGCTTTGTTCTGCGTTTACTCATGATTTTCGGCGGCGTTGCTTTGGCATGGTTAGCCAATCACAATTGGGAAGCCGAAGATGAGGAGAACGACCCGTACATCACACGGAATGAAAAGTATTGATTTTGATAGACATAACAAAATCAAGCATTAATCCGTCAAATTGAGCTAAAATACTGAGGGGGGACTTTAGTAAAATGGATTAAATGAGATGTACTATTTTGAATTATAAAGGAT
>JANLQI010000124.1:0-17055 GCA_031367705.1 Saprospiraceae bacterium | reverse complement strand
CAGACAACAAAAGAGTGAACAGAAACAGCAAAAGGATGAATTGGAAGAGCAAACGGACGAGTGAAGACAGCTATATGATGTTCGGGGAACTGTGAAAGTTCCCCGAACAAAGTATTCTCTAAAAAAATTAACTCACCGAATTGATATTCGCTATCAAACCTCGATTCTTGCGATTGTGAACGAATTTGTAGAAACTCGAATAGATAATCGGCATAATCAACAGCGTCAATATCGTCGCAGTCACCAAGCCGCCAATCACCACAATCGCTAATGGTTTTTGTGATTCTGAACCAATCCCTGTGGACATGGCAGCAGGTAAGAGACCAATCGCTGCCATCATCGCGGTCATTACAACAGCTCGAACACGTGAGCGAACGCCTGTCCGCACCGCTTCATCAATCGGCATTTTATCCTTCAAGTTTTGTCGGAAAACGGAAATCAAAATCACCCCATTTTGTATACACACCCCAAACAAAGCGATGAAACCGATACCCGCCGAAATAGAGAAATTGATACCCGTGATATGCAATGCCAAGATGCCGCCAATGAGTGCAAAAGGCACATTCAAAATAACCAAAACGGCATCGGGAACATCACCAAACATCGCAAAAAGGATGAGGAAAATGGCTAAAAGGCATAAAGGCACGACATTCGTGAGCGTATTGGTGGCACGGACTTGGTTTTCAAACTCGCCGTTCCAAGTCGCTTTATAGCCTTGTGGCAATTTGATTTTGTCGCCAAACTTCTGTTGCGCTTCTGCAATTGTTGAACCTAAGTCACGCCCACGGACAGAGAATTTGACAGCGATATACCGCGCATTATTGTCTCGATAGATAAATGCAGGACCTGTTTTGGTTTCAATATCTGAAATCTCCTTCAAAGGCACTTTCGACCCGTCGAGTGCTGGCACGACAATATTCCGCACTTTTTCCTCCGAGTCGCGATAGTCTTTTGGATAACGGATGCGGATGTCAAATTTGCGCTCGCCTTCATAAAGTTGCGTCGCCACTTTGCCGCCCAAAGCCATTTCGATAGCGGCATTGGCATCTATCATCGTCACACCATAAAAAGCCATGCGTTTTTGGTCGAGATTGATGCGAAATTCGGGCTGCCCTAAGTTGCGCAATACACCCGCATCGTCCACACCTTGAATACCTCTAATGACTTCCAAAGTAGAATCCGCTAAATTGTCCAAAGTCGTAAAGTCAGGGCCAAAAATCTTTATCGCTAATGAAGCGTTGACACCCGCTACTGCCTCTTGCACATTGTCCAAAATGGGTTGTGAGTAGTTCATGACAATACCTGGCAGCTTTTTCAGTTGCAAATCCATCGAATCAATCAACCCCTCAGAAGTTAAGCCTTTTCGCCACTCGTTTTTGGGTTTTAAATCCACTTGTATTTGGACATTGTAAAAACCTTTGGGGTCAGTACCGTCGTTTGTGCGCCCGATTTGAGAGAGTTGTTGTCGTACTTCTGGAAATTTCTCAATGATACCTATCATTTTATCTGAAATTTCCTTCGCCTGTGGCAACGACACACTCATTGGCAACTCCGATTCGACCCATAATGCGCCTTCGTTGAGTTGTGGTAGAAACTCTGTTCCCAGAAACTTAGTTGAAAAAAACGTCAAAACCATAAAGGAAACGGCTATCAAAACCGACATTTTCGGTGCTGCATAAGCCTTGTCATAAAGCCAAGTGACCCCCTCAGTAATGGCGTTCACAAACGGGTTATTTTTCTCCCGAACGTTCTTGCGAAGCAAAATAGAACTCAACGCAGGCACAAATGTCAAGGTAAAGACCAACGCACCCAACAAGGCAAAGCCCAATGTCCACGCCAAAGGCGAAAACATCTTACCTTCCACCTTTTGAAAAGCAAAAATGGGAATGAGACACGTTATAATAATGAGTTTTGAAAAGAAAATGGCTTTACCCATCTCCGTCGCTGTCTTTTTGAAGATACCGAGTTTCGCCAATTTGTTGAATTTCTCCATGCCGACCTCGCGGGCTTTATGGTCTAAAACCACAAACAACCCCTCGACCATGACCACCGCCCCGTCTATGATGATACCAAAATCCACAGCACCCATAGACAACAAATTAGCCGTCATACCTTTGATTCGCATACACATAAAAGCAAATAACAAAGCCAACGGTACTATCAAAGCGACTATCAAAGTCGTGCGCCAATCCGCCATAAAAATCAAGACAATCAGCGTCACCAAAACAATGCCTTCGACAAGGTTGTGAATAACGGTTTCGGTACAAAAATCCATCAAATTTGTGCGGTCATAGAACGTCGAGATATATACATCTTTGGGTAATATCGACTCATTGAGTTCTTTCACTTTTTCGTTAATGCGCAACAACACGTTGGCAGGATTCTCCCCTTTCCGCATCACAATAATACCTTCAATGACATCGTGTTCGTGGTCACGTGTCACCCAACCCAAGCGTGGCAGCCCCGATTGCTTCACTTCTGCTACGTTTTTGACCAAAATCGGCAACCCATTGAGTTTTGACACAATGATGTTTTCGATGTCGCTCACATCATTCAACAAACCAACCCCGCGCACAACATACGCCTGTCCATTGCGCTCAATCGCATCGCCACCGACATTGACATTCGACTTCTGAACCGCCGCATAGACATCTAAAGCACTCATGTCGTACTTCGTCAACAGCAACGGATTGACGGCAATTTCGTAGGCTTTTTGCTGCCCACCAAAGGTATTGACCTCTGCTACACCTGGCACAGACTTGAACTGTTTGTCCAACACCCAATCCTGAATAGCGGTCAATTCTTGAATACTTTGCGTTTTACTGCGTAAAGTGTAGCGATAAATTTCGCCTGTGGGACCATAAGGGGGCTGCATTTCAGCCTTCACGCCTTCGGGCAATTCCACCGAAGCGAGTCGAGACAACACTTGTTGTCGTGCGAAAACATCGTCCACATCGTCGTCGAAAATGATGCGGACATAACTCAAACCAAAAGCCGATGTCGTCCTCAGATTCGATTTCTTTTGAACCGAATTCAGCACCGATTCCAAGGGAATAGTGACAAATTTTTCTACCTCTTCAGCAGAACGCCCTTGCCATTGGGCAATAATGACCACTTGTGTATTGGTCACGTCAGGAAAAGTCTCAATGGGCGTATTCAAATAACTGAAAACGCCAATCACAGCAAGGGCTGCGGTCATAAAAAAGACCATACCCCGATGCCGGAGTGAGAATATGATGATGCCTTGAATAAACTTATTCATTATTTATATTTTTAAAAATGGCGAATACACACGACGAATGACGAAATATTCACCATTCACCCTTAAAATATTCGCCATTAATTACTCTTTGAAAGATTGATAAATCAAAATTTGATTACGTGTCACCAACTGCTCACCCGCTGTCACGCCCGAAGACAAATACGTGCGGTCGCCAACGGTTTTAAGCACATTCACCTCACGTGCTTCGACATGACATTTGTCGTGATACACCACAACGTACTGCTTACCGTAATCAAAAACCAATGCCGATGTCGGAATCGTGGCTGCCGTCGCCCCCGCCGTATGATGCACTAAAACAGTGGTAAACATCTCTGGTTTGAGCTTGTGGTCGCTGTTGTTCAAGCGAATCCGCACCTTTAAAGCTTTGTTCAATGGGTCGAGCATCTCTCCCACCTTTTCGATATTACCTTTAAAAATCTGATTGGGATATGCCAAAGTCTTAATATCCACGCTCAAACCTTTGCTCACCCGCGAAATGTCGCTTTCAAATACATTTGCCAACACCCACACTTGGTTGATGTCACCAATAGTGAACAAATTGTCAATATTATCAGGACGAATGACCGAGCCACTGCTCACTTTTTTCTCCAAAATATAGCCCGAAGTAGGTGCTGCAATCGTTACTAAACCACCAGCGTTGCCGCCGCCATAAATTTTCTGCATCTCATCAATGCGTTCCACAGCAACTAAAGCCCTTTGATAGCCCTCTTTTGCCAACTCAAAATCACGTTGCGTACCCATGCCGCTTTTAGCAAGGCTTTCGGCAGCGTCCATCGTCTTTTTCGCTATCGCAACGTCCGTTTGTGCAGCGCGTTTTTCGTTATAATTGGAGACCCCCTCAGTAGATTTGATGATAGCGAGGGTTTGACCTTTCGAGACGTAATCACCTAATTGCGCTTTCACTTCAAGCACTTGACCGCTCGCCAACGGCATAACCCGCATGACTTTATCTTGGTCGAAACTGACTTCGCCAGACAGTTGCAACTCGTCGAGCATGGGTTCCGTCTTAACGGTATCAATCTGAATCATCGTAGCAAGGGTGTCAGAGATACAGAAGTTTTCTTTATGGGCTTCACCGCTTTCATTTGAAGCCGCTTTTCCTTTTTCACAGGACTGGCTGCCTATGGCGACCAAACCTAAAAATATAATTGCAAGAGCTATTCGCTTTTTCATTGTCTAAAATTTATAACTATTTGATAATTAGCTTTTTATAATCAACACAACTTTCCGAAAGTTTAGAACTTGCGGAAAGTTTTTCTCTCTTATTCATTCAAAACATCTTTCCCAACAGCAAAATGCAAATCCTCAACCGCTTGACGCAACTGCAAATCAAGGTTCAATTGCTGCAATTGATTTTGTTGATACGTTTGGAAAAAATCCATGAACTCCACCAAAGTGATTTGGCGACTTTGATAGGATTGCAAGACATTACTTTGATAAAAAGTCTCAAAAGAACGGTACAAATCAGCCGATTTGCCCTTGCGCCAAGCGTCTAACTCAACAATCTGCCTAAAAGCCGCCGCCACTTCGCTGCCAACTTGAACGGTTGTCGCATCTTTAGCCATTTGTTGTTGCTTGATGCCGAGTTCCGCCGCCTTAATATTGCCTTGATTTCTGTTGAAAACAGGCAATGGCACACTGAATTGAACACCGATATAATTCGGCACATAAGCATTCACACGGTCGTAATTCATGCCCACCGTCAAGTCAGGTTTTGCCAAAGCTTTTTGGTAAATCAAGTTTTTCTCTTGAATGGCAATACTCACATCAGCCACTTTCAAGTCTGTACGAGACGTATAAGCCGTGTTGACTAAGTCATTATAAGCCAATTTTGAGGCTTCTATACTGAGGGGGGCTTCTTGCGGCAAAACGATGACGATGTTCTTTTCCCCCAACAGAGCTTGCAATTCAGCTTGAAAAGGAATCTTTGTCCGTTCCAACTCTGCGGCATCGTGTTGGAGTTGAACCAATTGACTTTGAAGGCGCACCACGTCTTTTTGCGCCATATTGCCCGCAGTCACTTGTGAAGAAACCGTTTGCGTCAGTTGTTCAAAAGCCGTTATTTGGGTCGTAAACCAAGCCAATTGACGGTCAATATTGGCTAAACTGTGGAAATCGGTATGCAATTGATGCCGCAAAGCCCGCATAAAATCATAAAACTGAGCTTCGGACAGCCGTTCATTCTCTTGAGACAAAGCGACGAGTTTTTGTCGCTTTTTTGCCAACAAAAACAGCTGACTGACTTGCAAAAACTGCTGTCCGTCAAGCACTGTTGGCTTTTCAAAATTAATCAAATTGTTCTCAAAAAAGAAGTTCGGGTTGTCCCACAACTTAGCTTGTTCCGTAAAAGCTTTAGTGATGTCAATATTCGATTTTGAGACAATGAGCGACAGGTTTTTTTCTAAAAACCGTTGGTCAATCTCGCGCAACGACAGGCGCAAAGTGTCCGCCGCATTTATTTTTCCAAGAAAAATAAATAGGCTTAAAACACTGATGGTCAATGTCTTAAAAATGTTTGAAAACATAACGGGTTGGTTTATAGTAAACACGTAACGAGTCTAAAATGGCGGCATAGATGCCCATTTTAGCCCAAATAGATAGAATGAAAATGTAGGAAGGACTCGACAGTTTAGCAATCGAGTTTCAATTGTTGGAAGAGTAGGAAAAGGCGTTTTCGGAAGCGTTTATTTGTTTCAAAATGCACCGTTATGGGTGCAGCATAAAAAATGACATGTTTATTCGTCAGATAAAACCAAACCTCTTGAACAACACTACTGGATTCATTGGCATTGACGATTTTTTTTACTACGAAGTCGCTGTCTTCATCATTGTCCTCTTCATCGGCACTATCCGACGTATTGAATACAAATAATCTTATTTTCGATGATTTTCCACGCTTTTTCACTTTGATACACGTCCCCTCAGTATGTACGGTACAACTGGGTACATCCTGTTTTTGAAAAATCAAAAATAGAAAGGAGATGAGATGTAAAAACAGCATGATTAAATTGACTTCACGTTTTAAATAAAAAGTATTGAGGGAGACTCAAGCCTCCCTCAATCTTTCAATACTTTTAACGTGCAAAGTTGTTATTAAATAATTAGAAAACACCAATTATTTATCTCAACTTTTACTTGCTTACTGCTTTTTTAGCTTTTCTACTGTGTTTTTTTGCTTTTTTCTTAGTACCAGTAGCAGCTACAGCTTTATCAGTTGCTGGTTTAACAGCAGCAGCTGGTTTCGCAGCAGCAACAGCTGGTTTGGCAGCAGCAGCAGCAGCTGGTTTAGCAGCAGCAACAGCTGGTTTAGCAGCAGCAACAGCTAGTTTAGCAGTAGGAGCAGCAGGTTTCGCAGCAGGAGCATTTTGAGCGAAAGAGCTTGCAGAGAAAGCTGTCATCAACGCAGCAGCAATAAGTAATTTTTTCATTGTTTTACAATTTTTTAAAATTAATGAATTATGATAATAAAGAAAAATAAACGATTTACTGTCGCACAATGAACGATAATAATACTTTTTAAAATACTGTAAATCAAACACTTATTTATTTTGATAATAAACCAAGTGTTAACTTCAATACAGGCATAAAAAATCTCGTTTTTCCCATATTTGAAATAACGAAAGCGTTTTCTAAACGATATTAGAAAATGTGCGAAAACGGAAATAATGTAGAAAAGAAGGATTTAACAATCGAGTTTCAACTGATTGTAAAGTAAGAAGAGCTTTTGCTGTGGAAAAGAAGAGGTATCGAATAAGACCGAAGTTGGTTTTGTTTGGCGACACGTCTGAGAAATCGTTGGAAGGTTTGGCGAATAATAAGTATGTTCTAATGGGTTTGACACCTTATTCTTATTGTCTTTCTCGCTATCATCTGTGTTTTCAGCAAAAATATCTGAATAATAGCAGACACCTCCATCTTGGTTGTTGTCCACAGAAAGTGTACAGACCCCCTCAGTATTTAATGGCTGCAAGTCTGTATATGCAGGCAGAAATTGAGCCAATAATAGGTGTATGAATAAGACGATATACATTAGATTTGGACGCTTTTTAATTTAGCACGGCTAAGGTAAAACGTTCTCTGTAATGTCAATTTTATTTAACTATATTTTATGAAAAATATTCAAAGTAAAGACTCGATTCTCATTCTCCAAACATATACCTCCTCAGTATTTTAAACCCAAACTGACATTTCGTCAGTTTAAAACAACCCAAACCGACATAATTTCCTTTAAAAAAAAGGGTGAAAGGGCAAAAACTGCCATTATGCCCCTTTTCATGGCATGGCACTTACTTTGCTGTTGAGGAAGTGTTTTCAAGACAGAAAAATATTATTTCAATAAAAAAATTAACTCATTAATTAATAACAAATAAAGTTATGGGCAAAATTATAGGTATAGACTTAGGAACAACCAACTCATGTGTTGCCGTTATGGAAGGCAACGAACCAGTTGTTATCGCAAACGAGGAAGGACGCAGAACGACCCCCTCAGTAGTGGCATTCATGCCAAATGGCGAACGCAAAGTTGGCGACCCTGCAAAACGTCAAGCGATTACGAACCCGACAAAAACTGTTGCGTCAATCAAACGCTTCATGGGTCAACGTTATAGCGAAGTAGAAAATCATCACGAAATCGAACGCGCTGCATATAAAGTTATGCGTGGCGACAACGATACTGTTCGTGTAGCTATTGACGACCGCAATTACACAGCGCAAGAAATCAGCGCAATGGTATTGCAAAAAATGAAAAAAGTCGCTGAAGACTTTTTGGGTCAAGGCGTAACAGAAGCGGTTATCACTGTTCCTGCATATTTCAATGACTCGCAACGTCAAGCGACGAAAGAAGCGGGTGAAATTGCTGGTTTGACAGTAAGACGTATCATCAACGAGCCAACGGCTGCGGCTTTGGCGTATGGTATGGACAAGCGTAGCAAGGATATGAAAATTGCCGTTTATGACTTAGGCGGTGGTACTTTCGATATTTCAGTGTTGGAACTCGGTGGTGGCGTTTTTGAAGTAAAATCAACCAATGGCGATACGCATTTGGGTGGTGATGACTTCGACCACGTTATTATTGACTGGTTGGCAGCAGAATTCAAATCGCAAGAGGCTATTGACTTGAAAAAAGACCCAATGGCTTTACAACGTTTGAAAGATGCGGCTGAAAAAGCTAAAATCGAGTTGTCGTCTTCGCAAGAAACAGAAATCAACCTACCATATATTACAGCTGTTGACGGTGTGCCAAAACATTTAGTGACTAAATTGACGCGTGCAAAATTTGAGCAATTAGCTGATACATTGGTACAACGCACTCTTGAGCCTTGCCGCTTGGCATTGAAAGATGCGGGTTTGAAAGCGAGTGATATTGACGAAATTATCTTGGTCGGTGGTTCAACACGTATTCCGAAAATTCAAGAAGTGGTTGAGTCATTCTTTGGCAAAAAACCGAACAAAGGTGTCAATCCTGACGAAGTTGTAGCGATTGGTGCAGCGATTCAAGGCGGTGTTTTGACAGGTGAAGTGAAAGATGTATTGTTATTGGACGTAACGCCTTTGTCTCTTGGTATTGAAGTTATGGGTGGTATGTATGACGTTGTGATTGAATCAAATACAACTATTCCGTCTAAAAAATCAAAAGTTTATTCGACGGCTGCGGACAATCAACCATCGGTTGAAATCCATGTATTGCAAGGTGAACGCCCGATGGCACGCGACAATCGTCCGATTGGTCGTTTCGTCCTCGACGGTATTCCACCTTCGCCACGTGGTGTACCACAAGTAGAAGTGACTTTTGACATTGACGCTAACGGTATTATCAACGTTACGGCACAGGACAAAGGAACAGGTAAGCAACAAACCGTCCGCATCGAAGCGGGTACCGGTTTATCGAAAGAAGAAATCGCTCGTATGAAGCAGGAAGCAGAAGTGAACGCTGACGCTGACCGCAAAGCACGTGAAACAGCAGAGAAATTGAATCAAGCAGACAGCCTTGTTTTCCAAACGGAAAAACAATTGGTTGAATACGGTGACAAAATTCCTGCTGAGAAAAAAGGCGCTATCGAAACGGCTGTGGCTGAACTCAAAACGGCACTTCAAGCACAAGACGAAGCAGGTATTGATACCGCTATGGCTGCCTTGAATACCGCATGGCAAGCAGCAAGTCAAGACATGTATAATGCGACACAACAAGCAGATGCGACACAAAATGGCGCAAATACTGAGGGGTCGTCTGAGACAGGTTCTGACAACGGCAGCACAGTCGAAGATGCGACTTACGAAGAAGTGAAATAGTGATTGGTTGATTGGTTGATTGGTTATTGGGGATTGGTTTAGTCAAGACTAATAACCAATCCCCAATAACTAATCCCAATTACCCAATAACGAATAAGGCCTCCGATGCAGATTGTATCGGAGGCTTTTTCATGTCCATAAGTAAAAGGGCAATCTCTAAGAAAAGGGCAAAACCGCCTACAATTAAGGACATAATTGCCTTGTACTGGTAAGAGGCAGAATAAAGTTCTAATATTCACCAAAAAACATATTGTTATTCTGATTATAATATATTCTAAATCCGAAATATTGTTAAATAATTTTCCATTCAGCGAAAATTCACTAATTTCACGGTTGTAAAAATTATTATTTTAGAACTAACGCACAAAGAGTATGAAATTAACATTACTAGAACAAACTTTGAAACGACTTTTTGTCTTTTCGACCCTTTTTCTCGTTTCACAAATCGCTGTTTCTCAAACAGTTATCAAGGGAAAAATCATTGACGCTGGCACAGGCGAGGAATTAGTGGGTTCAACAGTCCTTATCAAAGGGACGACGATTGGCGCGCAAACCGATTTCGATGGACTGTTTCAATTCACGACAGCCCAAAAGCCCCCCTTTACACTTCAAGTCTCATTCATTGGGTATGAAAACATTGAAATACCTGTTACAGATGAGACAAAGTACCCCCTCAGTATAAAGCTCGGAAGTGCAACAAAAACGATTGATGTCGTCGAAATTACGGGGCAACGGATTAGTGAGAAGACGAAGGCTGGTCCACTAACGATAGAAAGCATGGACAGATTAGCCATCAAGCAAACGACAGGCGTCACTTTTTACGAAGGATTGAGCAATTTGAAAGGCGTGGATATGACAACAGCCAGTATGGGTTTCAGTGTTATTAATACGCGTGGTTTTAACTCCACAAGCCCTGTACGTTCACTCCAAATCATTGATGGTGTTGACAATCAAGCCCCTGGTTTGAATTTTTCGTTAGGTAATTTTTTGGGCTCGGGTGAATTAGACGTTTTGAAAGTAGATTTGGTTGTTGGTGCCAGTTCAGCCTTTTATGGTCCGAATGCCTTCAACGGTGTACTTTCAATGGAAACAAAAAACCCTTTTTTCCAGAAAGGTTTGTCTGCCTCTATCAAAACGGGGGAGCGTAATTTGACAGAAGTGGCGTTTCGTTATGCCGATGCTGTAAAAAACAAAGCTGGACACGATTGGATGGCATATAAAATTACAGGTCAATATTTCAAGGCTTATGATTGGGTAGCAGATAATTATGATGTTTCATTTGCCTCGCAATCGCCAAAGACTAACCCAGGCGGCTATGATGCCATCAATATTTATGGAGACGAATATCAAAGGGGATTCGACCGACGCAACACGAGCCTTACGGGAAGTTTTGCTGGTGAAGGCATTTTTTACCGCCGTGGCTATAAAGAGGTCGATTTGGTGGACTATAATACCAAAAACCTCAAAGCAAATGCTTCTTTTCATTTTCGGACAAACCCTTCGCTTCAAGAGCAATCGCCAGAACTCATTGTCTCATCCAGTTTTGGAACAGGAACGACCGTGTATCAAGGCGACAACCGCTTTAGTTTGCGAGATATTTTGTTTTTTCAAAACCGCATAGAATTCCGCAAAAAAGATAAGTTTTTCATTCGAGCTTATGCAACCAATGAAGATGCAGGCAAGTCTTATGACCCTTATTTTACGGCGCTTTTACTTCAACAGAAATCAAAAACAACCGCCAATTTCTCAGCTGATTACGACTTTTTTTGGCTCAATAATGCCCCACAAACTATGCAAGCTGCGGGCTACCCACAGGCAACGAATTATTATGACCCTGTTAGAATGGGCTATTATTTGAGATTTGATACAGCCGCAGCAATAACTTGGTTGGCTAATAATAATGATATACTAACACAAATACATAAAAAAGCCAATGCGTATGCGGGTGACGTAAAAACAGCTTCCCCTTTCTTTGAACCGGGTACAGCCGCTTTTCAAACAGAATTTGATAGAATTACATCTACTAAATCAAGTAAGCGCGATTTAGTAACAGGTGGTACGCGATTCTATGATAAATCGGCTTTGTATCATCTGCATGGCGAATATAAGTTCCAACCTAAATTCACAGATGAATTGACGGTGGGTGCAAATTTCAGACAATACCGCCCTTATTCACAGGGGACAATTTTCTATGATACAGCAGGAATCATCATTACAAATTCAGAATTTGGTATTTATTCAGGTATAGAGAAGAAATTTGGTAAAAATACTGAGGGGGGGTCAAAACCATTCAAATTTAATGCCACCTTGCGGATGGATAAAAACCAGAACTTTAATTACCTGTTTTCGCCTGCTGCCTCTTTGGTTTGGCAACCGAATAAAAAAGACTTTTTACGTTTGTCGTTTTCTTCTGCCATTCGAAATCCAACGTTGAATGACCAATACCTCTATCTGAATGTAGGACCAGCTATTTTAGCAGGCAATAAAAACGGTGTGAAAAATCTGGCTACGGTAGAATCTTTGTTGGATTTATACAGCCGTGTTCAAATTGATACCAATCGTGTTGTTAGATTCAACATTGACCCGATTCGTCCAGAGCAAGTTAAATCGTTTGAAATTGGCTATCGGACAACATTGTGGGAAAAAACTTTTATTGATGCCAGTTATTATTACAGCCGTTACACAGATTTTATCGGGTATAAATTAGGTGTAGATATCACCTTTGATAAACTTTCATTACCTAAACCTGGTTCTCAAGTCTATCGTTATGCAGCCAATGCCAATCAAACGGTCACAACACAAGGCTTTGCAATCGGTATCAGTCATTATTTTTGGAAATATTACCAATTTTCAGGCAACTATTCATGGAATCGTTTGAATACAGCGCGTGAAGACCCTATTATTCCTGCCTTTAATACGCCTGAAAATAAATTTAATTTGGGTCTTTCTGGTCGAGATGTTGAAATTGGCAAATTGAAAAACTTCGGTTTCAATGTCAATTATAAATGGATTCAAGGTTTTGTTTACGAAGGTTCCCCTCAATTTACAGGTACGATTCCAGGTTACGATTTATTGGATGCTCAGGTAAATTATAAATTTACGAAAATAAATACAACGCTGAAAATCGGTGCTTCAAATGTTTTAAACAATAGAGTGTATCAAGTATATGGTGGACCAAGAGTGGGACGCATGGCGTATATTTCTCTATTGTATGAGTTCGTGAAGAAGTAAAACGGCAATCAATATATCACCATACAAGGAAGCGAAATAACAAAAGGCTATTATTAATTTTCAATAGCCTTTTGTTGTAATAATATAAGATTTTGCAATTTACTGGAATTCTAAAATTTTCAGTACATAACACACTGCAACTTACTATATTATTTTATCTTTACAATTTACTGAGGTTATTCTCAGCATTTTCAAATGCTAATTTATTATTAATTTATTAATTTATTAATTTACTAAAATTTATTTTATGAAAAAATCATTACTCCTTCTGTTCGTCCTTGCTACATTAGGCACTATGGTAGAAGCTCAAACGCGCTACTTAGACCCTGTTTACACAGCAGCACAAGTTCGCCGTACTGACTCCGTCAGGTATGCTGTCAATAAGACAATGCTTTATTACTATTTCGTCGCTGGGTATGGTAAGTCCGCACCTCAAGCTTTACTGACCGATATCTATCAGCCACCTACAACAGATACAACGACCAAAAGACCTTTGGTTATTTATTTGCATACGGGTAATTTCTTGCCATTATATACCACAGGTCCAGGTGGAGGTATTAAAGATTCATCAGCCATCGAAATCTGTACCCGTTTTGCAAGAATGGGATATGTAGCCGCTTCTGCTGATTATCGCTTAGGTTGGAATCCTAACTTAGCACAGGAAGAAGCCCGTCGTTTGACGCTTATCAATGCATCTTATCGCGGTATCCAAGATGTCCGTTCTTGTATCCGTTTCTTCAAAGCCAATGCGGCAACTTATGGTATTGATACCGGAAAGATTATCATTTTTGGTGAAGGAACGGGGGGGTATATCTCCCTTGGTGCTGCTACTTTGGATAAATTTAGCAAAATCGCTACCACACAATATGGCGCAAACAAGTTCTTTTATGGTGGAACAACAATGGTAAATGAATCCATCAATGGAGATATAAATGGTACAAACTTTGGTGTCGTTCCGACAGCTTCTATAGATACATTTACCAAACCAGGTGACACTTTGTGTTTGCCAAACTTGCCTCTTATTTCTTCAAATTTCCAGATGCAAGTTAATTTAGGTGGCGCTATAGGTGATTTGTCTTGGGTTGATGCAAACTCAAAACCTTCTATCTCTTTCCAAGCTCCTTATGATCCGTTTGCACCTTATAATGATGCCGTATTGTATGTTGGTACAGCTGCTGCTCCACAACCTGTTATTCGTGTTCAAGGGGCAAATCTTATTCAACGTCGTTACGATTCATTAGGTTTAAACAATGTTTTTAATGGGTTAACGGCGGCATACAATCCTTATAAATCCGTTTTTGATGCCCGAAATGGGGTAAATGTTAAGGGTTTATTTCCTATGTTGGGTGACACCGCAACAGACTCTGCCCCGTGGCAGTTTTGGGGTACGTCCAATCCACAAAATGCTGGCGGTTTAGCGGGGGCACCTCGTTCAACGCCTACACGTGCTAAATTGTACATTGATACAATCATGCGTGTCGTTGCTCCACGTGCGTGTCTGGTTTTAAATTTGCCTTGTAAAGGTGTTGTGACTGGCACTGAAGACTTGCTTCAAGCATCCACAACAAAACTTACAATCGCACCAAATCCAGCACAAAGCTATATCACTTTTGAAAGTGAAGTCTATAACCCAATGCAAGCCATTGAGTTATATGATATGAGTGGTCGTCTCGTGCGTCAAGTATCAAAAGTGAATAATAGTCAATTCAATATGATGCGTGGTTCATTACCAACAGGCATGTATATCGCAAAAGTGAAGTTTGAAGGCGGTATTTTGAGTAAAAAAATCGTCTTTGAAGACAGATAAACTTTAGTTGATAATGGACAGTTGATAATGGATAATGTAAAAAATTATCCATTATCACATATCCATTAATTAAAGAATAAGTTTTTGTGTTTATCTCGTGTGGAGGCTATTTCCGAAATTCGGAAATGCCTCTTTTTTTTTATGTTGTAAAACAAAAAAAGGGTCAATTCTTCTTCAAGAATTGACCCTTTTTTTTGAGGTGATACGATGTAAATTAATAAGCAAAAACAAGGCTTTTAGGCTCTTTTTTTTTCACTTCTGCATATTGATAAGCCTTAAAAATATCTAAGACACCTTCCTTTCCAATATAAAAAAGAGCATCTAAAATACTCAAACCTGCATCAAATTGTATGGGATACTGAGGGGGGGTATTTTTCAAATAACTACCTAACTCATTGTATATCAACGAAATACCTCTGTCAGCATAAGTCATATTGAATTGATATTTCTTCGCACCCGTTCCACTGATGTATAAATCGCCACCAAAATAGGCAACAAGTTCAGCATTGTATTCATCGGCATGAAACCCCCTAATGGGTAGTTCAGAAGAAAGGACAATTTTTCTATCAATATTTAAAAAACTAAGGATATTAAAAATCAGGTTTTTATTGAAATCTGCCATGTATGTTAAATCACGACTCGCCAAAATAGACCGCTCAAGGACAGGAAAATAATCATTGAAAAAAGGTGCTTTGTGATAAACGTAGTAGATTTTATTGATTTGTTTTTGTTGCCAATTCTGTTCATGGCAAATTTTCAAATCGCTTATCAAAGCAAAATCGCTGTGACGCTTTAAAGGGACAATCAGATAATCCTTTTCAGATGTTGCAGGATATTTGCGTATAAAAACGCGTTTAGTAAAACTGTGTTTAGTGTATTCGACATTGTCATGTAAAATGAAAATGTCACTTGCCCAGATTTTATAAAAATAACCAATCCAAGGCAAATAATTAGGTTGATGTATCGAAATAGTCATTAAGTAGTTGTGAGATTAAGTTGTGAACTAAAAAAAGATTATAACATCTCATCATAATGGGTTGACTACCAATACATTGAGAAATAATAAAATTCTTTTCATATTCAAACTCTTAACGTAGTATGAGTCACAAAGAAACGAAAACTCATTTACTTTTTGTTCTTTTTCAGGTAACTATTAATGATAAAAACAATCTGCTGCGCTGCCGTTCCATCACCTAAAAAACCACTAAACACTGTGGGTGTCTCAAAAGTTTTTATGGCATCAATTATCTTCAAGCGATTCGCACCCGTGATTTTACTCCACCCTTCATTGACCGCTTCAATCCACTCGATTTGATTGTCTAAAATGCAACATCTAACCTTATGAAAATAAGCCTCCTTAATAACACCGCCCGAGTCCGTCAACACCATTTTTGCATGGCGTATAAGCGTCTGAGTGTCCCAAAAGCCTATTGGCTCAATCACTTGTACATGTGGTTTTTCTAAAAGATATTGCAAACCATGTTTCTCAACAGTTGCCCGTGTACGTGGGTGAATCGGAAAAATAATAGGCTCATTTATATCATCAAAAACAGATAAAATTTGCTTCAATTTTTCCACATCATCTGTATTACTCGCTCTATGACACGTCATAAAAAAATACTCCCCCTCAGTAATTTGATGATTTTTTATAAGTAATTTATTACTGCTGGTTATCTGACTCCCCTCTGGGGCTGGGGTCTGGTTGAGACGGTCAAATAGTGCTGTTTTGTTCTTTTCAATTTTTTCTAAGTTATTGACTATCAAATCAATACCAATATCGCCCACCAAATGCACCCCGTCAGTAATGCCTTGTTTTTCGAGGTTTTCAACACCTGTTGGCGTTGGGCAGAAATACAAATCCGTTACAGAATCAGTCAATAATTTATTAATTTCTTCTGGAATACGTTTGTTCCATTCTCTCAAACCCGCTTCCACGTGCGCCAACGGGATATTATTTTTTGCGACTGTAATTGCTGCGGCAGATGTGGAGTTTGTATCACCAAAAACGACGACCATATCAGGTTGTTCTTTTTCTAAAACAGCATCTAATTTGATGAGTATCTGCCCCATCTGAAAAGCATGGCGACCACTCCCAATTTCAAGATTGTACTGAGGGGTCGGCAAGCCCAATTCATCAAAAAATTGCTGTGACAATTCGTGATCATAATGTTGGCCTGTATGAACAAGCACTTCCATTAAATTTTCACTCTCTGCAATCGCTTTACTGAGGGGTGCGGCTTTGATGAATTGAGGTCGTGCGCCGACGACGGTGAGGATTTTGTATTTGTTTTTTTTCAAAATAAACTATTTTGTCACGTCCTTAATCTTAGTCATTAATTTTTCTACCGTAAAAGACCATTCCAACTCCTTCAATTTCTCTACTAAAATCGTCTGTTCCACCTTTCCATTTTTTTGAAATTGATTAAAATGGGTCAAAATACAATGA
>JANLQI010000116.1:0-7662 GCA_031367705.1 Saprospiraceae bacterium | reverse complement strand
GAATAAATGAGTCCGTTTTTGTCCTATTCTTGAACATATTATGCCGATTGGCAAAGTCTCGTGTCAGATTACACCCTTCACAAGCTCAATAATGAGTAAAAATATACCTAAACTCCGTACTTTGAAATGAAAGATGGACTCTTTCTTGCTAAAACTGATATCACAGAAGCCATAATTAAATTGTTGAAATTAAATGGAAGTTAACCTAATTTTAATACTAAGGTATCTTTACAAAACAACAACTTGACCCCCTCAGTATTTGGAGTCGTTACTGTACAAAAATAATGAAGTGATTGTTCATCGTTTCGTTATTTTATTCGATTAAAAATCATAGATCAATGTTAATTGAAAATATCCATCATTTCCATCTCAAAACCCTCCAAAATATGCGATTTCACAGCACCTTCTGTTTCTTGAAATTGCTGCAACACGTATTTGTTTTCCACTAAAAGATACACTTCAACCGCTTGATTGGCAGGGTCAACGAGCCAATATTCTGGCACACCATATTTTTCATAGAAGCCAAATTTGTCAACCCTATCGTGCTTTCCAGTGCCTTTTGAAATGACTTCAATAATTAAATCAGGTGAACCCCAAACAGGACCACGTCGTTCAATAATTTTTTCTCTATCTTTTTTAATGAAAAAAATATCTGGCTGAACGGATAATTCATCACTAAAAACGACATCCAAAGGGGCTACCAAAACCCGACCTAATTTGTTTTCATCTGAAAACACTTTCATTTTAGCATAAACATTCCCAACAACAAATTGATGTTCAGAATGGGGGGAAGACCTTCTCATAATATTTCCATTGATTAATTCATAAATCGACGTATCGCTGTCTGGAATTTCCATATTGCGAAACGCTTCATAATTCATTTTTTTAGATAAAACCATAGCTATATATTTTAGATAAAATGATTTATAAAATTCAATTTTGATACAAAACTAATCGCAATTTACAAAATGAAAATGATTTATGAAAAAATAATTAACCGTTTTTTGGACCACTGATTGGACTGATGCGACTGATTTACTCTGAAATTAAAAGAAAATCAGTGAAAACCAGTCGCATCAGTCCAATCTGTGGTCTAAAATCAAGCCTCCCGCGAAGCCTCCGCCAATGCCGCCAAACCCTCTGTTTCTTCTACAAAATAGTTGAAATGGTTGCTCGGCACTTCTATCAGTTTGACATTTTTTTGTTGACCAGGGTTGCAGATAGAGTCTGTTGAAACGACTAAGTCATTGGGCTTACCCAAAAACATATCCACTACTTGAACGCCATCTCTTTCTTTAAAAATGTCTTTAACTTTTTGAATCAAACCGTATTCCTCAGGTCGTTTTGCTTTCATCAAATCCGTATTGCCAACTACAATATGATAAGGAATTTGAGCATCAGGCAAATTATTCAATGTTTGAATCAACGATGAATTTGGGCTTAGTTCTTCCAACGTAACGGTTGCTTTATTCAAAACCTTACCCAACCAAGTAATTGGCAACAAATAAGGCTGTATAAATGCTGCACCATTTAAACCCATCGTTATCCAAGGCATAATCATATTTTTTAAATCTGCGATTTCAGAGCCGTTATTGGGCGTGCCGAGCATAATAAGGTGTGTAACAAACTCCTTTCCTGTCAATTTTTCAATAAAATAACGAGCGATCAAACCACCCATTGAATGCGCTATGATTGTAAAATTTTTGTTACAGCCTTTTTGTAAGCCGATTTCAGCCAATTTTTTCTCTAAATCAGCCGCCGAATCTGCAATTTTAGTACTCATAGATTCGTAATCAAATGCCAAAACCAGATCGTAGCGGTCATCCAATGAACGTTCACCTTCTTTAATCGGGCGGCGGACACTGCCGACTTTATCCTCAGTCGTTCCTATAATGCCATGAACAAAAAGAGCGATATTTTTGGCTGCTGCAACCTTTGTTTTAATCAACTCCTTATCACTCACATACTCAAAAGCATCTGTTCTACCTGTTTCGTCGTATTTCACAAGGCGCAACATCGGATATTCATACTTACCCGTCAAAGGTTTTATCATCTTTTTGAAAAACATTTTGACTGACTTGCCCAAGCCACGTGTCGTCGGTTGTTCGGCGGTCAAAGTATGCACATTGACGACCCCCTCAGTATCAGACATGCCCACAGGCAAATACATACCAGAAGCCGCATCGTAACCTATCGCTAAAACAACTTCATTTTCCGCAATGCCTGAAATGTTGATTTTCAATGGATTAGCTGCCGAAATATCGCCACTTATATTTTCCAATTCTAAAACATCCATTGTCGGAGTCGAACCCATGCCGTCTGCAAGGGCAGCCGAAAATAGGTCATTGCCTGCACTCAATGTTTTCATATCGGAAACCGCTCTTTTCGCTTCATTTGTTGATGAAAGGCTGGCTTTTGCTTGAAAACCATTGGGCGCATTGACTGTAATATTACCCAATTTAGCCGTTTTTGTACCCGCAACATCAGCCGCTTTCAGAGGACAAATGATGTGAAAATCACGCTCAAAAGTCCGCCAATCCTGCATCGGTGTCGTATTCGCACGACCAATAGCCCTTGTATTCCCTGTACGTTCATCAAGCGGCAAACCTTTTTGATTGTGGATATAAGTATTGATTTCGTCTGTCGAAACGAAAATTTTGAAGTATTCAGTCAGTTCATTCACACTCCAACTCAGATATTCAGGCTGAACTGTCAATGGTATATTGCGGTCATTGTCGTATTCAATCCAAGCGGTTTCGCCTGGATTTATGAATTTTTTAGGCAAAAACTCGTTCGAAATCATAAAATCAGAGCCGAAATAAACGGCACTGACCCAAAGCGATTTGTTCCACCGATTCGTGATACTCACACGCATATCCACATCTGTATTTTCATTTGCTTGTCTGAAAACACGTTCAGTAACAACTTTGCCAGTACCGTCATAAAACGTAATTTCTACTGCGTCATCACTTATCGAAGTCGTCGGATTCGCAATTTCTAAACGATTTCGCCAATTCGCAACGGATTCTATACGACCTAAAAAAGTGGATGCGCTCATTTCATCATAACCCTTCACACGACGGAAAAGTGGTGTTGTATTATCCACTTTTGTCAAGCGAAGCATGCCATCCCATGCCCGAATGACATAATCCGTATCTTTTTCATTATCAACCAATTGTAAGCATTCAATGCCTTGGCCTATTGCTTTCTTAATCGCATCAACACCTTCTTTGTCGCTGTCTTTTGAAAAAGCAATACGTATAGGTGCTATGTTAACTTCTGTTAAAGTTGCCTTATATTGTTTGTCTTTGTCAAGTCCATCAAGCCCAGTGAGTTTAGAATAGTTGGACACAACTTTTGAAGTCGTCGCCACTGTTTTATTTTCCAAAGTAAAGGTTGCACCCGACGTAGGAATACCTTGTGCGCCACCCACATTCACTATCCACCCCTCAGTATTGTCGTTGTGAACGATGAAAGTGCCGCCTTTCAATTGCGTTTGACCCAAAAAAGACAGCTTAACCGCTTCAGTGTCCCCAGAAGAGTTCAACAAAGGTGTTTGTTCCTTCACCCGATTGCGACATTTGAGATTGACGCGGCTGATGAGTTCAGAATAACTGATATTGCCGTTCGCCTGTTGCAACGCTTCGACGAGCGAATAGGTGAAAACACCACGCGGTTTGCCACTAATCGGATATTCTTTTGCCGTTTCATCGTCTTTGGCGGCTGCAAAATGGACGTGTCGAGACGCAGGCGGCTGAAAATTGACATAATCTTTATAGCCCACATATTCATCAACGCCTCGGGGTGCAGTCGGACAAGTATCCGCCATACGTGCCTTGATTTCAAGGTCGCGGGTATTTGAACCTGAATGACAACAGTCTGTTACCGCAAGGAAATGGACGTTTTTGCCTTTTGTGGCTTTGTGAATCAGGTAAGCGATTTCTTTATCCGCCATGTCCCGAGTGCCGGGTTGCTTTGTGCGGCTGTCCCAACAGACAATTGTTTCGCTCATGCCATCGGCTTCGTCCCAAAATTCGGGCGGTGCTTTCATTTGCGAACCATGACCTGAATAGTAGTAAACGCAAATGTCGTCGTCTTTGGCAGCATCAAAATGCTTAAAACCGTTGACGATTTCAAGCCGTTTTGCGGCATCATCGTATAAGCGTTTTTCATTGAAAGTCAATTGGTTAGCAGCGCAAAAGCTTTTGAGATATTCACTAAAAGCAGTGGCATCGTTGACGCAACCATTGAGTTGATGAGATGGAATCGGGTACTTGTCGATAGCGACAATAAGGGCATAGACAGTTTTCATATTGGACTGTTTTTTTGTTTTTTTAGACGTTTTCATTAAATTATTGTTTTATAAAATGGTTTCCAAAAGTAGTAAAATTTTAACAATTCATATACCCCCCTCAGTATTTTTCATAAAAAAAAGCCCAATCGCAGTGCAATTAGGCTTTTTTGTAGAAAAATATCTATCTATTTATCCGAATCATCCTTCCCCCCTTCAATGACAGCCGACAATTTACGGTCGCACAAAGCATCTTTTTGAGGTCTCAAAACCGACAATGGAGCCGTTTTTACCGTTGCTTTTCCTTTAAAGTGAATGATATGTGCCAACTGCTCGGCTTGGTCAGGCGGATAGTTCAACACTTCCATGAAGCTTTGAATAACCCAATCGAATGAATTAATATCGTCATTATAGACAAGCAAAAATGCTGCTTCACCAGAACCGATGTCGGATAATTCCTCTTGAAGGTCAATATCAATGTCCTCCTCAACTTCAATGTCTATGTCAACGTCAGAATAAAATGGGTTCATGATTTTAGTTATTTGATACTTTTATTAATTGATTGATTATTGGGGATTTGGGATTGGTTACGGGTTTAAACCAATAACCAATCCTAAATAACGAATAACCAATTAGATTGCTTCAAGAGCCTCGCGCACTGCCGCAAAATTAGGTGTATCACCTGCACTTGGTGTCACTTCTGCGTAACGAACGACCCCCTCAGTATCAATGACAAAAATAGCTCTTTTTGAGACGCCACTCATGCCCAAAACGAAAGTATCTAAATAAATTCCGTATTGGTCAATGACAACTTTATTGAAATCTGACAACAAAGGGAAATTATACTCATTGTCTGCCTTGAATTTTGCCAATGTAAAAGGTGAATCAACAGAAACGCCCAATACTTCGGCATTGAGAGACTCGTATTTTTTCATATTATCACGTGCATCACACAATTGTGCTGTACAAGGACCTGTGTAAGCCGCAGGAAAAAAGTTAATCACGACATTTTTGCCGCGATAGTCACTTAGTGTTACTGCTTTTTTTTCATCCGAAAAAAGCGTAAAATCGGGAGCTGTTTGCCCTACTTCGATAGCCATAAATTCGATGGTTGAGTTAAAATGAACAAAAATTCTTGCTTTTGCAAAAACGAGTAACAAAATTACGTCGTCTTGGTTTAAAATTCGATTTTTGCGCCGCTTAAAATTAATTTTTGGCTTCAAAACTTCAAAATTCTGTTTTGACACAACAAAAATGACCAATACACAACGGGCTTATTTAGAACTACACATTGCCGTTTTCCTTTGGGGTTTTACGGCAATTCTGGGCGAATTGATTCAATTGTCATCGCTTTCTCTTGTTTGGTGGCGTGTTTTTTTAACATCTATTGCCATTTTGTTAACCAGTAAAACGTGGTCAAATGTGCGCGCCATGCCGCGTCGTTTGGTGCTACAATATATAGGTATCGGTTGCATCGTTGTGGTGCATTGGTTGGGTTTTTATGGGGCAGTAAAATTGGCAAATGCGTCGGTTGCCTTGATTTGTATGGCAACAACCTCGTTTTTTTCATCAATTTTAGAACCTTTGATGCTCAAATCAAGGGTGAAATGGTATGAAGTGGCTCTGGGTTTGGTCATTATACCCGCTATGGCTTTTGTCGCTGACACCTTGCCGAGTGAAATGACATTGGGTCTATGGGTGGGTTTATCATCTGCTTTATTGGCGACTATTTTTTCCATATTGAATAAAAAATTAATTGACAAAAGCGACCCCCTCAGTATTACTTTCCTTGAATTGGGCGGCGGTTGGCTGTTTTTAACGCTTCTCATGCCAGTGTATTTTTATTTTGATAAAACAGCAATTTTAATACCCCCCTCAGTATCTGATTGGTTTTATCTCTTAGTTTTGTCCTTATTATGCACTAATTTGGCTTATTGGTTGGGCATTCGTACTTTACGTCACTTGTCCGCTTTTGTCTCCAATTTGACCATCAACCTTGAACCTGTGTATGGCATTGTCCTCGCAGTCGTCATTTTAAAAGAAAATAAGGAGCTATCTCCTTCATTCTATATTGGTGCAACCGTCATTTTGGCAGCTGTATTGAGTTATCCGTTTTTGAGAAATAAATTTGAAAAATAGACCACTGATTGGACTGATGCGACTGATTTAAGCTGATTTTAGTTCCCTACGGGATGACAAAAAAATCAGTGTAAATCCGTCACATCCGTCCAATCAGTGGTCAAAAAAACAGAAATCATGTCCGAACAAACAAGAACAGAAATCGCTTCACTTGGCGAATTTGGCTTAATTGAAAAATTAACAAAAGGCAATATCACCCTCAACCCTTCGACCTTTAAAGGCATTGGCGACGATGCAGCAGTAATTGAAAATGGCGACAAATTAACCGTCGTTTCCACCGATTTGCTTGTCGAAGGCATCCATTTTGACTTGATGTACACGCCTTTGAAGCATTTAGGCTACAAATCCATCGTCGTCAATCTCTCCGATATTTACGCCATGAATGCACAACCGAAGCAAGTAACGGTCTCGATTGCCATATCAAATCGTTTTTCTGTTGAGGCTGTTGAAGAAATTTATGAAGGCATTTATGCCGCTTGCAAAGCCTATAATGTGGATTTAATTGGTGGTGATACCACGTCTTCGCCACGTGGTTTGGTCATCAGTGTGACGGCAATTGGACAAGGCGAAAAAGACAAATTGGTCTATCGCAATGGCGCAAAAGTGGGCGATATTATTTGCATTTCAGGCGACTTAGGCGCAGCGTATTTAGGTCTTCAAATACTCGAAAGAGAAAAACAACTTTATCTCGACAATCCTGAATTACAACCTGATTTGGAGCAACAAACCTACCTCGTCGGTCGAATTTTGAAGCCCGAAGCCCGCAAAGACATCATCGAAGCCTTAAACGCAAATGGCATCAAACCCACTTCTATGATGGACATTTCAGATGGTTTAGCTTCTGAATTGCACCATATTTGTCATCAATCAGGTGTCGGTGCTTACATTGAAGAAACAGGTGTTTCGATTCATCCCGATGCGCAAATGATGGCGATTAACTTCAAACTCGACCCAATTACTTGCGCTTTGAGTGGCGGAGAGGACTACGAATTGCTGTTTACAATTGACCCTGCTGATGCTGAAAAATTGAAGTATTTACCTGATATTTATATGGCTGGTGAAATCGTTCCAAAGGAAGACGGTATTAAACTGCATACAAAAGGTGGGAATGTGCATCCGATTGTGGCGCAAGGTTGGCAGCATTTTTAAGACAATACGTGGCAAGTCGCTTTTGTCATTCTGAGGAAAACCGACACCGATTAGGTGTCGGTTTTCCTCAGAATGACAAAAAA
>JANLQI010000115.1:0-19427 GCA_031367705.1 Saprospiraceae bacterium | reverse complement strand
AAATCAATTCTTTTTCTTTTTAGACGGAGGTGGTTTAGATAAAACCTTAAAATTAGGGTTGCTCAATTCTATAACTTTTATTTCTTCTGTCGAAACTTTAGATTTTGACGGTTCAGGATTTTCATCCAATGTTTTCATTTTACGTTTTAATATTTGGCTATTAGGGTCATATTTCATACCACGATTCAACCAATCCCGCGCTTTTTCGTAATCAATCAATTTGCGAATACAATAAGAAGATGCCTCACCATAAGCACCACCAACCATATCGCTGTCAAAAGTAACTGGATGTTCAGCAATCAATTTTTCAAAACGTTCAAAATAGGGCAAGCTTTCAGAATATTCATCATTATAGCACTTATTGGCACAAATACCCATCAAAGTATGCCCAATCGCTCTGGAATAGGTATCACTTTCAAAAAGAAAAGGATATTGATTGCCATACACATATAAGTCATCTATGATTTTATCATAGTCTCTTCTATGACCAAAACTTTGGATGATACTGTTTACAAAAATGCTCTTCATCGGTACATTATTGGGGTTGATAGTCAAACATTTAGCTGTAAAATCAACAGCTGCCTTGTATTTTGCATTCAAAAAAGCGACTTGTCCTTTTTTTGCATAATAAATAAAATGAATGTCCGAAAGCGTGGCGGAATCAGAAATAGCCGTTTCTAAAATGTTATATAACTGCTCATAATGTTCAGTTTGACTCTTGTTTATCAAAAACTCATTAGACATACGTTCAAAATCAGCGGCTATGGCTTTTCTCAATGTCGCAATTTCCAAATAATCGAAAATTTTGGTGTAAAACTTTACATTTTCAAGATTATCATAATGCTCATCATTCTTACGCAGTTCTGCACTCAAGTTAAGTAACAAAACGGCTTTTATTCTTTCAGATGGATACAAAAGATAGGCTTTTTCTAATTCAAAAAATGCTGCTTTGTTCTTCTCAACATCACTTAATGCCACTGCTTTATTATAATACAACAATGCCACAAGCTGAGTCATCGTAATGTGTTCGTTTAGATTATCGTAATAGTGCTTTTCGAAAATCGCTTGCCCCCCCTCAGTATTCACCTCAGTTTGAGTGACAACTTTGGACTCAATCAATTCATTGACAAAGTTCCTTTTGAATTTATCGCTCGGCGCAAAATAGCCGCCTTTGGGGTCAGTCGTCTCTATCATGATAGAAAGTCCGTCGGGGTCAACGACTATATATATATGTGTCGGTAATTCCTTGATGTGATACCGTATCCCGTAATGCTCAAAAACAAGCGCGTACAAAGCGGAAGCTGTTATACAATTATAGACACCGTCTTGAAAAATACGGTTAAAAACAACGTTTTCTTCGTACTTTTTTAGAAACTGTGCGTGAATATTTGTGAATAAAAAATCAACAAATTTCTTCAAGTTCTTCTTCTTTTTATCCCCCTCAGTATCAATCGTTTTGTAGAACACATTTAAGTCATTGGCAACTTGACGCGCATCCTTTTGGGTCATGGACGAATCAATTGACAATAAAAACGCAATCGTATCAAATTGCTTGTCAATAATATAGGCTTGGAAATTGTTTTTTTCAAATTCAGAATGATAGGCCAATTCTGGCTTTTTAAGCGAATCAAGAGAGCTCTCAGCCATCAAAAAAGGTGAGAAAAGTGTAAAGGCAAATGAAATCAACAAATTTTTCATGAAAGATATTTTAGTTTTAGATTAGATTTCTGCTGCAAATATCAATCCTTTTTCATTACCGTACTATTATGTATTAAAATAATTTTAAACTATCCGATGTCAAACTAAATTTCCTTAATTCTGTTCCAATATTGTTGCTTCTCCAAAACGAATCGTAATTTTGCATTTAAATAAAAATAAAAAAATGACAGCTACGGAACATAAAAAAGACTTTTTACTGAGGGGTATGCCCGACACCGCGCGTGTTTGGATTTATCAATCAACCCGCCCATTTACGGAAACAGAAACCACTGTTTTGACCAGCCAAATCAATGGTTTTGTCGGCGAATGGACAGCACATCGCAAAACGCTGTTGGCAGCAGGGGCTGTTTTTTACAATCAATTCATCGTTCTTTCTGTTGATGAATCACTAAATGATGCCAGCGGTTGTTCGATTGATGCGTCTGTTTATTTCATAAAAGACATTGAAAATCAATACAATATACAATTGTTTGAACGCATGAACTTCGCTTATCTAGAAGGTGATAAAGTGAAAATAGTGCCTTCTACGGCTTTTCCACAGCTCTATACTGAGGGGTCTATTTCTGACGAAACTTTGGTATTTGATAATTTGGTCAATACCGTTGGTGCATTAAAAACAGCTTGGTTGAAGCCTTTGAAAACGAGTTGGCATCGGCGTTTTGTTTAATTCTTTTTTGACCACTGATTGGACGGATGCGACTGGTTTGCTCTGATTTTTTGCCTTTGGGATAAGAAATCAGAGCCAATCAGTCGCATCTGTCTAATCAGTGGTCTCCTTTTCAGCTAAAACTAAATCACAAATATGGTTAGACATGCCCTTTCAGAAGATTTTGATTTTATCTACGCCTTGTATTTTCATCCAAGCATTAACCCTTTTTTGTTGTATGAAATGATGGATAAAGGAGATTTCCAAGGTGTTTTCGACGATTTGATGTCTAAAGATTGCCTTTATATTTTTGAAGTAGATGAGAAACCAGTTGGTATGTTCAATCTTGTACCTTTAACGCATCGGACAAGTCATATAGCCTATTTAGGTGGTGTCGCTGTTCATCCGCAATATGCAGGTCGTGGTTTTGGCATACAAATGATGCAAGAAATGCTTGCTTTTAGTAAGGAAAAAGGTTTTTTACGTATTGAACTCAGTGCTGCAACGATAAACGACAAAGCCATTCATCTTTATGAGAAAGTTGGTTTTCAAAAAGAAGGTGTTTTACGCCGTTACACTCATTTGAAAAGTAAAAATGAATTTTTAGATGAAGTTTTGATGTCTTATTTGATATAAAATTTCTAAAAACCACCCCCTCAGTAAAAAACGCCTAAAACGAGTTCTGACTCGGATTAGGCGTTTTTTTTTGTCAATTATCAGCATTTTTTTGTCATTCTGAGCGCAGCGAAAGAATCTGTATTCTACTTAGATTCTATCGCTGCGCTCAGAATGACAAAAAATAAAGCTATTCTAAAACAATCAATTGATTTGGAATAATGACTTCGTTCTCATTAAGATTGTTGAGTTTACGAATATCATCCATTGATTTACCATAGTTTTTGGCGATTGTGTAAATCGTCTCATTTGACTGAACAACATGGTATTTTCGATTAGTCCCTTTTGCAACTACACCATTTGTCGTCGTTTTTGAACCGACATAGTTATAACCAATTGGCACATCATTCCGAACAGGTTCAGCTTTTAAGGTCAAAGAGTGGTCTTCACCTTCAGTAATGTTGCAATTGCAATTTTCAGTACGCACAACTTGACCGATAGCCAGACCTTCAGTATTACTCAAATAGTTGATTTTGCGGAAATCAGATTCAGTCATATTGTATTGCTTCGCCAATTGAGCAACTGTTTCACCATTTAAAACGACATGCAAACCAGCACCTTCTTTAACGTAAACCGTTGATGTTGTAGCCGTTTGAGGCGTTACAGATTTAGGTTTTACAACCACATCGTATTGTTTAGGAATATCAGCCGTCTTAGTTGTCACCGCCGATTTAGGTGCTGCCACTAATAGTTTTTGGCAAGGCTTAATGAGATCCGTTGTCAACTTATTCCATGATTTTAATTGCGCATAAGTCACATTGTATTTACGAGCAATCGCATAAAGGTTTTCGCCATGTAAAACTACATGCTCGCCATCGGTATAAGGCACTTCACATTCCACAACCTTAGTGATAACAGGCGTTTCAACCTTTTTCGGTGTGACTTTAACGACTGTATTGTAGCTCATAGGCACATCATTGGTACGAGCCACTTCCATACTTGGTTTGACGACTATTTCTGTTGTAGGGATTACGTCAGGTGCTGTAATTTTTAAGATACCACAAGGGTATAATAAATCACTGCTCATATTATTCCATTCACGTAAACTATTGACAGCCAAGCCATAACGTCTTGATATACTGTATAAGTTTTCACCACTTTGAACAACATGTTCGCCTGCTAATGCTGTAACACTACAATCCACTTTTGCTGGAATAGGTTTTTCCGTTTGAATAAAGGTTTGTGGTATAACAACTGTATTATAGCTTGGTGGTACATTTGTAGGTGTATTATAGCTTGGTGGTACATCAAAACGTGTCTCACCGAAATGATCACTTTTTGTGATATTGGTGTTTTCAACGATTGTTTTGCTTCTCACATAAACCTCTCCAACATCACCCGTTTCTACTGGAATATATGGTTTTGCATTCACATTCACATAAGATTCAGGAATGAGTTCTGCTTGAATAGGAGCAGGAGAAGCATTGCCACCAAGATAAGAACAAACATCTTTGCCATTGATAGCGACCAGTTCGTAAGTCGGGCAGGCTTCCGCGTTTTCGCGGATAATACCTAAGCCCGGGAGAACCGTAACAGTCGTTTCAAACTTATTGGTTTCGCTTGGAAATACTTTAAATGTTTGGGCAATTGTATTACAAGCCTGTAATTCACCAACATAAAAAACATTGGCAGGATTAGAAACCCCTGCTGTATTCATGCGCAAATTATTGCCCAATGCCTGTTTTAAATCGGCTCTAAAATCGTAATTAGCCGTCACAACAGTAAGGACTCTGTCCAAATTGGACATATAAACGCCCGAGCCAATGGCTTGAACAGCCCAACCACTGTCTAATTTTTTGCAGACAAATACTTTTCTGTTGCCTGTGTTGATATCCATCACAAAATTTTGGTCAATATTGACATTTTGCCAGCTTACCAAGCTGGGCGGCTCTTGCTTATATATTACAGGGCTTTCGATGCCAATATCGAGAAAAATTTGCTCACCTGTATTCTTATTTACTCGGTAAGAAGTGTAGAGAGCGGCACTGTTAGTTCCCAAAAATTGGTGGTCTAACCTATCCATACTATTAGCATCGTACAGTATGTAAGTATAGGATTGTGCTGATAAACTGTAGAGACTGAGTGTCAAAAAGACAACAAGAGTCGAGAGAAATGCTGTTTTCCTCATGATGAGTGGATTTAAGAATGGATAATTATAGCGTTCCGTCCGAATTTGTTTTTTAGTGCGCTGCGAACGGTCTTTGATTCAAAAATTTAAGATTCAATCACAATTAAAACACGAAAATAAAGGATTTTTTTGAAATTCAAAACAATGATTTGTAATATTCAAGATATTCGTTAAATAAAGATGTGCAAAACACTTATTATTTTGAGACCTTCACCGAAAATTAGAAATAAGTAAAAACTACAAAAACTATACTTGACAAACTTATCTTTGCTCGAAATCGGACGAATGTATGAAAAATTTCTTCCTTCAAATAACAGAACGTATTCCCAATTATGCCCGTTACCTCGTAGCGGCGGCGACATTATTGGCTTTAACACCTTTGTTTCCAACGAATACAACGTTCAAGTTTCGTTTTGGTTTGGGACAAACATGGCTTTATGATGATTTGATTGCCAATTTTGATTTTGCCATTTTGAAAACGAACGAAGAACTGGCAAAGGAAAAAACGGATATGGAACATGAGTTTTCACCTTATTATGAAATTGATTTGGATGTCATAAAACAACAACAAAAACAATTTGAGGAGAATTTTAACATTCAATTAAGCCGTAGCCGCAACCAATTTCCTGATGTTGTCCGAAATACTGAGGGGTACCTTTCTTATGGCAATCGGGTGTTAGAAAAGTTGTTGAGTCGAGGTATTTTAAAACAAGATACACTTTTAGTAAACAGGGATAAAGAATTTGTCATCAATTTACTGAGGGGTAACACAGCGGAAAAACAAACCGTTCAAAATCTGTTAACACCTGAACAAGCACGCAATTGGCTGACGGATTCGCTCTCTTTTAGTCGTTTAGCTGAGCCAGAATTTTTGCTGCCATTGCTCGAACCTTTGTTGATACCGAATTTAGCATTTAATGTTCAAAAAACGCAAGCGTTCAAACAACAGGAACTCGATAAAATAACGACGGCACGGGGCATGGTAAAAAGTGGTGAATTGATTGTGCCAAAAGGTGGTATCATCACACAAAGCGTTCATCAAAAACTCCTTTCATACCGTGAACAATATGAGTCAGACTACTTGTCAAGCCGTAAATTTTACCTCGTTTTCATTGGGTATTGCTTGTTAACAGGCTTGATTTTGATACTTTTTTTGTTTTATTTAAGATACCATGCCACCATCGTTTTCGATAAATTGCGGTGGATTATTTTCTTAATGTGTTGGATTGTGCTCTACACCTATCTCATGTATGCCATCAAAGCGAGTGGTGTTTTGCATGTTTATATGGTTCCTTTTTGTATTGCACCTATCGTTATTAAGAATTTTTATCGCCGTGAATTGGCTTTTATTACACATGTCGTCACCGTTTTAACAGTCGGTTTGGTCACAGCACCTGGCTATGAATTTATATTTTTGCAACTGTTGACAGGTGTCGTTGTCACTTTTTCCCGATTTGATACCCGTTATTGGAGCAATTTTTTTCAATCCATTTCTTATATCCTTTTGGTTTATGTTTTGGGCTATTTAGGTTTTTCTTTTATCGAAGAAAGCGATTGGCAAAATATGAACTGGGTGGTTTTTATTTGGATGATGCTCAATGGTTTTTTGACTCTTTTGGCTTATCCGCTGATTCCGTTGTTGGGCAATTTGTTTGGTTTTACATCTAAAATCACCCTTGCGGAATTGTCGGATTTAGACCATCCTTTGTTAAAAGAACTGTCATTGAAGGCACCCGGTACTTTGCAACATTCCTTGCAAGTCGCAAACCTCGCAGAAGCGGCGGCAAAAGCGATTGGCGCACAAGACCTTTTGGTAAAAGTCGGTGCTTTGTATCACGATGTCGGCAAGACTTTAAAACCGCACTATTTCATTGAAAATCAATCGGGTACGAATCCACATGACCAATTATCATATTTGGATTCAGCAAAGACAATTATTGAACACGTTACTGAGGGGGTGAAAATGGGGCAACAAAAAAAATTGCCAAAAGTCATCATAGATTTTATCAAAACACATCACGGAACGACCGCTGTTGAGTATTTTTACCGCTTACACTGTCAAAATACTGTTGAGGTACGAAATCCCGACTCAATCGGGAAGGGGGGGGCAAATGACCTTTCACAATTTCAATACTCAGGGCCGCGACCACGTACCCGCGAAGAAGTGATTTTGATGTTGGCGGATAGCTTAGAAGCGACTTCAAAATCCTTGAAAGAAAAGACGAATGAAAGTATTGATGAATTGGTTGAGCGCATTGTGACAGAAAAAGTTGCTCATGGGCAATTACAAGATTCTGAAATAACTTTTAAAGAATTAGAAATGTGTAAAGTCAGTTTTAAAACCACTTTGAAAAGCATTAATCATGTTCGAATTGAATATCCAAAATCATAAAAATCAAAATAAAATATGATAAATCTCGCAGAAATCAGCACACGCGCACCAAAATCTAAGGAAAAAGACGACTTCAAAGCGGAAACTAAAGACCTCCAAAACCGCATCGGAGACCTTCAAAATATGCTTTATGCTGAACGTAAACACAGCCTATTGGTCGTTTTGCAAGGCATGGACAGCTCTGGAAAAGACAGTACGACTCGAACATTGTTCCGCGAATGCAGCCCCGCAGGTGTTCAAGTTTCCGCTTTCAAAAAGCCCACTGAGGAGGAATTTGCACATGATTTTCTTTGGCGTGTCCATAAAGTTGTGCCTGAAAAAGGTATGGTAAAAGTCTTCAATCGCTCTCATTATGAAGACATTTTAATACAATGGGTGCATGGCTGGATTGACGATAAAAAACGTGACCGCCGCATGGCAAATATCAATTCGTTCGAAGAATTGTTGCAAGATGATGCCAACACAACGGTCATCAAATTCTATATGCACATCTCTGAAGATGAGCAACTCAAACAACTAACGGAGCGCATCGAAGACCCTAAAAAATATTGGAAACACAGCGATGGCGACTGGAAAGAGCGCGAACTGTGGGATAAATACCGCGAAGCCTACGAATATGCCATCAATAATTCAGATATTCCATGGACGATTTTACCTTGCGACCAAAACTGGTATCGGGATTATATCGCCGCCAAAACGGTTTGCGAAGCCTTAGAAAATATGAAAATGACGCTACCACCTTTGGTAACAGAATTGTTTAAAAAATAAATTTTAATGGATAATGGATAGTTGATAATGGATAATAATTATTCATTGTCCATTATCAACTATCCATTATCAACTATCCATTATCAACTATCCATTAACAAAATGGCTGAAAAAGTAAGAATAGACAAATGGTTGTGGAGTGTCCGCATCTTCAAATCAAGGACATTGGCATCTGATACCGTCAAATCGGGCAAAGTGAAAGTAAATGGTACGCAAGTTAAATCGAGCTACCAGATACAGCGCGGTGATGAAATTATTGTCAAAAAAGGCGGATTCAATTTCACTTTCAAGGTTTTGCAATTGATTGAAAAACGGGTCGGTTCGCCGATAGCCGTTACGTGTTATAAGGATATGACACCCGAAGAAGAATTGAAAAAATACGACGATTGGTTTGTTGGAAAATATGCGAACGAGATACGTGAACGTGGCACAGGTCGTCCAACTAAAAAAGACCGACGTGAGATAGATGATTTCAAAGGGTTTTATTTTGATGATGGCGAATCAGAGGAATAACTTCTGAATAATACAAAATATTCAAAAATGAATGTTTTGATAGTGCCGTTATGTATCGGTATAATTCTTATGTCATTGCAGACCAAAATACAGAAGTATTAGAAAAATCTGATAATCTATTTGACCTTGCAGTACTTGCGGCAAAATATACACTTGATACTGAGGGGGATGCACGAAAACGGGTAATATTTAAATTAAAATTATCAGAGTTAGCCTTTAACAAGGGTTTCTCGTTTGAAAAGACAGAACAATTGATTAGTTTTGTCTTTGATTACATGCTGCTTCCTGAAAAGATGGAGAATGAATTTCAAACTTTATTACCTAATTATTTAAAATTAAATTCAGATAAAATGGTCGCTACAAGAGGAGAAAAACAGTTCAAATCAACGATGATAGGCAAACTTTTTGAAGAATTTAGAACCGAAAAAGCGCAATTATTAGCTGAAATTGAAGCTAAAAAAGCTGAAATTGAAACTGAAAAGGCTGAAATTGAAGCTGAAAAAGAAGCTATGCGTCAAAAAACAATCCATAACTTTTTAAGTTTAAATGTCTCCAAAGAAAAAATTGCGGAAATGATGGAACTTGATTTAGAATACGTTTCGAAAATAGTTGATAATAAGCTATAAACGAAATCAAAATAGGAGAATAGCTGAACAATTATGAAACGAATTTTATTTTTATACTTCATTGCTTGTCAATGGATTGCGTGTAATAATGCACCGACTGGTCAAAAACAAACGACTGAAACTTACACACCGCCACTACCGTCTGGAAAAACGGGTCAAGAGTTATCTACGATTTATTGTGGCAGCTGTCATGCCTACTTATCACCTGATTTATTAGATAAAACAACTTGGCTGAAAGAGTGTTTGCCCAATATGGGCAGCCGTTTAGGTATGCATACTGAGGGGTATAATCCTTTACGTGGCATGAGTCCAATGGACGAATTTTTCACAATCGAAGCCAATGTGTATCCTCAAAATCCTGTTTTGACACAAGAGGATTGGCAAAAAATTGTAGATTTTTATCAAAAAGCTGCCCCAAATCAGTTGCCAAAGCCGCCTAAACAACTGCCCGTTATAATGGGTTTGCCTAGTTTTCAAATTCATAAACCCAATATATCAGCTTCGTTGCCTATGACGACGCTTTGCCAAGTCAATGAAACCGCTTCTGAATTGTATATAGGCACAATGCAAGGGAATTTGCTCGTATTGAATAAGCAAATGCAAGTAACCGATTCGTTTCAAGTCGCCTCAGCCCCCGTCAGTATTTTAAAGAAATCAGATGATATTTTTGATGTACTGACAATGGGCGAAATGCGTCCAACGGAAGAACCAAAAGGAGTTTTTCAACCAATTTACAAGCAAAATCCAAAGGTAAGCAATATTCAAGAACAAATCGTTGGCTTGAAACGACCTGTTCAGTTTGTAGAAGTTGATTTGAATAATGATGGTAAAAACGAAGTTGTTATCTGTCAATTTGGTTATCATACGGGCAAATTATCTTGGTATGAACGTCCAGGTAATCGTTGGCACGAGCATGTTTTGAGTGAAACACCAGGCGCATCAAAAGTGATTCCTTACGATTTTAATAAGGATGGCAAAATGGACTTAGCAGTTTTGATGGCTCAAGGCGACGAACATATCAGCATTTTTTACAACAAAGGTAATGGTGAATTCGAAGAATCTGTTCCTTTACGTTTCCCCCCAGTTTATGGCTCTTGTGACTTACAATTAGTGGATTTCAATAAAGATGGTGCCATGGATATGCTTTATACAAATGGTGATAATGCCGATTTTTCAATGATTTTCAAGCCTTATCACGGTGTCCGTTTGTATCTAAACGATGGTAAAAATAATTTTTCAGAAGCCTTTTTTTACCCCCTGTACGGCGCTTTCCAAGCAGCCGCTGCCGATTTTGACCTTGATGGCGACATAGATATTGTGGCTTGCTCGTTTTTTCCAGATAAAATTGACAAACCCGAATCGAGTGTTGTCTATCTTGAACAAACCAAACCGATGGTTTTTCAACCCTATAGTTTCAAAGAAGCCATTCAAGGCAAATGGTTGACTTTAGATATTGGCGACCTCGACCACGATGGCGATACTGATATTATCATCGGTTCATTCTTGGGTTATGAAAGAGGGAGTAAAGAAAGAGTCAAATATATTGATATGAAAATGCCGTTTTTGTATTTGGAAAATAAAAGGAAATGAGGTTAAAGAATTACTAAATCCTATAAATTTAGTAATTCTCAATTTTTCATTTTAATTTCGCCCTTCGGTATGGTCTCGTAGTTCAATGGATAGAATAGAAGTTTCCTAAACTTTAGATATGGGTTCGATCCCCGTCGAGACCACTTAAAAACAAAAAGCCCTTGTAAATCAATGATTTACAAGGGCTTTTGTTTGAAATATGTACAATATTCAAAAAAAAGCCTCCAAAAAGAGCATTTTTGTCATTCTTACGTAAAAGAAAGTAATGAAAAATTGTTCATCAATTTAAACTATAAACATGTCCGTTTCACAGACCTCTTCAAAGCTATTTTCGGTATTGATACCTGTTTTTAACAGCGAAAAACGACTTCAAAATGCTTACGAAACAATTACAAAGCGTCTGAATGAAGAGCAAATTCCCTTTGAATTACTCATCATTGACGACGGGTCGAAAGACAATACTTGGCAACTTGCGAAGGACATTGCGGCTAAGGACAATCGGGTGCGCATATTCCGATTGAGTAGAAATTTTACGACACCTTATGTCCATTTTGCTTCTTTCAGTGTCTGTCGTGGCGCATGTATTATGTTTATACCTGACGACCTTCAACGTCCTGTTCAAACATTGATTGAATGTTATAGGACATGGGAATTAGGGCATAAAATCGTCATTTCGTATCGCCAAACACGCGATGATGGTTGGTTGACCGATTTTTTTGCTCGACTGTATTACCGCATAATGAATCGCCTTTCCGATATTTCTTTCCCCATAAATGGCGCAGATGGCTTCCTTGCTGACCGTGAAATTATAGACATTTTGAATACGCGCATCCGCCCTATTCATACTTCTGCTATGGTAGAAGTTATGCGACTCGGTTTTGACCCCGTTTATGTGCCACACGAACGCAAAAGAAGTAGTGGGAAATCGCGTTGGACTTGGCATAAAAAAGTCAATTTAGCAAAAGACACTTTCTTTGCGTCCTCATCTTTTCCCATTCGTTTTATTACCAATTTCGGTTTGACTGTTTCGGTACTTTGTTTGTTATCAATTCCATTTTGGATTTATGGGCGATTTTATGCGCACAGTCAGCTGTTTGGCTTCCCAATTTCAGGTTGGACAACCCTGATTATTTTAGCGTTCTTTTTCAATGGACTTATGTTGTTTTGTTTAGGTATAGTAGCGGAATATATTTGGCGGATTTATGAAGAAGTAAAAGGGCGACCAGGCTTTATTATTCGTCAAGAAGATGGGGATGAACGCAACTGATCACCCATTTTCTTCGTGCCTATTGTTTATTTCACAGCTAAATGCGCCTTTGAAGATTTATTAAACTTTTACAATCTGACATTGTCAAAAAATAAAAGCCCCCCCTCAGTAAAATAAGGTATTTAGTGGCAAAATATTTGTTATTTAGGGAATACTTTGGTTGCGAAATGAACACTCAACCAATCTACGTTTAAACTTATAATCATCTTTTAAGAATATATGAAAACGATACCTAAGCTTATCATAAATTTTACACCCAACGGGATAGTGCCCACCAAAGCCATGAACGCTCATGTTCCCATTCAAATAAATGAAATCGTAGAAGAAGTGCACGAAGCCTATGATATGGGCATTACGCTCGTCCACTTACACGCAAGGGACATCAATGGCGAACCTACTTGGAAAAAAAAAATCTATGGACATATTGTATCTGGTATCCGCAAATACTGCCCCGACCTTCCGCTCTGTATTTCGCTCAGTGGGCGCAATTTCAATGAGTTTGAAAAACGGTCAGAGCCTCTTGAACTTTATCCAGATATGGGTAGCCTAACACTCAGTTCACTCAATTTCATGAACCAAACCAGCGTCAATACCCCTGAAATGATTCAAAAATTGGCAGAAAAAATGACTGACTATGGTGTCCATCCTGAATTAGAAGTCTTTGATATGGGCATGATCCACTACGGTCTATTTTTAATCAAAAAAGAAATTTTAAAGCCTCCTTTTTATTGGAATATTATCACTGGAAATATAGCGGGTATGCAAACAGAGTTACTTGAATTAGGCATGGCAGTCAATCAATTACCTAATGGGAGTCATTGGGCTTTTGGAGGCATCGGAAAACAACAACTGGCTGCCAATATGTTGGCGATTGCCTCTGGTGGTGGTGTTAGGATTGGACTGGAAGACAATTTATATTATGATACGGGTCGAAAACTCTTAGCAACTAACATATCTTTGATAAAGCGTATTCATGAAATCGCAGCTTTGGCTGAACGACCTGTGATGTCACCTTCAGAGTTTGGTGGTCTTGGATTTTATAATTCTAAAAAAAGAGTATATGAAACTGTATTGCATTCTGGGGCAGAGTAATTATGCTGTTGCCATCATACTCGATATTTTGGCTTCTCAAGAGTCAGACCCATTTTCAGTAGATATCGTGGCGAATATGCCACCTGAAGTCAATGATTCTCTTGGTTTCCCATATGCTATACCCAACATTCTAACACGTGAAATACAATATACTGAGTGGCTGCCAACTACATATGATGGTTATTTTGTTGGCTCAATTGGGAAATCAAGACAAAAAATCGTTGAATTTTTTACACTACATTTTGATATCCAACCGCAACAATATACATCTTTGATTCATCCATCCAGTGTTTGTGCCTTAACTGTTGATATAGGATTAGGTGTACACATCAGTCCGTTAAGCGTTATTGCGCCGTATGCAAAATTGGGCGATTTTACTGTCATCAATAGAAATGTCAGCATCGGACATCATACCGTTTTAGGCGATTTTGTTACATTCAACCCAGGAACGAATATCGCAGGATGTTGTCACGTCGGAAATGGCGTAAGTGTAGGTACGGGCGCAACGATTTTAGACAGTATCAAAATTGGAGCTGGTAGCATCATAGGTGCTGGTTCAGTTGTCACTAAAGATATACCAGAAAACGTAGTCGTCTATGGTGTACCTGCAAAAATCATTCGGCATATCTAAGCTTGATTATACCTAAATTAATAAATTAATTATTTGATTTTCAATATTTTACCCCCTCAGTATGTGCATCATCTAAACATCCTTTTTTAAGATGAAAAAAGAAAAAACAAGCAAAAAAAAGCCCCAACAGACGGTTGAAATGACAACAGATGCTCAAAAAAAAACATCCGTTACACTTCCGAATTGGCTACCATTGACTTTAATTTTGGTCGTTACAGCCCTACTCCATCTCCAATATTTAGACATTCCGCTTGAACGCGATGAATCTTTGTATGCCTATATCGGAAAATTAGCTTTAGGTGGTGGCAGACCTTATTTGGATTTTTATGAAATGAAACCACCCATGCTGTTCTATTCTTTTGCCCTTTTAATCGGCATATTTGGATATTCAGCAACAGGCGTTCATCTTGCAGCTACAGCCGTAGCGGTACTTAATACGCTGTTTACCTTTCTCATTGCTAAAAAATTAGGTGGCGTACAATTGGCATATTTGTCAATTGGTGCTTATATCCTTTGGTCGCTAAGTCCCGGCATCTATGGTTCTTATCTATTGAGTGAAAATATAGGCTTATGCTGGGGTTTACCCGCCATGCTGTGGGCATTAAACTATCCAAATAAAACGAATACAAAGCAGCTTTTTGGTATAGGCGTTTTGTTAGCGTTTGCTTTTTTAGTCAAACAGCCTTTAGGTGTTATGGCAGCAGTTATCGGGTTTTACTGGTTCACTCATTGGTTTTTCAATAGAAAAAATCTCCCTTTTGTTGCTTTTATAAAGCCACTTTTGTGGACAATTTTAGGCTTTTTTGTACCTATTTCGCTTACAATCTTAGGATTATGGGCAATTGGAAGCTGGCAAGAAGCGGCTTTTTGGCTTTTAGAATACCCGAGAATATATACAACTTCGGTGTCAGCCGAAGATTCAAAATTTGCTCTTGACTTGATGCTACAATTGGTTTTTTCAAATTATCAATTTTATTTTGGAGCAACAATATTGGGTATCTTAACCGTAATTTTATCTAAAAGAGTTGTCTCAGAAAAGATATTCCTCATTAGTTGGGTCTTATTGACCGCAGCAACCGTAGGCATCGGCAAACGATATTATGGACATTATTGGCTTATCGCTATACCAATTATGGCTATTTTAGGAGGCATGTTTTTTCAAGATATTATCCTTTGGCTTCGCAAAAAAAAGGGGTCAATTGAGGCAATTATGGCAACAGTCATAGCCATTTTATGGTCAATTCATGCTTTTTTTGTCCAACCCAATTTTTATTTCAATCCACCACTAACTGAAATAAGCAGAAATTTTTCGCCTGGGAACCCATATGTTGAACATCAAAAACTATCTAATTACCTCAAAAAAATCATTCAACCCACAGACCAATTAGCCGTATTTGGTTCTGACCCACAGTTCTTTATATATCTCAACAAAATAAGTCCTATCAAGCATGTTTATATGCCCTTTTTTGTCAATGGACAATATCCACGCGCCCTTAGGTGGCAAGATGAAACGATTGAAGGCTTAAAAACGAGCAAACCTGAGTATGTCATTTTCAATAATTACCCAATTGCGTGGATGTACCAACCCAATCACAGCCAACGCATGTATGCTGAAATTTTCAATTATCTTGAAGAACAATATGACATAGTGGCTTTCATCGAGAACCCAGGCTTTAGCCCTACTGTACAAATTATTGAGAATAAAAATGGATTTAGTAAACCGCGCGCTCAAAGTTATATTTCAGTATTAAAACGCCGTTAAGCCGTATCCGATTTTAACAATAAAATAAAAGCCTTGTAGCACCCAAAACGTCCTACAAGGCTTTTTTACTGAGGGGCCCTCTTTCATCATTTAACTTGCCAAATACACAAAACCTTCTTCAACTTTGATGTCGAAAACCCGCAGTTTACCACAACTGTCGTCGTTCAAACATTCCCCATTTTCCAAAGAAAAAGTCTTTTTATGAAACGGACAAGCGACTTTTGGAATGTCGCCCTGCGTGCCTATCATGCCGCGTGAAATCGCCATCTGTAACCGATGCGGACATTCATTATCCGTTGCGTACCATTTCCCAAGCGTCGTAAAATTAAAAACGGCGATTTGTTGACCATTGAATAAAACACACGCACCGCCATCTTCTGGCACGTCTTCTATGCGGCAAACGACTTGCCATTTTGTTTGAATTGCTGTTGCTACTGACATATCTAACTGTTTGATTTTTAATTAATTAATTAGTCTTTAATGGATAGTTGATAATGGATAATGGATAATTTCTAAATATTATCCATTATCAACTATCCATTATCCATTCAAAATTACACCCATTCCGCAGCCCGTTTCTGCTCCCTCAATTCCTCGAATTTTACTGAGGGGTCCTTTTCGTCGGAATTGACAAAATGCGCAAAACGTTTGCGAATTTCTGGCGTTTCAACGGCATGTTTCCACTCACAATGATACGTACCAACGGTGCCGTCCATTTCCGCTTCCCATTCCGCAGCCATGCCCAATGAATCATGCACAACCACTTCACGGAGGTAATCAATACCGCCTTCCAATTTTGACAACCACACCGATGTCCGCGTCAAAGGCTCTGCCGTTTTGATATAAAACATCAAAAAACGGTCAACATATTTAATGAGCGTGGCGCTGTCTAAGTCTTGAGCCAACAATTTAGCATGTTCTGGTTTTGAACCACCGTTGCCACAAACAAACAAATTCCAGCCTTTTTCAGTCGCAATGATGCCAAAATCCTTAGAATTGGCTTCTGCACACTCCCGAATACAGCCCGAAACTGCCGATTTCAATTTATGCGGCGAGCGCAAACCTTTATACCTATTTTCAACTTCAATTGCAAAACTGACCGCATCCTGCAATCCGAAACGACACCAAGTTGTACCGACGCAACTTTTGACTGTCCGCAAAGACTTGCCATACGCATGACCCGATTCAAAACCAGCCGCAATCAATTCCTCCCAAATAACAGGTAAATCGCCAACGTGTGCGCCAAACATATCTATTCGTTGTCCACCCGTAATTTTAGTATAAAGACCATATTTTTGGGCAATTTGACCCATAACAATCAATTTTTCAGGTGTAATTTCACCACCAGGAATACGTGGAACAATAGAATACGTGCCGCCTTTTTGAATATTTGCCAAAAAACGGTCATTCGAGTCTTGAATCGTTGCTTGTTTTTGAATCGGTTCGTTCCACAAACTTGCGAGAATCGAAGCAACGGCTGGTTTACAGACTTCACAACCACCGCCTTTACCCAAAACAGTGAGCGTTTCGTTATAGGTTTTGATATTTTTAATTTTTACCAAATTAAAAATCTCTTGTCGTGAATAGTCAAAATGCTCGCACAAGTTGTTTTTGACCACACGCCCCATCTTTTTCATCGAGCCTGAAATCAAGTCTTTGACCATCGGAATACAACCACCGCAACCTGTTCCCGCTTTGGTACACTTCTTCATACCATCAACTGTAAAACACTCATTGTCAGTGACTTGCGAACAAATATCGCCTTTTAAAACCGACTCACAAGAGCAAATCAACGCATCATCTGGCAAATCCATAACACCAGAACCACCCTCGCTACTGACACCTCTCGACCCTAAAATCAAGTCTTCTGGATTGGTTGGCAAGACGATTTTATTATTCACCGTCTGTTGCAACATCCCAAATTGCGACGCATCGCCCACCAAAACGCCACCCAACAAATGTTTGCCGTCAGGCGAAATATTCACACGTTTATATATACCCTTCGATTGGTCTCTAAAAACGATGCTTCGGACACCATTTTGATCAGTGCCTGCCACATACGGATTACCTGCAAACGGGTCCCCGAAGCTCGCTACATCAACGCCAATTAACTTCAATTTTGTGGACATATCATAAGGCTTGAACACCTTATCGCCACCTATTATATTCGTCGCAACCACATCTGCCATCTCATAACCAGGCGCAACCAAGCCGTAAATCATGCCATGCGCCAAAGCACATTCGCCAATCGCAAATACTGAGGGGTCGGAAGTTGCCAATTTTTCATCAACAACAATACCACCACGCACACCAACTGTCAAACCCGCCACACGAGCGAGTTCATCACGCGGCTTGATACCCGCAGAAATGACGAGCATATCCACATCAAGTTTCGTCTCGTCACCAAAGCGCAAACCAGTGATTTTGCCGTTGCCCAATATCTTTTCTGTATTTTTTTGTAAATGAATTTTCAAACCTAAATCCTCTAATTTGGCTTGAAGAACTTGCGAACCGCCCGTATCAACTTGCCGTGGCATCAAACGAGGTGCAAATTCGATGACATGCGTTTCGTCAACACCCAAATCCATAAGAGCCTTTGCCGCTTCCAAACCCAACAAACCGCCACCGATAACCGCCCCACGCCTTGCTTTTTTAGCATAACCTTGCATCAAATCAAGGTCTTCGATGGTGCGATAGACAAATACACCTCGTTTTTCAACGCCTTCAATTTGTGGTACAAATGCCGCAGAACCTGTTGCGAGAATTAAATAATCATACTTTTCTATAATGTGATGATGCGAAGTAATCGTCTTTGCTTCCAAATCAATATCCACGACAGGGTCGCTCAAAATGAGTTTGATTTGATTGGCAGCATACCATTCAATCGGTGCGAGGGTCAAATCCTCGACAGTTTTACCATCGAAATAAGCGGAAAGATGTACACGGTCATAAGCGGGGCGCGGTTCTTCACCAAAAACGGTGATATCGTAAGTACCAACACCTGCCTTTGCGACGAATTTTTCGCAGAATTTGTAGCCAACCATGCCGTTGCCGACGACAACAATTTTCTGTTTAGTCATTTTTAAAATCTTGAATTGTGAAAGAATCTCTGTTCCTGTTTTTCACAATTCAACGGAAGAAGCATTTTATGTAGTTGGGAATTTTAATATCCCAATTGAAGCAACACTACATAAATTCTGATAGGGACTTTTGCAACTTTTGATAGGACAAAGGTACGACGTGATTTACTTAGTTTGAAAAATAAAATTACTCTGACATCAAAAAAAGGTCATTCCAAACTATATTTCCTCATTTCCAATAAATAGTTAAAATAATTCTGTAAAAACGATATTATTAAAATAAAATAAACTGAAAGGCAAATATTCGTTTAAGGAAAAAGGCTGTTTTTATCGCAAAAAACCGTCGTTCGTCGGTACAGGCATTTTTTTTATCCAAAAACACCTACTACTTTTGATTCAGAAATCACAATTCAGCGGTTTTAAATGATGATTTTTTAGACCACTGATTTGACTGATGCGACTGATTTTCACAGATTTTTTTTTTATAATGCTGTAAGAAACTAAAAGAAAATCAGCGAAAATCAGTCGCATCAGTCAA
>JANLQI010000075.1:0-11355 GCA_031367705.1 Saprospiraceae bacterium | reverse complement strand
AACAAATCATCACCGATAATCCCTATTAAGTCATCTACTGTCACTGACTTCGCTTTTAGTATCTTTTCTATGCGTTTCATCTTTTTTTGACGCAAAAGTCTTAGTTATACTATATTTCAATCAACTTTTTTTGATATTGTAGTCCTTTTTTGTATTTTAATCCTTCGTACACCCCTAACTCATCATTTATCATTCATCATTCATCATTATTATAGACAGTTGAAAACGTCTTTTGGTTGGGTCGTGTGTCTAAATACCCCTCAGTAATGAATAAAAAAAATCATTTAAAACGACCTTTTTGTTATTTTCACGACTTCAAATCAATTTTTTAACGAGATTTTAAATCATTCAAAATGAAAAAACCACTGTTTGTCGTTTTCCTTTTTCTCACTGTTTCTCTTTTTGGGCAAAAAAAATCGTTGTCCTATTATCTACCCGAAACGGTTACTTATGATAAAAACATACCCACACCCGAACAGTTTTTGGGCTATCAAGTTGGTGAACAACACGTCAGCCACGACCAACTCGCATCGTATATGCGCGAACTCGCTCGATTGAGTGACCGCATCACTTTGGAGGTTGTCGGACGCAGTTTTGAATATCGTCCGATGATGATATTGACCATCACTTCGCCTGAAAATCATCGAAATTTGGATAAAATCAAGGCAGAACACGTCAAATTGACTGACTCATCGCAATCTGGCAGTCTCGACGTTTCGAAGATGCCGATAGTCGTTTACCAAGGTCATTCCATTCATGGCAACGAACCGAGTGGGGCAAATGCAGGGCTTTTGGCGGCTTATTATTGGGCAGCCGCACAAGGCAAAGAGGTTGAGGAAACGCTGCAAAATGTCGTTATTTTGTTCGACCCTTCGTTTAATCCCGATGGTTTGCAGCGTTTCAGTCAATGGGTGAATATGCACAAAGGGCAAAATTTGGTGAGCGACCCGAACAACCGTGAATTCAGCGAGGTCTTTCCTTATGGGCGCACGAATCACTATTGGTTTGACTTGAATAGAGATTGGTTGGTGCAGCAGCAACCCGAATCAAAAGGGCGTGTACAGGTTTTCCATGATTGGAAACCAAATATTTTGACTGACCACCATGAGCAAGGCAGTAATGCGACGTTCTTTTTTCAGCCTGGCGTTCCTGCGCGGACGAATCCATATACGCCTATGAAAAATCAAGAGATGACAGGAAAAATCGCTGCATTTCATGCCAAAGCCTTGGATAAGATTGGTTCTCAATACTTTACAAAAGAAAATTATGATGATTTCTACTATGGAAAAGGCTCAACCTATCCTGATGTACAAGGCAGTATCGGCATTTTGTTCGAGCAAGCCTCGTCTCGTGGTCATGCACAACGGACGACAAATGGCGTTTTGACTTTTCCATTTACAATTAGGAATCAGTTGACAACTTCGTTTTCAACGATAGAAGCGGCTCAAAACTTGCGGGTTGAGTTATTGAATTATCAGCGTGATTTTTTCAAAGATGCGGCTTCAGAAGCGTCAAAAGACAAGATAAAAGCCTACGTTTTTGGTGAAAAATATGACCGCACACGCCTTGGGCAATTTGTGGATATGTTGCGCCGCAATCGGATTCATGTGTATGAATTGGGTCAAAATATTCAAAATTTTGAAAAAGGCTCTGCTTACGTTGTGCCGCTTGACCAAATGCAATACCGCTTGATTAAAGCCAATTTTGAGCGATATACTGAGGGGTTCTTCAAGGACTCTTTGTTTTATGATATTTCGTCTTGGACATTGCCTTTAGCTTTTAATTTGAATTTAATGACGATTGAGAACAGCATTACTACTGGAACAATAGGTAAAGAAGTGATGGAATCTGTATTGCCCGTTGGTGAAATCGTTGGTGGTGTAAAAAGTAATATCGGTTATGCTTTTGAATGGGATGATTACTTATCTCCTCAATTGTTGAACGCTATAATGAATGAGAATTTGAGGGCAAAAGTGCTGACCAATACCTCAAAAATTGAGACAAATACTGATGGGGTCAAAACCCTAAATGTCGGGTCTATTTTTATTCCTGTTCAAGACCAGTCCAAGTCGAGTGATGCCATTTTTAATTTAATCCAAAACGAAGTAAAAAAGACAGGTGTTAAGGTTTTTGCACTAAAAACGAGCCTTGCTACTGAGGGGGTGGATATGGGCAGTCCGTCGTCTTTGCCGATTAAAAAACCAAACGTTGCACTGCTTGTTGGTGAAGGCGTGACGAATAACGATGCGGGTGAAGTTTGGCATTTGTTCGATACACGTTATAATATGCAGGTGACACTTTTAGATGTGGCTTCTGCCCGTTGGAAACTCGATGGTTATACCTGTGTGATTATGCCTGATGGCAGTTATTCGGCAACCGTTGCAGGACGTGTTAAGGAATATTTGTCGTCTGGTGGAACAGTGGCAGCTTTTGGCAAAGCTGTTAAGTTCTTGAAAACCAATGATATGTGTAACGTTGAGTTTAAATCTATAAAATCAACCGCTACAAAAGATGCTCGTCGTCCTTACAATATCAGTGATGAAGATGCTGGAACAGAACAGATTCGCGGAGCCATTTTCCAAGCCGAAACAGACTTGACACACCCACTTTTATATGGTTATCGGAATACGAAAATACCTGTTTTCAGAGAGGAAAAAGACTTTTTTGAAGTGCCGACAAATCAATACGCTGCGCCTTTGGTTTATTCGTCAAACCCTTTGATGAGTGGTTATTTGTCTTCAAAAAACAAAGAATTGTCAAAAGGTGCTGCGACGATTGTCGTCAGTTCAATTGGCTCTGGTCGGGTGATTGCGATGATTGACAATCCTAATTTCCGTGCGTTTTGGTATGGTACTAATAAATTGATGGCGAATATGGTGTTTTTTGGGAACTTGATAAAATCGGGAACGATGGAGACAGCTAAGCCTGCAAAGGAATAAAAGTTTAGAAGACCACTGATTGGGCTGATGCGACTGTTTTACGCTGATTTTTTTATTCTCTTGAAAAGAACTATGAAAAATCTGTGTAAATCAGTCGCATCGGTGGTCTCTGTTTCACATTATACAGCTTTATAGTTTTGATTTTGCCAAAATGAAACCTATATTTGATGAAAATTTAAAAATAAGAATCAATGAATATTGCTGAATTAAAAATGGAAATGGTTGAGATTATTTCTCAAACGTATGATGAGCCAATGGTTAATCGGCTTTATGCTAAAATCCATGAAGTGATTGAAGCCGAAGGAGATGGTTGGCATGATTTGTCGCCTATTGAGCAAAAACGATTGGACGCAGCTATTGCGGAAACTTACGACCCTTCTAAACTCGTCTCTCACGACGAGGCTTTAAAAATGATAGACCAATGGCTAACAAAATAGAATGGTCTAAAACTTCACTTGCTGAATTAGGGCAAATATTAATGTATTTAAGAGTAGAAGCATCTGAAAATGCCGCTCAAAAATTTGCTGATTTAGTAAAGTTAAAAATTTCTCAATTGGCTACTAATACTTTCGACGGCAGACCAATTCCTACTCGCAAACATATTCGTTTCTTATTGCTTGGAAAATATCACCGTCTCTATTATCGCCGTCATGGGCGGACGCTCTACATCACACGTTTCTATGATACGCGACAAGATCCTAATAAACGTCCATACTAAATAGGACTTTTTAGTACCAAAACAGTTAATATCACCATAACACCCCCTCAGTAAAAAAGCCATGTAAATCGTTGATTTACATGGCTTTTGAATTTATAAAACTAAAAATTGAATACTTACAACCCCATCTCATTCGCTGCCGCCAAAGCCGCCGCAGACAAGTGTGGATGCTCCAATTCAGGTACTACGAAAGGGCGAATACCTATCAGGCGTTCAACATCTGACTTCAATAACACTTCTTTTTCAAGGAGTTCTTTTGCCAATGTTTCCAATTCTGTGCGGTATTTAGTCAATAGTTTTTTAGCACGGTCATAAGCATTATCTGCCAATTTCCGAATTTCATTATCCATTAAAGTGGCTGTATCTTCTGAATATGGGCGATTGAAAGAATCATTCATCATACCGTAATAAGAGACATTACCGACTTTTTCGTTCATACCATAAACGGCAACCATTGCATAAGCCATGCGTGTCACTTGGTCGAGGTCGCTTTGTGCGCCTGTCGAAATTTTACCGAAAATGATGCTTTCAGCGGCACGTCCACCCATTGTCATACACAAACGGTCGAGTAAGGCTTCAGTACGTGTGATGTATTCGTCTTTTGGTAAATATTGGGCATAACCCAACGTACCAATACCACGCGGTACAATCGTCACTTTCAATAACGGCATTGCGTGTTCCAAGAACCAACCACAAACGGCATGACCTGCTTCATGGTAAGCAATAATTTCCTTTTCAGCAGGAGCAATGATTTTAGATTTGCGCTCCAAACCGCCAATGACTTTATCGAGTGCATAGTTGAAATCGTCCATTTCAACACCCGTTTTGTTGCGACGAGCCGCAATCAAAGCCGCTTCGTTACAAACATTGGCAATATCGGCACCCGCAAAACCAGGTGTTAATTCTGCTAAAACTTCAGGATTGACATCTTCCGTGGTTTTGATTTGGCGCAAATGCACGTCAAAAATCTGCGCACGACCACGTAAATCGGGCAAATCAACGCCAATTTGACGGTCAAAACGGCCTGGACGCATCAATGCGGAGTCCAAAACGTCTGCTCTGTTAGTCGCAGCCATCAAAATGACACCTTTATCTGTTGTAAAACCGTCCATTTCAACGAGCAATTGATTCAATGTATTCTCACGTTCGTCGTTACCGCCTTGCATCGCACCACGTCCACGAGCGCGACCAATCGCATCAATTTCGTCAATAAACACAATACAAGGTGCTTTTTCACGGGCTTGACGGAACAAATCACGAACACGACTCGCTCCTACACCAACGAACATCTCTACAAAATCAGAACCTGAAATCGAGAAAAACGGCACACTGGCTTCACCAGCCACCGCTTTCGCCAACAAGGTTTTACCCGTTCCCGGAGGGCCTACAAGGAGGACACCTTTTGGGATTTTACCGCCTAAAGCGGTGTATTTCTTAGGATTTTTCAAGAAATCAACGACTTCCATCACTTCTTCTTTGGCTTCATCAAGACCCGCTACATCAGAAAAATTGATGTTCACTTTACCGTCTTTAGAGTCAAAAAGTTGTGCCTTAGAGCGACCAATATTGAAAATTTGACCGCCCGGACCACCTGCGCCACCACCAACGCGGCGCATGATGAAGACCCAAAGACCAATCATAATCGCAATCAACAAAAGCCAATTGAGCAAAGGGCCTAAAAAATTGGGTTGTTCCTCAAAATCGGAATAAACCGTTTCTGCTTTCGGGTTTTTGTCATAAAAATCCTTCATTCTGTCTTCATAGACTTTTGCAGGGATTTCCATGTAAAAATTCGGGCGGTTCGGAATTTTACCTTTGGTCAGACCGTGTTTTGATAACCGGTCTTCCTTCAAAAAGATATGCAGTTGCTTTTCGTTGACAACAGTGACCTTTTCGACATCACCATCTTTGAGCATGACTTCGTATTTTTGCCAGTCAACGTCTTTTTTCTCAGTAGAACCCCATTGATAGGCATTGAAGCCAATCAAAACGAGGGCAATCAAACCGTAAATCCAGTATGACCCAAAGCCACCATTGTTGCCGCTGTTGCGGGGTTTGTTATCTAATTCGTTGTTATCCATTTCTATGTTTGAAAAATTTACCCCCTCAGTATTCTTACGGTTAGAGGTTGTTTTAAATTTAAAGCTTTCTATTAGGGCGTTTTAGTTATCTTTATATTGTATGGTTAAATTGTTAGGGCAAAAACCATACAACAATTTAGCCATACAACAATACAACATTTAATCCAAATCTTGATATTCCGTTGTTGAACCATCACTCCATAAGTCTTCCAACTCATAAAATGCACGTGTCTCACGCAAAAAGACGTGAACAACCGTATCAAAATAATCCATGACAATCCATGTGGATAGCAAACCACCTTCAATATGGCTGGGTGTAATTTGAAGATGTTCTTTTACTTTACGATAAATGCTATCGGTGATAGCCCTTACTTGCACATTCGATTCTGCTTCACAAATGATAAAATAATCTGTTGGGGCATCATAAAGTTTGCGTAAGTCAATTTTAACAATACGTTTGGCTTTAATATCTTGCATTCCATCTACAATCATGTCATTTAAGTCATCTGATGTGATTGTATTTTTCTTAAAAACTACTTGTTGAGTACTCAAAATTTTGCTTATTTTTTTACTTTTGTTAAATACTTAAAATCTAAACCGCAAATTTACAAAATATCAATGACTTTAAATGCGATTAAAAACACCCTTTTCTTAGGAAATGTTTGGTGTCACTTCGATTCACTACATTCTACTAACGATTTAGCTGCCGAATGGTTGTCCAATAATAGTGAATGGCGAATGGTGAATGGTGAATTTTCTTTAATGGTGAATGGCGAATGGCGAATGGTGAATACCTCTACGCCATTCACCATTCACCATTCACCATTAAAATATTCACCATTCACCATTACTGAGGGGGTGGTTTTGACTACTTTTAATCAAACGCTTGGGCGTGGACAAATGGGGAATCAATGGCTTGCCGAACCTGACCAAAATATTGCTTTTTCTATCATTTTACAACCAACCTTTCTCGATGCGCGTGAACAATTTCATCTTAACAAAGCAATAGCCCTTGCGGTTCACGATTTCTTTGTCACTATTTTTCAAGAACACAATCCCGAACTGGCAAATGGTTTAAAGCTCAAATGGGCAAATGACATGTATTTTTATGATGAAAAAATAGCAGGTATTTTGATTCAAAATGCTTTGTCGGGCAGTCGTTTACAACATTCGATTATTGGTATTGGTTTAAATATCAATCAATTAGCATTTCCTAATAATTTCAATGCCACTTCGTTAAAACGTGTTTTAGAAAAAGATTTTGACCTTTTTACACTTGTTGAACAACTCACTAAAGCCATTGAACAACGTTATTTGCAACTAAAAACAGGCAATTTTAAAAAACTGCACGACGAATACATTTCCAAACTCTATCGCTTCGGCATTGAATCCGAATTTCAATATCCAAATGGTGAGCCATTTAGAGGCACTATCATCGGCGTTTCTGCCTTTGGGCGTTTGGAGGTGTTGACTACTGAGGGGGTCAAAAATTTTGATATTAAAGAATTGAAATTTATCATTGGTCAATAATCATTGGTTAATAGACACAAAATGACCATTGATAAATGACAATAACAAATGACTATCGACCAATTTGGCTTAACTTTTGACACTCTATGTTTTTTTTCATACATAGTTTGGGTTGGCGTCCGAGTCTCGATTCTGTTGAGGTTCGGACGTTTTTTTTCAAAAAAATCATTAAGCCTTCGTTTCTTTGCAGACTAAAAACTTGAAATACAATTAAGATGCAAATATTACAACTCGCTGATTATCAAATATTTGTCGGCAATTTCTGGACAGAATTTACGGCTTTTTTAAAACAAAAAAACTATACCCAAACCCTCGTTTTGGTGGACGAAAATACTGAGGGGGCCTGTTTGGAACGCTTTCGAGCGCATTTTCCTGAACACATACACGCCATTCGCATCGCTTCGGGTGAGCGGAATAAGACCATAGAGACGTGTCAAAAAATTTGGCTCGATATGTTTGCGGCTAATGCAGACCGTCGTTCAGTTCTTATCTGTTTGGGGGGCGGTGTCATTGGCGACATGGGCGGTTTCTCGGCTTCAACTTTCAAGCGCGGCATTGATTTTATTCAAATGCCAACCACGCTTTTGTCGCAAGTAGATTCGTCTATTGGTGGCAAATTGGGTATAGATTTCGCAGCCGTTAAAAACTCAATTGGCGTTTTTGCGAATCCAAAAGCCGTTTTTATTTCGTCTGAATTTTTGACAACATTATCGGCTCGTGAGGTACGCAGCGGCTTTGGTGAAATCATCAAACACGCCTTGATTGCAGATGCCGAACAATGGGCATCGTTGAGTAAAATGGGGGATTTAACAACCGTTGATTGGGATAAAATAATCACACCGTCCTTGAAAATCAAGCAAAAAGTCGTCGAAATTGACCCTTTTGAGCATGGTTTGCGTAAAGCGTTGAATTTTGGTCATACCATAGGTCATGCCGTTGAAAGTATGGCTTTGGCAACTGAAAACCCTTTGACACATGGCGAAGCGATAGCGATAGGTATGATTTGTGAAACTTATTTGTCAAATATACTGAGGGGGTTACCAATGGAGGATTTGAATGAAATTGTAACGTTTATTTTAAAGATATACGGCAAATACGATATACAAAAGTTTGATATTCAAACACTTATCGCTCTGATGAAACAAGACAAAAAGAATGATGGCGACGAAATCAATTTTACCTTTTTAACAAAAATAGGAGAGGTCGCTGTGAACTGTACAGCGACCCCTCAGTATATTGCGGATAGTCTTCGATATTATACGCAATTATAAAAAAAAGAAGACCACTGATTTGACTGATGCGACTGATTTACGCTGATTTTAGTTCCCTTCGGGATGACAAAAAATCAGCGTAAATCAGTCGCATCAGTTTAATCAGTGGTCTTTAAAAACTACCTATAACAACTTCGCTTTGATTTCATATTGAGAATAAATATCAACGTTGACTTGTTTGCTAACGGACTTATCCGTTACGGTTTTGACACGCAGTTTAAATTTATCCTTTTTGATATAAGGTGCAATGTCATTTCCAGCAACTGTAAGGCTTAAAACAGTGCCAATATTATCAGGTACATTTGTCGTTTCAGCGATTTTCAACTCGCCTAAACCATCGGCTTGAATGTAAACTTCCATAGAAGCCAAGAAGTCAAAACGTTGGTCAGTTGGCGAAGTGATGGTCAGTTTCATCTCTTTCAAAGTGATTTTGTCAATCAAATCTTTGTTCGTTTTGCGCGATGAAAACTCGGTTTCTGAGTTAGTTGTTATTTCAGGCGTAAATAAATCAAAAGGTAAATTAATACCAGATGAAGGGCTAAAAGACACTTTCGACGTGTAATCTACTTGAAAAGTAAGCGCATCGTTAATTTTTTGACATGCACTGGTTAAAATAAGCGCAAATAGAGCTCCTGTGAAAATCAGTTTTTTCAACATAATAAAAATAGTTTTTGTTATGAATAATTGAATATTAGGTGATTTCTATCATTTTTTGATAGTCGAGGTTACAAACGAAAAATATACGACTTTATTACATAATTGGTTTTTGAAACCTAAAAACAAAAGGATAGTTGAGCAGACAAAACAGCTCAACTATCCTTTTTTTATCAAGTCTCGTTTTTATACTTTTTGATATTTTTGCTCACTACATCTGATAACAGTGACTTCCTTTACTTGATGACAAACTTCATCTTATAGTCTGCATTGACCTTTCCTTTGCGAATATTCTCTAATTTGTTTTTAATCAAAGTCCTTTTGACAGGAGACAAATAATCGGTAAAAAGAACCCCCTCAGTATGGTCGTATTCGTGTTGAATGACACGTGCATTGATGCCGTCAAAGGTTTCTGTGTGTTCGACAAAGTTTTCATCGAGGTAACGAATCGTCAGTAGAGGCTTGCGGATGACTTCACTGCGTATGTTCGGAATACTCAAACAGCCTTCTTCATAGCCCCATTTGTCGCCTGATTCCTCGATTTTTTGAGCATTGATAAACACTTTTTTGAAGCCGACATGGTCTAAATTGTCTTCTTTTTCAATCTGTTCGCTGTCAATAATAAAAAGACGAATCGAATGTCCAATCTGTGGGGCAGCCAAGCCAACGCCATGCGCCTCGTACATGGTGTCCCACATATTATTAATTAACTGCGTTAAATTAGGATACTCGGGCGTAATATCTATAGCCACTTTTTTCAAAACAGGTTGCCCGTAGGCATAAATTGGTAATAACATTTTTTATAATTAGTTGATAGATTATAGTGGATAATGGATAATGGATAGTTGATAATGGTTAAACATTATCCATTATCAACTATCCATTATCCATTAATACGTTCTTTCCCATTTTCCATTGGCTTCCATCCATTCTTTTATGATGATTGAAGCACTGATTCTATCCACCATAGATTTATCGCGACGCTTCATTTTAGGGATTCCTGCTTGAATCATGATGCGTTTTGCTTGAGAACTGGTGTATTGCTCGTCCTGCCATTCAACAGGAATATCTGGAAAAAGTTTGTTGATTTCTGCAACAAATAGTCGAATTTTCGGCAATATGTCGGCATCGGTATCATCATGCTTTTTAGGCTCGCCGACAATGATTCTTTCCACCTCTTCGGTAAACAAATAGGTTTTCAAAAAATCAAGAATCGCTGTCGTAGCCACCGTTTCGAGTGGGCTTGCGATGATTTGCAAAGGGTCAGTTACAGCGATGCCCGTGCGTTTTGTTCCGTAGTCAATACCTAATATTCTTGCCATGCGCCGCAAAGTTAGAAAAAAGAGAAAGGTCTTAGACTGCTATGTGTCGTTTTTTTTAAAATACGCTTTGTTTTCTATACCAAATATCTATTTTCGCAGCCTAAAAAATATAAATATGGAATCTATTGAGCAACTGCGCTACCCTATTGGCAAAATGCCTAACCCAGCGACCTTCACACAAGAAGAAGTGCAAAGTTGGATTGTTAATATTGAAAAACTACCGCAACAACTGCGTGATGCCGTTCAAAATATGACGGTTGTACAACTCGATACGCCCTATCGTCCAGAAGGTTGGACGGTGCGCCAAGTTGTTCATCATGTGGCTGACAGCCATATGAATGCCATTATTCGCTTGAAATTGGCATTGACGGAGGATAATCCGACTATTAAACCTTACGAAGAACAATTATGGGCAGAATTACCCGACACAAAAATGGACATTGAGATTTCCCTTGCACTCATCGAAAACTTGCACCTCCGTTTTGTTGAAATACTGAGGGGTATGGCTTGGGCTGATTTTAGCCGTACTTTTTATCATCCAGGCTTGGCGCAATCTGTACCTTTAGGTGCTTTGGCAAGTATGTACTCTTGGCATGGGCGACACCACACGGCACATATAATAGGTGTAAAATAATGATGAATGATGAATGATAAATGATGAGTTAGGGGTGTACGAAGGATTAAAATACAAAAAAGGATTACAATATCAAAAAAAGTTGATTGAAATATAGTATAACTAAGACTTTTGCGTCAAAAAAAGATGAAACGCATAGAAAAGATACTAAAAGCGAAGTCAGTGACAGTAGATGACTTAATAGGGATTATCGGTGATGATTTGTT
>JANLQI010000071.1:0-19631 GCA_031367705.1 Saprospiraceae bacterium | reverse complement strand
TGTTTTCGATTCCTGATATTCGCTTATTGTTTGAAAGTGATGTGCGGTTTTTGAAGCAGTTTGCGGCAGCGATTTGATGTTTTTTTTGGTATTAAGAACAAAGACGTTAAGACTTCTGAAAGGCATCTTAACGTCTTTGTTTTTTTTAACACTTACATTAAAAACCCATCTGTTGCCGAAATAGGTTTTGGAATATTTGTATCATTTATCATTTCCCGCAAATCAATCTCAATACCTCTGGCGATAGCGCTGATAGGCACGTCATTGTAAGTGCCTTCAAAGGGATTTTCGGAATAATCACCAATCTTTTCCATTAAAAAAAACACCCAAGTAATGAGGGCAGAAAAAGGGATAGTTAACCAAATACTAACCGTTTTGGTATCATCCGTAAAGATACTGAGCATACCAAAAGGGATAACTAATGCGAAAACCAGGGAAGTCCAATACGCCACAGACGCATACTGACGGGGAAATGGGAAGTTTTTTATCCTTTCGCTGCGTCCTTGGTCGTCATAAAAAGTACCTAAAAGTTTATGTAATTCGATGTGCTGAAAATCATTAAAGTAGTTTTGATTTCTCAATGTTTGCAGTTCTTGGGCTTGTGCAGCCAATATTTGGGTTGCCATATTTGATTTGAGTTTATGCGTTTTAAACTCTGTTTCAGATATAAAGTGCATTAATTCATCATCCAATTTGTTGAAATATTCTTCGCAAATAGTTGGTGAATACAAGCCGTTAACCCTGTCCTCTTTGTGTTCCCACTCTTTGAGCAAACGCAATTGGTACCTCAAGGCAGTTAACCAAGCAATATGGCGATAAATCAATCTTTTTTTGATGGATTCGGCATCGTCTCCTTGAATAAACGAAATTGTGGCGATGCCAAAAGTGCGGCTATTGTTGACTATGCCGCCCCAAATTTTTCGGGCTTCCCAAGTTCTATCATAAGAACTGTTGTTTTTGAAACCCAAGTAAAATGCGACAGTAATGCCCAAAACACTGAGGGGTTGCCAAGGCAGAGAAATGTCTATTTGTGAAATATAATGACTGGCTGTGATGATGAATGCGTAAAGAAACGCATATATAAATGGCTTTTTAGACCAATTAAACATCATCCAAAATCCGTATTTTCTTTTCGTGTACATGATTATTCAGATTTTATTGACAGGTAGTTCGCTTTAAATAATTGGGGAAACTATTTTTTATAAGTCATTGATTTTAAATAAACTGTGAAGCCTTGCCGCTTGCCTTTTGCCCTTTGCCTTCTTATTATTTCTTTTGCGCCAATTTAACCATAAAATAGGTCTCAAAAATGGTAAAAATGAAGTAAACGAGGAAAAAAGGGAGCGTGAAGTTTTTGGTTTCAGGATGAAATATTTTTTTATAAATCAATAAAGTAAAAACAGAAAGGAACATTTTGGCGAAGATGGTAATGATGATGAGGTTGTGGAAAAGCAGCTTGTTCTCGCTTTTTGATGCTTTTTCACCGAAAAAATACATGCCAATACTGAGGGGTATGAACAAGCCTAAACTCCACCATGTGACGCTGCTGTATTGGACAAAAGTGCCAAAAAACTGTTGTAAAATAAGGTTAAGTAGGACAACAAGTGCCGTTGTTGCCGCTAAAAGTGTTAAGAATGGGCGCAGATTCATAGAGTTGTTTAGTTCAAATTGTCATTCGTTTCGTATTTTGTTGGCATCGCGGATGACCATATAGATGGATAGACCAATAGCGAGCATGGACATGATGAGTAGAAAAACAGGCTTGGTCATGCCTGTTTTTCCATCTAACCATTTACCAAACCAAGTGCCGAGGGCAATGGTTACGCCCATTCTAAACGCAATATCGGTATATCGCAAAAGTGAGACGGGCGATACGCGTTTTTTCGGATTGTCTGGTTTATTGTTTTTTACTGGCACCGTTGGTGTTGGCTTGTACTGCTTCTTCTTTAACAGGTTTATTTTGCGGTTTTGAATCGGTTTTCATTTTACAAGTCACGTCGAATATGGCTCCTGGTGCGACAGATAGTTTTGAAGTCGTTACTTCCGCAACGATTTCAGCACTTTCTTTGACGGTCAACAAATCGCTTACCCGCAATTTGCCGTAGAATTTACCTTCAATCACAGCATTTTGGCATTTGACTTCTCCATCAATCATGCCTGATGGTCCAATAATGACTTTTGCGCTACACGTTAAAGTACCTCTAATCGTACCGTCAATACGGATATCGCTTTCTGCGACAACTGAACCTTCTACAGTTGTGCCTCTTACAAGGCTGTTGAGGGCATTGTCACTTGATGACAATGTTGGTTTTACGCTTGTTGTTTTAACTTCCTCTGTTGCTTTTTTGCTACCGAACATGGTTCTATTTTTATTTTTTTTAGAATCAAATGCCTTGCACCACAATGCATCTAATTCCTTTATTTTTTGATAATAAAAGATTTACGTCGCTCTTTTTTCAATATTTTGTACCTGTGTGTAAATCAAAATCTAAGGTAGGCGTTTTTTAGCGAACAAAAAAAACTTTGCTTTAAAATCTGTTTCGTAAGAGCCAAAAGCCTTTTTTACTGAGGGGTCAATTACATTCATAAAGTGTGAATTGTTTTAATATTGAATTTTCACCAAACGCACACGTCGCCTATCGTCGCTGGGTACAATAATTTCATTTGCAGCTATTTGCATGGCATCGCGAAACCGTAGAAAAAGGTCTTGTCCTTGCGTATTCATAATAGCGTGTCGCTCGCCTTCGCCTGCACCGTTGAGGACAAATTCACTGACGGTCGTTGACCGTTCAACTTCATCATTGAACAAAAAACGTAGGGCAGTGGGCGTTTTTGCTAAGAAATATGAAGAAAAACGGGCATCATCGTCTTGCGAAATTTGTTTTTTATGAAATATAGAACGCCATTGTGCTTCGCCGTTGGGAGAAATGGACAGGGCAAAAACATTCTCATAAAAATAATCCATTGCCAAACCTAAGGCTGCCGCACCGCCACCTAAATATCGTCCAGTATTCGTCATCGTTGGCGTGGAACGTCGCTCAACCACCTTTGCTTGTTCGATGATGGCGAGGATGCCGCCGTCGAGCCGATGAACGATGTCTTGTACTTTGAGGTCAACCAAACCTTTTGTATCCGTTATTTTTTTGCCCAAAAGGGCAGAAGCCAATTCATCGTCGAATGGATGGAGCGCAAAAGTGAACGTGCCACCCTCCATATACTGAGGGGGTAGGCTGATGAAATAATGACCTTGTGCGCGTATAAAATTTTTGGCAGAATAAAGTCCCGCAGCGACTAACTGCTTGTTGATATTGTCAAAACTAAATTTAACATCAAGACTTACCATGTCTGTAATGAGCAATGAAAAATTCGTTTGCCCACTCTCCTTGCTGTATTTTGTAATCTCAAAACGATGCTTTTCACTATTAACACGGTTATCTTCTTCGGTAATTGAGTAAAATTCGGCATCATTATTAAAAATCATTTGCTCAAAACGGTCGTATCTGTTCCAATCAGGTTTTACGTCTATGGTTTTATCCCATATTGGGCGAAGTGAATCGAGGTTGATTGCCAGAGCCTTAATGCGGTGATTTTCGATGGATTCGTAAATTAAAATGGACTTTTTGTCTTCCGAATAAAGCAATTCTAATTTTGGCGATGTAAATTCCTTACCCCAATCATAAACCGTTACAGAGTCTAACAACTTCGCTTGTCCATCGTATTTGTGAATTTTGATATAGTTATGGTTTCTCTTTCGATATTGATAAATAAGGTTAAAATCCTGTCTTGTACCTAAAACTTCAAGGATGGTTGCATTGTTTTTGCGGTCAGGTTCAAGCTCACGCTCCCACATCTTGTGCATTTTATTGTCAAAAGCCTTCAGTTTTACTTCTCTGTCGTCGAGTAGAAAAAACAAAACCCGGTCATTGTATTTGCCGATTATGCCATAACCATCTGCACCGCCAAAAGACATTTCTTCGGACATGCTCAATGTCTGTGCTGCTGCAATGAAACTTTGTAATATAATAAGGAGTGTTAATAGCTTTTTCATTTTTCAATATTTTGTCGGTGGCTTAATAATGGCTTGACCTTCGAGATAAAGTTATATAAACTTGGGCAGTCAAACGTAAAAAAAAACTGTCTGAAAGTAAACAACTTTCAGACAGTTTGGGTCAAAATATTTAGAATTTAACTATTTTTTAATTATTAAACGCTTAAATAAGACATCAGTGATTCATAATGTTCTTGCAAAGAGTCAATATATTCTGATTCGCTGAACGATGCTTTGATTTCATAATCGAAACGGCTGAAACTTTGTAATATCTTTGAAATATCTGAACGATTCAGTTTTAAAGTAATATCTAATTCGGTTGAGTCAGGCATGGAGGTGATAAAAGAGTTGAGTATAATCGCATTTTCGGATTCAACAATACGAGCAATTTGCGACAAAGAATAATTGAAACGATTGACTGTCAAGACGATAACGCTGCCATGTTCATCAAAAGACGCACTGCCCGCAAAAAATTTAAGTAAGTCTTCGAGCGTGACGACACCCATGTAGTTGTGTTGTTTATCAACAACGGGTATCAAAGTAAGGCGATATTCGTTGAGCAAACGCATGATGTCGTAAATATGGTTGCGTTCATAAACAAACGGATGCGCCATTTTTAGTTCGTAAGAGCCGATGGAATCTTGTGCGTCGTATTCAAAAATTTCATTTTCTGAAATCAGACCTAAAAGTTGTGTTCCATTGACAATTGGTAAGTGGCGGACGTGGAAATCGCTCATCATTGCTAACGCATCTTCGCCCGTATCGGATGTCCGCAAAGGGACAATTTCTTCTGAAATTAAATCTTTTACCATCATAGCCGTAGTGTGTTTTGGTTAAAACTATAACGTTGTAGCTCTTCTAATAGTTCTTAGCAATTCGTTAAGTTTTGATAAAGTAATGAGTGTGATTCTTAACACGAGCAATTTCCACTTATTTTTCAATAAAGCAAAAATTTGTATGATTTATTTTTAACTACATTCAAAATTAGAACATTCTACGGTAAAAACAATACCCCTCAGTATTAGATTTTGAGATAAGTGTAAAAACTTATGCCAAAATTAACGTCATTCGTGTAGTTTTCGAGACATATCTGCAAACTCTTTTTCACTCAATAAGCCATTCTCACGTCGTGCCGTTAGATCTTTGAGTTGTTGCAAAATGTCTGAATGTTCCATGTCTTCGGTCATTTTGAAACCATTTCGAGCAAAAGTCTCAAATTCTGGCTGCACCCGCAAGTATGCCAACGCTTCGTGTGTCTTTATTTTGTCATAATCTTTAAAACCCAACCCTGTGGCTTTTTGAAGATGATAAAATGCCAATTCTTTTTGTTCTGTCAAGGAATAGCAACACGACAAATTCCAATGCACGGCGACATCTGCTGGGTCTATAGCCAATGCCTTGCCAAAATCCTCCGTTGCGCCTTGATAATCGTAATCTTTGAATTTTGCCAATGCCGATTGCTTCAAACCTTCCTTTTGTGAAATAGACGATTTTTCAGGCTTTTGATACTGAGGGGGTGCTGTCGGGCGCATCCGCGCACGGGCTTCGCGGTTTTTTTGAGATGCTTGTTGTTCTGCACGCTGCTGTTCTCTTTGCTGTTCCCGTTGCTGTCTTATTGTATAATCGCCTTGTTGGTTTTGATTTTGTTGCTCACGCCACGCCTCTTTATTGTATTTTTTGTTGAAATCATTATCACTTTTAGTCAATAACAAGATAAAATTGATAAAACCAACGAAAGCCGCTATCTGCGGTTTACCTGAAAATGTGAGCATACACATAAATATGCCTAAGCCAATGCGCCCTAAGTAAAAGAATTGAACACCAAAAACACCTAAAATGAGCGAAAGCAAAGCTGCTGTTGTTTTATTTTTCATGAATAGAAAGTTTAGTCCGTTGAAATAAAAATCATAGTTCTGCCAAAAATAACACTTTTTTGATAGAAAAAGGCTCATAGGGGTTACGCTTTTTCGACCAATCAGGGTCGTTATCCGTTAGGCGTACTGGTTATTATGGATTGGTTACTGGGGATTAGGGATTGGTTATTCGTATAGACCAGTAACCAATCCCTAATAACCAGTAACCAATCCCCAATTTTCGAGCAAAATAAAACCTTGTTTTGTAAATTTGCATCTCTATTTAAAATCATTTGTCATTTTTAGAAAATAAAATCTTTTCAGCCGTTCCTACGTTTTAATATAGACGTTGAACACCCCCTCAGTATAATCACTAAAAAAATTCATTTTTATATGAAAAAAATACTTTTTTCCTTGGTTTTCATCGGCATTTGCTTCGCTCAATTACATGCGAGTGTGATTTTATTGCCCATGGATTTGAAACAAAAGGAACATCTTAAAGCATACGGCATCACTTATATGGTGTTGGCAAAAGGCATTGAAGCGCATTGGCTTTTAAATTATCGAGGTGGCAGTTTTGCGTTTCCGCACCAATTGGCTTTTGAAAAAGAATGTAAAGCTCGCAATGTCACTTACGAAGTATTGAGCGATGCCCAATTTGCAGGTATTCAAAATGAAATTGCGAATCCAGAGGTCAATATGGACGACATTAAACTCGAAGTGGCTCCCAAAATTGCCGTTTATACGCCCGATGTAGATGCCAAAGGTAATAAAATTCAACCTTGGGACGATGCCGTTACGATGGTTTTGACTTATGCTGAAATTCCTTACGAAGTTGTTTATGACCGAGAAGTTGTTGATGGGAAATTGGGCTTATACGATTGGCTACATTTGCACCACGAGGATTTTACAGGTCAATATGGCAAGTTTTATCGCAATTATGGTCATGCACCGTGGTATCGTGACAATCAAAGAAAAGCCGAAGAATTATCGAAATCGCTTGGCTTTGCTAAGGTTTCGCAGTGCAAATTAGCTGTTACTAAGCGCATTAAGGATTTTGTTGTCGGTGGCGGCTTCATGTTTGCGATGTGTTCAGCAACCGATAGTTACGACATTGCTCTTGCTGCCGAAGGTTTGGATATTTGTGCAGCGATGTACGACGGCGACCCTGCAGACCCCAATGCACAAGAGAAATTAGATTATTCAAAAACCTTTGCGTTCAAGGACTTTCAACTCGTCCGCGACCCAATGGAATATGAATTTTCGAGTATTGACAATAACTACGGTCGCCCCGCTTCACCAGAAACAGATTATTTTACACTGTTCGATTTTTCAGCAAAATATGACCCGATTCCAGCCATGTTGACACAGTGCCATACACGTACGGTCAAGGGTTTTATGGGTCAAACAACAGCTTTTGTGAAAAAATACATCAAAGACGATGTTTTGATGTTGGGAGAGAACAAGCCATACAATGAGGTGCGTTACTTACATGGTGTGCTTGGACAAGGCTTTTTCACCTTCTACGGCGGTCACGACCCCGAAGACTATCGCCACTATGTAGAAGACCCCGAAACGGATTTGAGTCTTCACCCACAATCGCCTGGCTATCGCCTGATTTTGAACAATATTTTATTCCCTGCGGCTAAGAAAAAACACCGCAAAACGTAGTAAGTGAAAAGTGAAAAACGAAAAGTGAAAAATACCCCCCCTCAGTATTTTTCACTTTTTGTCTTTCACTTTTCGTTTTTCACTCTTCATTTTTCACTTAATATGACTTTTCACGCTAACGGAAAACTTTTACTCACGGGTGAATATTTCGTACTCGATGGTGCGACTGCCTTAGCATTGCCGACAAAAGTAGGGCAATCACTTACTATTGAACATGAGCCAGAAATCAATGGAAAGAGTCTTTTTTGGTGTGCTGTTGCACCCAAAGAATATCCTTGGTACAGCGCTTCGGTTCATATTCCAGGACTTTTTGTTAAAATTTGGGATGGTTCAGCAGATTTCAGCGATAGCTTAATGAAGATTTTCAAAGCAATCGAAAAACTCAATCCAGAATTTTGGGACGACCAAAACGGCATGACCCTAAGCACCGAATTAGAATTTCCACACAATTGGGGTTTGGGTTCAAGTTCTACCTTGATTTGGCTCTTAGCAAAATGGGCGAATGTTGACCCTTTTGCCTTAAATGACTTGACTTTTGGCGGTTCTGCCTACGATATTGCTTGTGCAGGCGCGAGCAAACCCATTTTTTTTGAGAGAAAAAATAACACACCTATATATACAGAAGTGGATTTCAAACCGTCTTTTGTAGACAATCTCTATTTTGTTTTTTTAAATCAAAAGCAAAATTCACGAGAAGGCATTGCGCGCTACCGTGAAAAAGCGAAAAACCTACCCCCTCAGTATTTCGACGATATTTTAGCTTTGACAAACGGTTTTTACACCGCTACCGACCTTTTAGATTTTGAAAAATTAATTGTAGAACATGAAGCCTTAGTCGCTTCTGTCATTGAACTATCAAGAGCTAAGTCCTTGTATTTCAATGATTTCTGGGGTGAAATAAAATCGCTCGGCGCATGGGGTGGTGATTTTGTACTCGCAACGAGCAACCGTTCTTTTGAGGAAACTAAAAAATATTTTGGAGAAAAGGGGTTTGAGACGGTATTGAAATACAATGACCTCATTCTTTAATTTTTTGACACCAATTTCACGAATTACACGAATTTAGTTTCTTACAGGATGACAAAAAACAATTCGTGTAATTCGTGAAATTTGTGTCAACCAACCTAACGTGGCACATCTATTTTTTTCACAATTTCATTAATCACATCTTTTGCATCATAGCCTTCCATCTCCCGTTCAGGTGTCAAAATGATGCGGTGATTTAAGACAGGATAAGCGACATATTGTATGTCTTCTGGAATCACAAATTCACGTCCATTGATTGCTGCCATTGCCTTAGATGCCTTCAAAATAGCCAACGATGCACGAGGCGAAGCACCCAAATATATATCGCCATTATTACGTGTATTATGCACAATTGCAGCGATGTAATCCACCAATTCCTCTCTGATATGCACTTTTTCAACCAATGATTGACAGGCTTTGATTTGCTCACCCCTCAGCACAGGCTTCACTTCTGCCGTTTTTACTTGCTTAAAATCCTCTTTAAAGCGACGTAAAATCTGCTTTTCTTCATCTAAACTTGGATAATTGATATTGATTTTGAACAAAAAGCGGTCAAGTTGCGCTTCGGGCAGCCTGTAAGTCCCTTCCTGTTCAATCGGATTTTGCGTACCAATGACAAAAAACGGAAAGGTCATCAAATGCGTCGTCCCGTCCACCGTCACTTGACGTTCTTCCATCACTTCAAATAAAGCGGCTTGTGTCTTTGCAGGTGCGCGGTTGATTTCATCAATCAAAACAATATTAGAAAAAACAGGACCTGCATTGAAGTAAAATTGAGACGTTTGGGCATTAAAAACCATCGTACCCATCACGTCACTCGGCATCAAATCGGGCGTGAACTGAATACGGCTGAAACCGGCATCAATCGTTTTAGCTAACAGCTTGGCAGTCATTGTTTTAGCAATACCCGGCACACCTTCGAGCAACACATGACCATCGCACAACAATGCAATGTTCAATAAATCCATCAATTCGTCTTGTCCAACAATGACTTTTGACAGTTCATTTTTAACGGCATCAACGGCATTACGCACAGGCGTTAAGTCGAGACGGCTTTCGTAAAAGGTATTTTCGACCCCCTCAGTATTTTGGGGTGTTAATTCGTGGTTTTCCATTTAATGAGTTTTTTATCAAACAGTACGGTGATAAATATTTTCAAAGTGGTTTATCAAACAGAGAGGGTGTCCTTTTAAAATTGTTATTGATAAAATAGGCTCTATTTTCTGCGACTAAAAAATTTGCTGCTACTAATTGTTTAAATATTGTATAGATTTTACGTTTAAAAGCATCAAATGCTTTTATATCGTTTAATGGTTGATTTGATTTAAGAAATAATAACCTACCTGCTTGTGTTGCACTAACCGAACGGCTTTTACTATATTTATTAACTTGGTAAATAAGCGAAAGTGTTTGTTGATTAATGTCTGAAAGTTGATCAAAATCACCGCCAAATATTTGTCGTAATTCAGTTTTATAATCATCTCTCATCAAATCACGATGCAATAAAAAGACGGGATATAAATCTGGACTTTGAGGATGTTTAAAAATTAATCCTGACTTTTGTAATCGTTGAATAGCATTAAAATGATTATTATCAGGCGTTAATAATATCGTGTGTCTATATAATTGATTGGCTTTTTCAGATTTGTAAAAATAAGCCAACACAGATGTTTCTTCGTCAGTTAACTTTGAACCATTTAAACTTTGCTCAATAAATAAGTCGAAAGAGGCTATATGAGATAAAAAATTGTCGTCAACTAATTTCCCTTTTTGTATGAACAAACCTAAATCTTCTTTGCTGTAAAAGCGATAATAAGGTAAATCAATTTTATTGTCTAAGGCTTCGTTTACAAGGTTACTCATACCTCTTGCCTTGCCTTCCCATTTATCAAATACTTTTAAGACGTCAGCTAATTTAGGGTTTCGCGGTTTTGAATCTGGGATAATCCTACGAATCGGAATATTATGCTCAGTTAATTCAATCAATAATTGTTTTTTGAAAGAGCCCGGATTTCTAATTTCAATATGGACATCAGGTTTGATATTGATATTCACATACTTATCAATACTGTAATCTCGATGTGCAATAGCATTATTAATTGTTTCTCTTAACAATTGTTCAGGATATTCGGGTTTACTCGTCCCTCCTTTTTCGATTGTAACACCAACTTGAATATTCTTTAAAATATATCCTAAACTTTTTTCCATTAAAGGAATAACATTATCAATCAAAGGTTTTTTATCTTGAGCAACTTCATAAAGAATATCGACAAAACCATCTACTTGTGCCCGCCATCCTAAGAAGTCTTTCACATTCTTTCCACAAACCAACATGCCTAATGTCGTAACATTATCGCCAATAATAAATTTTTTACGAGTTAAAAAGGATTTAGCATCTTCCAAAGATGTTTTATTTGATTCTATTTTTATTTCTCGATTCAGTAAATAAATATAATCATTCAATTTATTAATATCAATGTCCTCTAATGTTGCGTCTTTTTCTATTTTTAATTCTCGGGCATTTTTTATTTCTTCCTTAAATTCTTCTTGCTTTTCAATTGCATTTTCATCTATTCTGTGGTCGCCTGTCATGACTCTTTTATAGGCAGCCTTATCTAAAAAGATATATTTTAAATCGTCTGGTAATTTATCAATATAAACAACACAGACTCTATTTGTCATAAATTCTTTTATTTCATAACTAACTATAAACTCTGTTACATCTATTAGATTAAAATCTTTATCGGTAAAACATTTTCCAAATTCTTTTAAAATAGGCTCAAATTCTTCTTTGTATCCTTTTAGTTCATAGTTTTTATTAGCAACATTATTATTGTCTTTTATCCCTAAAACTAATATACCGCCATTGGTATTCATAAATGCACAAACACTTTGCAAAATAGAATGAGCTCCTTTCAAATTGGGCGGAGTCGGCTTCAATTCTACCTTTTCGGTTTCGATAGGTTTGTAATAGTTGTTGAGAATACAATCCTCAATTTGATTTAATATTTTATCTATTTCTTTCATCTTCGATGATTTTGCTTCCTCAATATTTCTGAATTTTTTGTAAAAATATGCCTTTTCATGAAATTACTACATAATAACTACCCCTAAGTATAATTTCACAATTCTAACTTCAAAAACCGCCCCGTATGACTCGTCGGATGCTTCGCAACCACCTCAGGGGTTCCCGCCACAATCACTTCACCACCTCTGAAACCGCCTTCCAAACCCATATCAATCACATAATCGCCTACTTTTATCACGTCCATATTGTGTTCAATGACCACAACGGTATTGCCTTTTGAAACAAGCCTTTGCAGAACGATGAGTAAATGTTGAATATCCTCAAAGTGCAAACCTGTTGTGGGTTCGTCCAAAATATACATTGTATTGCCCGTATCTTTTTTCGACAACTCTTCCGATAGTTTGACGCGTTGTGCTTCGCCACCTGAAAGCGTTGTCGCTTGTTGACCGAGCGTAATATAACCCAAACCAACATCCAACAAGGTCTTCATTTTTCGATAAATATTGGGAATATTTTCAAAAAATTCGACGGCTTCTTCAACCGTCATATTCAATACATCGTTGATGGATTTGCCTTTGTACAAAACCTCCAAAGTCTCACGATTGTAGCGACGACCCATGCACGTTTCACATTCTACTTGAACATCGGGCAAAAAATTCATTTCTATGACCCGTTTGCCACCGCCCTCGCAGGTTACGCAACGTCCACCTTTCACGTTAAAACTAAAACGACCAGGTTTATAACCTCTGATTTTTGCCTCTGGCAGACTTGCAAATATATTTCTTATATCCGTAAAAACACCTGTATAAGTCGCTGGATTTGAACGTGGTGTGCGTCCGATTGGTGATTGGTCAATTTCAATCACCTTGTCTAAATGCCCCAAACCTTGTGCCTTTACGTAAGGCATGGGTTTTTTAATAGAATTATAAAAATGCTGGCGCAAAATAGGGTATAAAGTGTCATTTATCAACGTTGATTTGCCGCTACCCGAAACGCCTGTGACCATCGTTAATGTGCCAAGCGGGATTTCGATATTGACATTTTTCAAATTATTGCCCGTTGCCCCCCTCAGTATTAAGTGCTTTCCGTTGCCTTTTCGCCGTTCTTTCGGCACTTCAATGCGTTGTACATTGTTCAAATATTCAGCCGTTAAGGTCGAATTTTTAATAAATACTGAGGGGATGCCTTCACCGACCAACTCGCCGCCGTGTTTACCTGCGCCTGGACCCAAATCCATGAGATAGTCAGAAGCCATCATAATATCTTTGTCATGCTCGACAACAATAACCGAATTGCCAATGTCGCGCAGTTGCCGCAAAGCCTCAATCAGCCGTTCATTGTCGCGTTGATGCAAGCCAATCGAAGGTTCATCTAATATATACGTGATGCCCGTGAGTTGCGAACCGATTTGCGTAGCCAAACGAATGCGCTGCGATTCACCACCCGACAGCGTTCCCGCAGGACGATTGAGCATCAAATAATCGAGTCCGACATTGAGTAAAAAGCCAATGCGTAAGCGGATTTCTTTCAAAATGTCCTTCGCAATCGTCTTTTGTTTTTCGGTCAAATGGTTTTCTACGTCTTCAAACCATGCTGCCAAATCGGTCATGTCCATCAACGACAATTGACCTATATTTTTTTCTACTAATTTATAACTCAATGATTCTCTTTTCAAACGGTAGCCGTTGCATTCAGGGCAAGTGCCAACAGTCATAAAATCTTCTGCCCATGAAGCTATTTTTTCAGAGCCTGTTTCTTCATACCATTTTTTCAACATCGGCACAAGCCCTGTTGAAGCCAAATCGAAATAAACTAAATCCTGCGTCGGTACAACGCCTGGCAATTTTATTGATTTATTTTCACCACCATGTAAAATGACGTTCATTGCTGTTTCTGGAATATCTTTCACAGGTGTTGAAAACGTAAAATTATACCGTTTGGCAATTTGACGCAATTGCTGAAACATCGAATTTTCACGCACATCGCCAAAAGGCACAATGCCTGTTTCGTTGATACTTTTCGATTTGTCGGGCATCACTTTATCCATATCCACCTCTGCCACTTGCCCCAAACCTTTACAATGGGGGCATGAACCATAAGGCGAATTGAAGGAAAAAGTGTTCGGATTAGGCTCTTCGTAGGAAATACCTGACACAGGGTCCATCAAATGCTTAGAAAATGTCACCATATTACCCCCCTCAGTATCAGACGAGTTTTTCTCAACATCAATGACCATCGCAATGCCATTACCCATTTTCAAAGCCGTTCCTAAGGAAGAAACAAGACGTTCACGTCTGTCATCGCCAATTTGGAGGCGGTCAATAACGACTTCAATATCATGTGTTTTGAATCGGTCAATTTGGAGATTGGGTTCGAGGTCAATCATAATGCCGTCCACTCTGACTTTGGTGTAGCCTTGTTTACGGATGCCATCAAACAATTCGCGGTAATGACCTTTACGTCCACGTACAAGTGGCGCGAGAATCATTATTTTTTTATCAAAAAACAGTTCAAAAATGCGGTTTTGGATTTGTTCTTCGGTGTATTTGACCATTTTTTCACCTGTTTCGTAGGAATAGGCTTCACCAATACGGGCAAAAAGCAAACGCATAAAGTCATAAATCTCCGTAATTGTCCCAACAGTTGAACGTGGATTGCGCCCGACCGTTTTTTGTTCAATCGAAATAACAGGCGATAAACCTGTTATTTGCTCGACATCAGGGCGTTCCATCGAGCCGATAAACTGACGGGCATAGCTGGAAAAAGTTTCCATATACCTCCGTTGCCCTTCTGCATAAATTGTATCAAAAGCCAAAGACGACTTCCCAGAACCCGAGATGCCTGTGATGACAACGAGTTGATGACGTGGAATGCGTACACTGACGTTTTTCAAGTTATGCACCTTCGCGCCAATGACTTCGATGTATTCTTGACCGTATATAGGATTGGATTCGGACGAGATCGTATTGTTTAAAGGAGTTGAAGTTTCCTTTACAGCAGTAGCTTGAGCTGTGTTGTTCTTTTTTGACATAAAATTGGACGATTTTTAGAAATGCAAATTTAGTCAAAAACGAATTGTTTTAAAAGGTTTGTTTGAAAATAAAAAAAGAGGGGAGCAAAAGCCCCCCTCAGTTAAATCCTAAAAAAATCAGCGCAAACCTGTCCAATCAAGGTGCAACTAACTTCTAATTTTTCTTCAAGTACAAAATACACGTTATTATATATGCCGTCGCAAAAAGAAGCGTTCCAAACAGTAGGTGTAGCGGTTGCAAAAAAGGAGGGATATTGAAATTGTGCATTGACAGACCAAATACAATTTCAGAAATAAGCAAACCAAGAAGTAGCGTTGAGAAAAATTTGACACTTTTTAAAGTAGAAAACCGACCCCTCAGTAACCACACCCAATACATAATGGCTGCCGTTACGACATAATAAAATGTGCGATGCAAAAGATAAACACTATCTAAATTTGGTATCCATTCATGTCTATTGGCTTCACCCAAAGCGGAAGATATTAAGTCCACGTTTTCCCGAACTTGGGTACCAATAATGATTTGAATCAATATTAAAAGACTAACGCCCACTCCGCCCCAAACTAAGCCCATCGGTTTCACGGACAATAAATCGCTCATGTCCCCTTCGTGCGTATAGGAAATAAGGACTGCCGAAATCAAGACGACTAAAATCAACATGGCGATAATCATGTGGACGGTGATGAACGACGGCATGAGGTTTGTGGAAACCACCAAAGACCCTAACCAGCCTTCAAATCCAACGCCAATAAAACCTGCCAAAGACAGCCCAAAGATGCGTTTATCCACTTTTCGCAAGGGAATCGAGAACAATAAGGTCAAAAAAATGAGAAAACCCACGAGGACACCGAACAAACGGTTTATATATTCCGTCCATGTTTTGTAAACATTAAACGGTTCGTGGTCTGATACTGAGGGGTCATTTTGGATGAGGTGTGCTGTTTCTGACATGCCCATTCTGTCAAGCATTTTGGCGACACGTTCGTTTTTCTTTTTCCTTAAATCGGTGTAATGCTGCAAATAATCGGCAGGCAATTCTGCTTCACTTGTCGGCGGCACCCAAACGCCAAAACATTTTGGCCAATCAGGACAACCCATACCACTGCCCGTTGAGCGTACCCAACCGCCAATCCATATCAAAAAAATAGTCGCTATAATTGTGGCAATTCCCCAACGGCGAAATCTGCGTAAATTTATCGTATTCGTCATATTGTGATTGGTTATTTGTTACTCGTTATTCGTGATTGGTTATTCGTTATTCGTTACTCGTTATTCGTTTTGTACGAGTAACGAGTAACCAATCACGAATAACGAATAACCAATCACGAATAACGAACGCCGACTATGCGGGAATAAAAATGAACTTTGCTGCACCATCATTCAAAAGAACGAAAACACATATTTCGTCTGAATGTTTGCGATAAAGCGTTCTAAAATCGTCAATTTTCTCTGCTTCGATGATTCTTTTGACATGAAATTCTTCTAAAGTTGAAGCATTCACGGCCCAATCGTCAGGCAATGCCCCCCTCAGTAAAAGCGGGATTCCGAGTTCCAATTCCGTTTTTGCCGCAACGAAAATAGGGTAGTTTGACACGTCTTGCGTCCGAACCGTCTCTGCCGCTTCGGCAAGTGATGAACGATATTTTTTGAGCAAGCGTTCAACTTCTACAAGTGGTTGTTTACCGTTTTGATTCATTTTTTTGTATTGTTTATATTGTTGTATTGATAACAACAATTCAATTATTCAATTTCAGCTTTCATTCTTTCAGCATTATCTGCTATGCGCAGGGCTTCTAAAATGCCGTCAATATCACCTTCGATGACTTTATCGAGGTTGAAATTTTTATTATCGCCTTCCAAACGGTGGTCAGTGACCCGATTTTGAGGAAAATTATATGTCCGAATTTTATCAGAACGGTCGCCTGAACCGACGAGAGAACGCCGTATTTTTGTCTGTTCGGCATCATGAGCATCTTTTTTTGCTTGATAAATGCGGTTATAAAGCTGTTGCAGTGCCAATTCACGGTTCTGAATTTGCGAACGTCCGTCTTGACATTCAGACACAACGCCTGTTGGAAGATGCGTAATCCGCACCGCTGATTCCGTTTTATTGACGTGCTGTCCACCTGCGCCAGAAGCCCTGAAAACGTCCACTTTCAAGTCATCTTTGCGAATTTCAACGTCTTCCATTTCCAATTTTGGCATCACAACAACCGTTGCGGCAGAGGTATGCACCCGTCCTTTCGACTCGGTTTCTGGAATCCGTTGCACCCGATGTGCGCCCGATTCAAATTTCAGTTTGCCAAAAACATCTTCGCCCATCACTTCCAATACCAATTTATTATAGCCGCCGATAGAGCCTTCGTTGACTTCCATCGCCTCCGTTTTCCAGCCTTGTCGGTCGAAAAAGCGTTGGTACATGCGGTATAAATCGCCAGCAAAAAGACTGGCTTCGTCGCCTCCTGTGCCTGAACGGATTTCAAAAAGCACGTCTTTTGAGTCTTCGGGGTCTTTCGGAATCAACAAAACGTTGATGTCTTCTTCCAAAGTAGCGATTTCAGGCTCAACTTCATTGAGTTCCTCGCGTGCCATCTCGCGCATATCGGCATCTGCAAGCATTTCTTTCGCTTGCTCGCGGCGGTCGAGTAACGACGCATATTTTTTATATGCCTCGACAATCGGCATCATTTCTTTATAATCTTTATTGATGCGTTTAAACTTATCTAAATCGCTCGTTACTGAGGGGTCGCTCAATTGCTCTTCGAGATGCACGAAGCGGTCGGCAATAGCTTTTAATTTATCTAACATAATAATGGATAGTTGAAAATGGATGATGGATAGCGCTGCTTGCTATCTTTTGAATGCAGTGTTGCATCCCGATGTGTCGGGGAAGGGTGTCGAGCAAGGTCGCTACATGAAGTTATGGACGAAAAGGAATGACATAACACTATTTTTGTTTAATGAAACCTAAAAACGGGGCAAATGTAACCGTTTTATAATGGTGAATGGTGAATAATTTAATGTTGAATCATTCACCATTCACCATTACATAAGTTGCTACACCAACTCAATACGTGGATTGTGCGCCATAATGTCTTTAATAAACGCCTCTGTATCGTGAATGCGTTTAGTGATTTCATCGTCTCTGTCAAACGAAATAGCGACCGATTTGCCGACCCTATGAATTTGTGTAACGTCAATAAGACTGATAGCAATATCGGTTTCCCGACCCCTTTTACGGTCATAACAATACTTTATTTGATTGTTTTCAAGCAAAAAGTACCCCCTCAGTGTCAGCCCAACCGCTATCGCAGGTAGGAAACTCAAAAAAATGAGAGAAGCCAAAAGCCATCCATTACTGACAAAAGCGAGAAAAAAAGGCGAAACCGCAAAGGCAAACCCTAACCAAGGTGCCCAATTCGTAGAAGTATAATATCGTTTTTCCATTGCTATTTTTTTATTCTTGCAAAGATACAACGGAGTAAAGCATTGAGAAACTTTGAACTTAGGAATAATGAAAAAATAAATTGACAAACTTTATTTTGTGAAGCACTTCAAAACGAATTCCAGTACCGTGACAAATTCATCATTCATCATTTATAATTCATCATTTCCTTAACTATCTTCGTGTCGAATAAAAAAATGAATTTTTATGAACGAAAACGTTGAACGACTTTATACGATTGCTCAAAAACCAGCGCGCCACATCATCGGCTTGATGTCGGGTACGTCTATGGACGGTTTAGACGTGGCACTCGTTCGCATCGAGGGCAGTGGCAGCGAGACAAAAGTAACCCTTTTAAACTTTGAAACAGTGGATTATACTGAGGGGGTAAAAACAGAAATTAGAAAAGTATTTGCAAAACAAAGCATTGATTTTCAACACTTAACGCTGCTCAACGCCTGGATAGGACGCTTGCATGGCGATATGATTTTGTCTTGTTTAAAACAATGGCAACTCGATAGAAATGACGTGGATTTGATAGCGAGTCATGGTCAAACGGTTTTTCATGCACCTAAAATTTTACATCAACTCGAACAATTTCCAAACGCCACGCTGCAAATCGGCGATGGCGACCACATTGCCGTCACGACAGGCATCATCACCATCAGCGATTTTCGACAAAAACACATTGCTGCGGGTGGCGAAGGCGCACCTTTGGCGGTCTATGGCGACTATTTTATTTTTTCTGACCCTTCGGAAAACCGTTTGATGCTCAATATGGGTGGCATTGCCAATTTCACGTATTTACCCGCTTCGCTCGATGCTTCCGAAGTCTTTGTAACCGATACAGGACCAGGCAATACGCTTTTAGATGCCTTTACAAAGCGTTATTTTCCAGAAAAAAACTACGATAAAGACGCGGAAATCGCCCTTTCAGGAAAGGTCATTCCCGAACTTTTAGCCGCTTTGAAGGATAATGATTTTTTCAAAAAACCTTTTCCGAAGACGACGGGCCCTGAATTGTTCAATATTTCTTATGTTGAAAAAGCAATCAATAAAATAAAAATTACCCACTCAGTATCCGACCTTATGGCAACGCTTACCCGTTTTTCAGCAGAAACGATTGCCGAAGCGATACAAAATTTATTCAAACAAAAACAATTTAACAATACAACAATTCAGCAGTTTAAAATCTATATGAGTGGTGGTGGCGCACATAACCCATTGTTAGTCAAATATTTAAAAGAATTATTGCCGACTATTTCATTCGACAAAACAGACGTATTGGGCATCAAAGGCGATGCTAAAGAAGCTGTTTTATTCGCCATATTAGCCAATGAATGTGTATCGGGCAATGCAACAAATTTTGGCACACGCGAAGGTGTGCCAAGTGTTTCGATGGGTAAAATTTCATTTCCAACTTAAATAAGTCGTTTTAAATCTTTGAATAGATGAAAAAAAGAAAGGTTATCACGCGTTCAATTCTAAGCTTCGAGCGCAAAGGCGAGTCACTGGCTTCCGTTCAGCT
>JANLQI010000046.1:0-11506 GCA_031367705.1 Saprospiraceae bacterium | reverse complement strand
GTAGCAACTGACGGGTCGGAGAACCGATGATAAAGAGATTGGACCGGGCTGTGTTAAAAAAGTATAAATAACGTTTGAGCAGTTTTCATTGTCGCTAATCGTTACAGCATATTGCCGATTGCCAACAATATTGGCTGCTTGTGGCGTGGTCTGAACAGGATTTGTACTCCAACGGAAGAAATAATTGCCTAAATTGCCATTACCTGCACCGCCCGTTACATTTGTGATACCAATACTCCCTGTTGAAGTATTGTAGCAACGGGGTTTCACTATAGCAATAGTTGCAGCAATAGAATCGCGGGTAAAGGCATCAAGTGAATCCGTTGCGCGACAACCATTAATGTCTGTGACGGTGACAAAATATTTGCCACGAGCGAGATTAGTGACTGTTGCTGTTGATTGCAAATTGCTCCAACGATACGTAAAACTACCTGAACCACCCGCTGGAACCACGCGTCCTTCGCCCGTATTCTGTCCAAAACACGCCAATCTTGTTTGATTTGTGGTTGTAGTAACGACCGAAGCGGGTTGTGTAATGGTGACATTTGCAGTGTCCGTACAGCCGTTTGCATCGGTTACGGTTACGATATAATTGCCTGCGGCAAGGCTATCGGCGATGAGCGTATTCTGATTTAATGGGTCGTTCCATTGGAACAAATAACGGTTGTTGCCGACGATGCCAGAACCGCCAAATACTGAGGGGGTCGCTGTGCCGTTCATTTCACCGAGACATCTGACATTCGTAAATTGTGTAATGGTTGCAACGAGTTTTACGGGTTCGCCAATCGTCGTATCTTTTATGATTTGGCAATTATTACGGTCAGTAACGGTTACTTGATACATGCCTGCGCGGAGATTTTTAGCCGTATCCGATGTTTGAACAGGGGTTGAACCCCAACGGAACGTGTAGCCACCTGCGCCACCGCTCACTTTTGCGGATAAACCACCCGTGGCATCGCCATTACATTTTACATTTATTTCATTAAATTGGTCAAGAACCAAAGGCGGTGCTGAACCTATAACAAGGCTTTGTGTTTTGGAACAATTGTTAAAATCCTTCACTGTTAGGCTGTAATTGCCTGCGGCGAGGTTGGTTACTGAGGGGGTCGTTGCGCCGTTTGGCGACCATGTATATTGATATGATTTTGTTCCACCACTCACGATGACCCGCGCTGAACCCGAAGCAGTATTGCTACAACTTGCTGGAAGGGCGATTAAACTATCAAAACGCAGAGAATCGGGTTGCAAAATCACGACACTTGCAGTATCTGAGCAACCTTGTGTGTCCGTAACGGTTAAGCGTTGTAAACCCGCTTTAAGGCGTATGCCGATACTATCGAATTGGGCATTGTTCCAATTGTATAAAAAAGGTGCTTGACCGCCCGTTGCGCGTCCTCTTGCGCGACCCGATGACTCACCAAAACATTTAACAGAGTCTTGGAACGTGGTCACTACTATCTTTGGACTGGATGTAATTGTGGTAGAATCGCGGCGTGTGCAACCATTTCTATCAGTTAAAGTAACGAAATAGCTACCGACTGCTATGTTATTTATTGTATCTTTTGTCTGACCACTGCGCCATGCATACGTATAAGACGGAATACCGCCCGAAGGAATGACCCGCGCTGACCCCGTTGCTGCGCCAAAGCACCGCACATCGTTTTTAGAGAGGCTTATACTGAGGGGTGTCGGTTGGAAGATGTCAGTTGTAATTGTCTTTCGGCAACGGTTGACATCTTCTACTTCTATGCTATAACGTCCAATTGGGAGCGAATCAAACGTACCAATATTTCTTTTCAATGGGCTTAAATTGAGGGCATAAGTCAATGCACCCGTTCCACCCGTTGCTACTGAGGTGAGTTTACCCGTTCGGTCGCCATTACATTTTACAGAATCTAATGTTACGCGGAAATTGATGCTGTCAGGTTGACCAAAACTGAATACTAATGTATCAGAACAACCTGTCCCGTCAATAAAAATAGCGGTGTGGGTTCCTGCTTTGATTTTATCCAGAAAAACGCCACTGCTGTTTTGTCGGAAAGTATCCACATAATACGTGAAAGGAGCTTGACCCGAAGCGTATTTGAAATTTACCAACGGACTTGCTAAACCATAGCATAAAACAGAGTCCACTTCAAGTCGCCGATTTGGGGCTTTCCCGATTGTTGCAATACAAGCCAATGATTTTTGAGATAAAGCGGCAATTTTTGCGCCGCAACGGTTGCCAAGTGCGCGAACGCGGAAATCCACGTTTTGCTCGGTGCGCAAACCAGTAACGGTATGACTCAAATTGCCATTTGGTGTTATCCAAGCGTTGCCATTTATGCTGACTTCGTAACCCGTTGCGCCCGTAATTGCTGCCCAAGTAAACTGAACAGAGTTGAAAGTAAGCGTTCCTGTTGTGAGTGAAGGCGTAGGGAAACTATCAAGCACTGCGAAGTTCGCCGTGTCTTTATGTTGGCAAGCCATACTGTCCGTGATGGTTACTATATAACGTGTATCTACGGTCGGTTTTGCAATGGTTGTTGGATTATTTATACTTGATAAGCCCGCCGCAGGTGTCCAATTATAGGTCAAAGCATTGCCGCTTTTGAAAGTAATTGACCATTGATTGATGGTATCTTTTTCTGCTCCTCGCGCATCCGCCACAAGGAGTTTCCAATTGCCATTTACGGGCGAGCCATTAAAAACATTCCATGATGTTGCACCATTTTCAACTTGATACAAGCCCGTAATTGGCGCCGTTGCTGTTGCTATCGAACGCGTTGCAGTAGGTGAAAAACACACCGTCCGCAATGGATAAGCAAAGCCGCCGCGCTGCGTATTCATCAAAGGTATTTTAGAGCCATTTGGTGCGAGCAATTGGACAAAAATATCGTCAGAAACGCGTGAACCCATGTCAAAACAGACGGAATCTATTTGAGTCACGGGGTTTGTAACTGAGTTTTGGAACATATTTCTAACCAATATCGGGGACGTATCGGGGCGTGTTATCGGCGCTAAAACGGCGTCTATTTCTTTATAAGGAAACACCTCAAAGACGATGGAATTATTGATAGGAATGCGAGATGTTTTATTCAATAAAATACCCGCGTTGGTAGCGCAAATACTGGTGTCTCTTAGTTTTGGAAAATCGGGTGCGCACGTGCGGCAAAGTGGATGTGTTGGCGGTAAAACGTTGATATTCACGGTTGTATCAAATTTACAACCTACGTTATCTGTTACTTGATAGACGAAAGTGGCGATACCTGCATTCCGTGGTTTGCTGATAATGGAGTCAACCGTGTACATGCTAATGTTCGTATTGGGCAACCATCGGTGGTCTGAAATGCTGCGTGTAAATGTCTCAACTGCTGGATAAAGAGAGGGTTTGAAATCAATACCCCATTCAAATATCCATCCGTTATCTCGTGATAATTGGTCTTTTATGACCAAAGACCATTCGCCATTAAGCGGGCAACCGACCAATCCAGCGAAAGAATTTTCTGACCTGTAATCGCCAGGCGGTAAGCGGTATTCGCTTTGACCAGCAATGCAGGTGTTATTCGTATTATTTGTCCCAGTGTAACTGCGCCAAGTTCCATTTGTCGCATTAGGTGTCCATGCATATACTTGTCCCACACCGGGCGGATTGGTATTAGGGTCATTAACAGCAGTGCGATTATCGTTGCAATTTGCCTGCCCAATGATAATGGGATTTCTTATTCCTCCACTACCGTAAGCGTGCATAATAACCTCCTTTCTACTTGGACAAACGATTTTTATCTCAAGGTCACGTGCATAAGAGTGTTCCATTTTTGCGAAAATACGCACCAAATCATTAACATTCGTCAACGTTTGCCCGGGCGAGAAATCGCTAAAAAAGACGCTTGTTTTATATTGGTCACCCTGATTATCGGGGATAAAAAGCGTTTCTGAACGCACTTGCCCACTCGGAAAAGTAGCTGAATTGGGTTTAGTAGACACTTGATAGCTTGCATCAAGCCTTTGGCTTTGACCCCTCAGTAAAAGCGTCGTTCCTGTACAAATTTGAGTAGGTACATTGCCCGTATTGAAAGTTGGGCGCGGTGAAATACGCACGCGTTGTTTTATATAGTTGATATTTTGACAGCCGAGTGTATCTTTTACAACCAATTGAACGATAAAACCACCCGCTTGAGTGTACACATGCGTCACCTCAGGTCCATAAGCGATGGGTGTCCCATCACCAAAATTCCATTCAAATTTTGACAAGGTGTCGGATTGGTGATAGGCAATATCGTTGAAAGGATAAATACCTTTCCCTTTAAAGGCAATGCGGGTTTGGTTCGGGCAACCGTCAATCCAACCTGTATCGGCAGGGAAAATAGCAGGAAGTGTGGACTCAATTTGTGTTTTGACCGTTTGGCACGAGGCAATACATATAATATGTGCCAACCAACCCGTTCTAACACCTGAACCATCGGAACGAAAACGAACAGTCATGCAGCCTTTAGAATTGCGAGCCGTCGTTTCGACGATGGTATTCTGACTCCTGCCAAAATCTGATGCACAACCTAACGAAGGGGAATTCACATCGGGTCCGTCAAAAAAACACAATTCATCACCTGCTGCCAAATCGAGTTGCTCAAAACCGAGCGCAACGTGGGTCTTGCTGAGACTATCCGAGCAAATTGTAAAGGTGAAATTCTGATTATTGCCATAATTGCCTGCTGCACCGCCACTATCCGTGAAATCGGCGCCACAAGTAGCGATAGAATCTTTACCATTTTTCATGGTAATTTCTCTTTGACCAAAAGCAGTAGGTGTGGCAAAAAAGAGGCTAAACGCCAATAATGAAAAGAGTATCTTTTTCATGTAAAGTCGGAGTATTGGGAATGTAAGAAATAGAATTAAAAATTAAAAATTAAGAATTAAATGTGCCACACAATGTGTCCATTAATTGTAGTCCCATTTTAACTCAAAATACTGAGGGGTCCCTTCGGGAAATTAAAAATTAAAAAAGCTGTCAACACATCTAAGGAATGCAAAATAAATACAAGCGCATTTTTAATAACTCCGAAGGAGTTGAACATGAATAGAAATCAGATAATGCACATTCAATCCCTTCAGGATTATAGACAATCCGTTACATTTTCCCCGAATTTCATTCGGGGCTATTCATGTTGAATCCCTTCGGGATTGGGTTGAATGGTTAAAATCATCGAGAAAAGAAACGATATAAATATGAGTTGGAAGAAAGTAAAATTAGGAGATATATGTACAATTGAAAAAGGTACAACAGGCATACAAAAAGCAATTAAAGGAGATTATCCTTTAGTTGTAACAAGTGAAGAAAGAAAATCACACAATGAATATCAATTTGATGATGAAGCTGTCATTATTCCATTGGTTTCAGCAACAGGTCACGGTCACGCGAGCTTAAAAAGAATACATTTTCAGACAGGTAAATTTGCTTTGGGTTCTATTTTATGTGCTGTTATTCCAAAAGACAAAAAACAATTATCAGCTGAATATCTGTATAGATTCCTTGATTTAAACAAAGAAGATGAATTAGTTGCAAGAATGCGTGGTATGGCTAACGTGACTTTACCTATCAGAGAAATTGCACAAATTGAAATCCCATTACCGTCTTTAGAAGAACAAAGGACATTTGTTGAAAAATATAAATCGCTTGAAATTCAAAGCCAAACACTTGATACAGAACTCACCTACCAATTAGCCTTAGTCAAAAACCTCCGACAACAACTTTTGCAAGACGCTGTGTAAGGGAAATTGGTTAAAAATGGTGATTATACTGAGGGGGTAGCTGACACAGGTAGTGACTTGTTAAAACGCATCAAAAAAGAAAAAGAACAACTCATTAAAGATAAAAAACTCAAAAAAGAGAAAGAACTGCCACCGATTAAAGCGGAGGAGATTCCTTTTAAGATTCCTGATGATTGGGTTTGGTGTCGGTTGGGTGAGATTTGTACGAAAGTAACTGATGGATTTCATAATACGCCAAAGAAACTTGAAAAAGGGCGAATTTATATTTCTGCAACACATATCAGAGAAGATGAAATAAAATGGAATGATTGCCTCTTTGTTTCAGATAAAGACCACATAGAATTATACAAAAAAGCGTATCCCCAAAAAGGTGAAATTCTAATTACGAATCGTGGTGCCGGTTGTGGTACGCCAGCAATAATTGACATTGATGATGAATTTAGTTTTCAGAACGCTGCATTAATTGGTTTCAATCAAAAACTAGTCAACAATAAATTTGTTTTCTATTTTATATTAAAAAGTAGAGATGAGATAATGAAAACCTTTGTCAATGGAGGTTTACAACCAATGCTAAGTAATATAGTTTTAAGTACAATACCAATCCCACTCCCCCCCCTCAGTATTCAACACCGCATCGTAGCAAAAGTAGAAAGCCTGATGCAGCTGTGCGCTGCCTTAGAAACGAGCATACAAACGAGTGCGTCAGAGAATGAGCAGCTGTTGCAACAGGTGTTGCGGGAGGCGTTGCAAGGTGAGGTGGTTACAAGATGATAGATGTGGTGTAACTTATTTAATTAAGTTTACTAACAATAGACTTATTCAAAGATAGTTTTTTGTCATACTGAGCGCAGCGAAAGTATCTAAAAAATTCAAAAAACAAGCTAATCCAGATGCTTTCGCTGCGCTCAGCATGACAAAAAACATTGTGAAAAGTTATCTTTGAAGATGATTGGAGAGTAGATACAAGCAAAATAGATCAAGCAATATTGTTTCTCCTTGATGAAATCCAAGGTAAAAACATAAACGGTTCTGAGCAACCGCTGGCACAAAGTATGTCGCTCGTAAGCCTCTCCTTTGAAGGACTCCTTGGACAAAGGCGCAACATGTAATTTTGCACGTCACCTGATGTACATGTTTATCCCCCTCAGTAAAAAATCCTTGAAAGCAGACATCGTCACTTTCAAGGATTTTTACTGAGGGGTAGTATTTAGTCCCTACATCTCTTTCAATTCGCTAACAACCTTTGTTAAAGAGGCTTTGGCATCACCAAACAGCATCAAACAGTTAGGAAAGCCAAATAATTCATTTTCGATACCCGCATAGCCCGAAGCCATACTGCGTTTTGAAACGATGACCGTTCTTGCTTTGTCCACATTCAAAATAGGCATACCATAAATTGGGCTGCTTGGGTTGGTACGTGCCGCTGGATTGACCACGTCGTTTGCACCAACGACTATAACGACATCAGTATTTGCAAAATCATCGTTGATATTGTCCATTTCAACCAATTTATCATAAGGGACATTCGATTCTGCCAGCAAAACATTCATGTGACCCGGCATACGACCCGCCACAGGATGAATGGCAAAACGCACATTGATGTTCTTTTTTTCCAATAATTCCATCAATTCCTTGATGATGTGTTGCGCTTGTGCCACCGCCATTCCATAACCTGGCACAACAATAACCGATGAAGCGGAATCAAAAATCATCGCCGCTTCTTCTGCACCCACTTCTTTGACGACCATATCCGAGCCTTTTACACCAGCCGCCGCAGAAGTTGTCGTCGTTCCAAAACCACCTAAAAGCACGCTGACCAAAGAGCGATTCATGGCTTTACACATGATATTGGTCAAAATGATGCCTGAAGCACCGACCAATGCACCCGCGACAATCAACATATAATTCCCCAAAACAAAACCCGTCGCACATCCCGCCATGCCTGAATAGGAATTGAGCAAGGAAATAACCACAGGCATATCCGCACCGCCAATCGGGATGACGACCAAAACACCTAATATCAAGGCAACTCCAGCAATCAACCACAACATACTTGTAGATGTATGGTCATAAATCAACATGGCACCTGCCGCAATGGTTACGAGAAACAAAATGAGGTTGATAAGATGTTGTCCACTAAATACAATAGCATTGCCATTTATCTTACCATTCAACTTGCCCCAAGCGGTCAAAGAACCCGTAAATGTCACGCCACCAATCAATAAAGATAAGATGATGGCTGTAATTGTCACGGTATCGGGTTCGATATGCTGTTCAACTTGTTTGAGATAAAAATCAGACATGGCAACCAATAAAGAAGCGATACCACCAAAGCCGTTGAACAAAGCGACCATTTCGGGCATCTGCGTCATTTCCACTTTTTTGGCATAAATCCAACCAATCGCAGACCCCACGAGAGCCGAAGCAAAGATTTCGGGAAGGGTTAAGACATCTACTTGTATCAATGTCGCAATGATAGCGATTGCCATACCAACGGCTGATAATAAGTTGCCGCCGCGCGCTTCCGACGTTTTTTGCATCCGCTTTATACCCATGATAAAGAGAATGGCAGATACGAGATAGGCGACTTTTATAAGTATATCTAAAGTTTCTTTCGTCATTTTGATTTATTTCTTTTTAAACATTTTTAACATACGGTCAGTCACAGCATAGCCGCCGACGACATTAATCATTGCCAATGCAACGGCTATCATACCAAAGACTTTACTCACGGTGGTATAACCCAATTCGTTGCAGCAAAGAATAGACCCAACAATGGTGATGCCCGAAATGGCATTTGACCCCGACATCAAAGGTGTGTGTAGGGTAGGCGGTACTTTGGCAATCAGTTCAAAACCCGCATAACTCGCCATAACGAGGATATAAATAAGCGCGATAAATGTTTCTGAATTCATAATTTTATTAATGGATAGGTGATAATGGATAATGGATAGTTGATAATGGATAGTTGATAATGGATAATGGATAATGGATAATGGATAATGGATAATGGATAATGGATAATTTACAGTTATTATCCATTATCCATTATCCATTATCAACTATCCATTATCCATTAAAAAATTATTTAGATGTTTTTGCTAAAATTTCGTTTGTGAAGGCGTGGACGACGGAGCCTTGATGCGTTATTAAGCTGCCTTTTGTAATTTCCTCCTCCATTTCTCCTTTGAAACCGTCTTTGGTGGCTAAATGGAGTAATAAGGTTGAGATATTACGGGCATACATTTCGGAAGCATTGACAGGCAATTGAGCAGGTAAATTTGACTCGCCAATGATGGTAACACCGTGCGTGACGATGGTTTCATCTTTTTGGCTCAAAGTGCAATTGCCGCCCCATTCGACAGCCATGTCCACGATCACAGAACCTGTTTTCATGCTTTTGACCATGTCTTCTGTGACCAAAACGGGTGCTTTTTTACCAGGGACAAGGGCAGTCGTAATAACGATGTCCATATCACGGATGCGTTGTTGAATCAACGCCTGTTGTTTTTCTAAAAAGTCTTTTGATACTTCACGAGCATAACCGCCTTCGGTTTTGACCACCTCAGTATTTTCAACTGTAATGAAGCGTCCGCCCAAAGATTCGACTTGTTCCTTCGTTTCAGGACGGACATCGGTTACTTCAACGATTGCCCCCAAACGTTTGGCAGTGGCAATGGCTTGCAAACCTGCGACACCCGCACCAAAAATGAGGACTTTGGCAGGTGTAATTGTTCCCGCAGCCGTCATCATCAAAGGGAAAATTTTACCACTGGCATTGGCAGCAGCGATGACCGCTTTGTAACCCGCCAAATTGGTTTGTGAACTCAAGGCATCCATCTTCTGCGCACGTGTAATACGAGGCACAGCGTCCATGGAATAAGCAGAAATGTTGCGCTTTTTAAGCGAATTCAGCAATTCGGGAACGGTGTAGGCATAGAGGAAAGAAATGAGTACAGAGCCTTCTTTAAGCAAATCGGCCTCAGATACTGAGGGGGCGTTTACTTTCAAAACGACATCGGCTTCAGCCATTAAAGCAGCAGCATTGTTCACTATGTCAGCCCCTGCATCCGTATAGTTGGCATCGCTGAACGAAGCACGGTTGCCCGCTTCAGCTTCCACTTTGACGGTGAAACCTGCTTTTACTAATTGTTTAACGATGTCGGGCGTGAGGGCAACGCGGTTTTCACCCTTTTTGGTTTCTTTTGTAACAGCTACTATCAAGGTATTTTTAGTTTTTAGTAAAGGAAAATTGTAATTTTAGAATGATGCACCCTTACGGCTTCTCATTTTCTACAACCAGGTTTATGGACTTTTCGTTATGTTCAAAAAGTTCGGAACAAAGTAGGGAGTGTTTTATTATTGACCAAATTAAATGTGAAAAAAAATGCTTTTTACCAAAAAAAATATTTGTTTTTTAATTAAACAACTACGCCTTAGGAGTTTAAATGAAAAGTGTATTTTTGGCGATTATTTAATACGTGATGAATCAATAAATAATTATTTCTATTTTTCAAACCTAATCGCATTACATAGTAGCGATGTTAAAAACGATATAAATGCTTAGTTCTAAATGTTTAAAGCTTTTAACTTTTTTGTTATTTGCTTTTTTAATGGCTTGTAAGACCCCCTCAGTAACAACACCCGTAGTCACACCTAAAAGTTATGTTTCAACACCTATAACTTCAACCCAACGTCCCAAAAACATCATTTTCATGGTGGGCGATGGCATGGGCTTATCACAAGTGTCAGGTGGTTATTACATGAATAGCGGCAAATTGCACTTGACGGAATTCCCTTACACAGGCTTGCACATCAATAATCCCGCAGAAGATTCGACGATTATAACTGACTCCGCGGCTGGTGCAACGGCGTTCAGTTGTGGCTGCAAAACTTATAATGGGGCAATAGGTGTCAACAAAGACTCTATGCCTTGCAAGACGATTTTGGAACTGGCTGAAAAAAAGGGTTTAGCAACAGGGTTGGTCGTTACGTGTAATATTCAACATGCAACACCTGCATCGTTTATTGCACATGTTAAGAGTCGGGCAGATTACGAACCCATTTCCTTAGATTTTTTGAAAACGGATGTTGATATATTCATTGGCGGCGGAAAAAAATTCTTTGATAGAAGGGAAATGGACAACCGCAACCTTGTTGACGAATTAAAGAAAAAAGGCTATTACGTCAGCGATTGGAACAAAGAAGAATTGACAGACATCAAGCTGCCTATGAAACAAAATTTGGCTTATTTTACCGCAGATAACCAACCATTAACCGCAGAACAAGGTCGTGATTATTTGCCAAAAGCCGCTAAATTAGCTTGTAATTTCCTTGAACACCGTTCAGATAAAGGCTTTTTTATGATGATTGAAGGTTCTCAAATAGATTGGGGCGGACATGCGGGCAACACCAATTATATTGTTACTGAAATGCTTGATTTTAATAAAACAATAGGTGAAGTCCTCGATTTCGCACGTCGTGACGGCAACACTTTAGTCATCGTTACTGCTGACCACGAAACAGGCGGTTTCGGACTCGTCAAAGGCTCGAAAATGAACAATATTAATGGTGGTTTTGCCGATACAAAACCTGATAAAAATGGCTCGATTTACCACACTGCTTCATGGATTCCTGTTTTCGCTTTCGGTCCTGGCGCGCAAGAGTTTACAGGTGTCTATCAAAACACCGCTATTTTTGATAAAATGAAAAAATTATTCGGATTTTAACTAATGATGAATGATAAATTATGAATATT
>JANLQI010000017.1:0-2793 GCA_031367705.1 Saprospiraceae bacterium | reverse complement strand
GCGTGAGACTTTTTTTTATTTATTGAAAATCAATGTTTTATGTCATTATTATTTCAGTTGATTGATTTCTAATTCTTCTAAAATTTTTCTAAATTCTTCAATTGAAACAATTTCAACTTTTGGAAAATCTATCGTTCTAAGAATATTAAAGTGCTTATCTTCTGTGACGATAAAATCAGCATTTCCAGCGACTGCGGTATCAACAAATTTATCATCATCGGGGTCATTTTTAATTAAAAGCCACCGATAGTATGGTTCAATCCGTTCAGTATTTTTTGCAAGCTGTAAAGTGTCTAAAGAAAAATCTGTTACCAAAATGCCATATTTTTCTTCAAGTTTTTCTTGGTACTCTGTCAATATCTCATTGGAAATGAGTAAGTTATAGTGCTGTTGCCTGAATTTCTTAAAAACCCAATAGTATTTATGATGAGGTAAAATACTCACCAAAAGGACATTCGTATCCAATACAACACGTAAAGGTTTATTGATTGTCTTCATTGAGCCATTGGTCTAAAGTGTCATCGGTTATACCTCGTTCAATAGCCGCTTTTGAAGCTAATTCTTCCAATCTATCAAAAAATAAATTGGCTAAAAATGCTTTTAGTTTATCCATTTGTTCTTCTGATGGACTAACAGCATAGAAGCGCAATAATTCTAATTGCACAGGTGTAAATTTGGTAGGTTCTAATACTCGTGTCATTGCTTTAAGATTTTTATTTCAATTTAATTCCTTGATTATCAATAATAACGCTCATTTCACATTCATTTTTGACATAATACTGTCTTTATTTTTAGCCCACCAATCTTCTTTTATTTCTTCTGATAGTTGCCATGCTTTATCTTCTGTCATTTCACTATCTTTAACAACCTCATGGAATTGTATTAGCTCTAAAAGTTTTTGGATTTCTTTTTCAGAAATCATCATTTTAGGAATTGTTAAAATCCAATTTGAACCACTACTTACGATTGTTCCCATTGCCAATATTTTTAAATGAAAAAAGATAATTTTCAACAAATTTATAACTTTATAGCCAAGTAAACAAAAAAACAAAAAAATACTGAGGGGTCTCCTTAAATAGAAAAAGTCCCACACCAAACGGCGTGAGACTTTTTTAATTCATTATAAATCAACGTTTTAATGTACTTTCATAATCGTCCGAACTTGTGAAATCGCTTCGTTTTGCAGACGTGCATAATATATGCCTGCGGGTAAATGTCCACCGTTGAAATAGACTTTGTACTTCCCTTCAGTATATTGACCCGAAACAGGTGTAGCGATGAGCTGACCTTCCACGTCGAAAATCTGAACCGATGTATAACCGCCTTTTGTTTCAAACTCAATCGTTGTGGCAAAACTAAACGGATTAGGATAGTTTGAAATGAGTCTCAAACCTGCCGCTACATTCAAGTCGTGTGTGTCAGTAATACAAGTTGGCGAGTTGACAATGGGCAGTTTTTGATAATTTCGTAGCATAATACTGTTCAAATCCGTCGAATTGACGCAGAACCAATCTGCCAAAATGGACGCATAAACGGAACGGAAATCATACTGCATCGGTACGCTATCGCCCGTGCCGACACTGGCACTGATGGTCGGATTGGCACCCAACATACCGCCAAAAAGCCGTGTACCAAACACAAAAGACGGATAAGAAGCCCCGTGATCCGTACCAAACGAACCATTGGACTTGATGCGACGACCAAATTCGGAAAACGTCATACCTAAAACACGGTCTTGAATGCGCATCGCTTCGCAGTCGCGTTGGAAAGCCGTAATGGCATCGGAAAGTTGCGCCATCAAGTTGGCATAATTGCCTTTTGTATGGTCTGTTGCATCAACTTGTAAGGAGTGCGTATCAAAGCCGCCGATTGTGACCATATAAACGCGCGTTTTCAAGCCACCTTTGATGAGACGAGAGACAATTTTAAGTTGATTTGCCAAACCTGTATTGGGGTAAGTCACCAAATTTGTCGCTTTATCATAAGCTGTTTTCATTATAGCACCGTATTTATCGGCTTTTTGAGCGATTTCGCGGAGGTAAATCAACTCTTTGCCCATTTTGCCTGCCGGTGTATTACCATTGTCATCGAGGAATTTATACGGGCTGCTGGGGTCACTCACAGTTACGCCCATTGTTTGCCCAGGCCCTTGAAATGTCAGAGTCATTTCGTTGATTTGAATCGCCAATGGGTCAGGCATTTGCGTATTCGGAAAACCTGTTGGGTAATTGGCGTATTCGTTGGCGAGGTAACGCCCTGCCCAACCAGTAGCAATATTCTCGTTGGAATTGGAAGCAGACATATAGATATCTGTCGAACGGAAATGGGAAAAATTTTGGTTCGGATAGCCCACACCTTGAATAATTTTCACTTTTCCTTCATTGAACAACGACTGCATACCCGTCATAGAAGGGTGTAAACCCGTCCCAGTGATGCCATTGAGCTTCAATACTTGGTTCTCGTTGATGAGAATATTGGAGCGCGCTGTCGAAAGATTGGTGTATTGGTCAACAGGAATGACCATCTGTAAACCATCGTTGCCCCCATTTAGGCGAATGATGACGAGTACATGGTCGGTTTCCGTAGCAGAATTCGTCAGTGCCGCTAACCAAGGGGATAATCCAGTGGCTTCAACATTATACCGACCAAAAAGCGACGGGAGAACAACGCCCGCAGCAGCATTTTTTATAAAATTTCTTCTTTGCATTTTCGGATTTTTTTATTGGGTTTTGAGTTTTGGGTTTTAAGTTTTGGGTTATACGTAACCCAAAACTTAAAACCCAAAACTCAAAA
>JANLQI010000010.1:0-4595 GCA_031367705.1 Saprospiraceae bacterium | reverse complement strand
ATTTGATAAGTGTTTCTGTATAGTGATTCTCATCTGATTCATCAAAAATATCTCTCTTAAAAATGGATGACTCAATAAATTCTGGTATCATCTGATACAGTTCAGACAACAATACTTCTAAATCCCTTTCATCAGAAGATTTTTGAGGGGCAATATTTTTAAATTGAATTAGAGGCATAGTCAATATCCGCTTTTCTTTAAATCCATAAACGTATCATCCGCATCGCGCAATGCAATGGATGGGAGCCAATACCTACGAGCTTTGGGCTTAATTAAATACACACAGTCGTAACCATCTACGTGTTGGTAATTGCGAACAATTCTTTTATAATGTATGCCACTATTCGATTTGATATTATCTAGAAGGGTATTAATGTCTTTTTCATCACCTTCTTTAGGGTCGTACTTTAAACCCCCATCTTTTCCAAAACCAAATTGATAACTTACAAACGTAGGTGTTTGAAGCACTTGACCTGCTTGCCAAGATTTGCCATCTTCAGCATAAATGTCATTAAGAACCTCACAATAGACTTTGCCAAATGCCTCTAACTTTGGCTCTTTGACAGGTTCATGAAGGATATGTCCATCGCTTTTCTTAGTTATCGCTTTACCAAGATGAATATAATAATCAAGAATATCCTTCTGGATTATTTTTTCACTTCTTGTCAAATTTAAATAGGCATCATTTTCAGGAAAAGGTAAGTTATCAATATCACGCTTATTAATTTCTGTTTCTGTTGATACCAGACAGCTCCCACTATTAACAATTGTAAGGAGTCTGTATAAATCTGCATATTGAGTTCTGATAAAAGCATATATTTTTTCTAAAAGCATTAATTCCTCCAGCGGGGCTTTAATTCCAACAAAATCACGATTAAAATATAGGTATTTGTTATGTTTATAGGTTTTAATTAGAGAAATAGGAATATTTTGCTTTCCGAATATTTGGTCTATCACCAAGAATGGAGGTGTGTACATGATTTCAGAAGGAAAACTTTCTAATTGATTGGTTGATTCTCCCAAGAGAGCTATTTCATATGTACCATCTTCATTTACACTTTCTATTTTATCTCCTTCATCAATAAATTTAGCATATTCTTTCTTGGTATTGCCACCAACTTTGTATCCTGTTCGATACAGCCAATTGGCATTCTTTTTCTCTTTTTCTGTTAGAAATTTTCCTAAAGTTTCCAATAAGCTCAACCGATAAACCAAATTAAACAACCGCCCACCGCCCAGCAAATTTGTTTTCCAAATAAATTGCTTTTTCTCATCAACAGCCCAATCCCAACGAACTCGATGTTTGTCGTAATAATCAATCTCAAAACGCACCTTTTGCTCACTAAATAGCTCTCGCTTAACAATAATATGTTCAATCAATTGATATACAGAAGGTTTGTTTTGTACCATTAAAGCCAAAACAGGAGTCCTTCCTGTTTTTTTACTCTGAACTCCTTTAATATTTTTTTTAACAAAAAGAGATTCTCTTAAATGTGTAAAATCATAAATTTTCTCAACCGTACAATTGGTGAAAATTTCTTTTCGATATTTGTAAGATGGATTACTTTTATTATAAAGAAAAACACTTGACCTAAGAATCATACAAACCTTTCTACCAAAATATAAAGCTGCCTCAAAGAATTTAAGTTCTAACTTATCAGCAGGTACTTCTTTCTCAAATAAATCTTTTAAGTCCTTCTTGGTAATGGTTCCTTTTGGAGATTTGTTAAATGGCGGATTTCCAATAACCAAATCAAAGCGTTCTTCTCTTTTTATAGCTGACTTAGCCCAATCTGTAAAATTTAATCCCTGAATATTTTGCTCACCGAGGTCTTTAAATTTTAAATTATTCCAAATCTCTTTTGGTGTCAATTTATCTAAAAAAGCTGTTGTCAAACCAAAAATGCTGACCAAAGCTGCAACGGGTTCTATGTCAACACCAAAAATATTTTGCTCTAATATTTGCTTGGCTGCATTTTTATCAGGATAAACTATTTCGCCAGTTTTCCGCCAATGATTAATTGCCCACCATTGCAACATCCTTTTATAGGCAGCCACCAAAAAAACACCTGAACCGCAAGCAGGGTCTAAAACTTTAAATTCCTGATTGTCAAATAATTCAGGTTGGTCTAAAGGCATGGCTTCATCAATCATTAAATTGACCAAGTGCAATGGGGTATAAACCACATCTTTTTTTACTACTTCATTCCGTTCTGCCTCTGCCTGTATGAAATTTTCATAAATAGCACTAATGGCTTCGGCTGGCAGGTGTTTGAAACTATATTGTTTCCACAGGAAACCTTGATTTGTTTTTACCTCAACGTCTGCACTTAAAAAATTCGCTATTGAATTTAAATCCGCATTGGAGATTTTTGCTTTTTCTTCTTCTGTAAATGTATCAAATATTTTTCCGTTAAACTCCTTTGATAAATTATCCAATATACTTAAACATGCACCTTTCCTCAATCCTTCTTCAAAAGTCTCTGTTTGTAAACTGTGCTGTTTATAAATATTTTTCAGTGTATGTTTTCCATCATCGTCTTTAATCTCTTCTAAAAATTTAATAAGGATAGAAGTAATCAAAAGTTTATCGATAGTCACAGCGTCAAGCTGTTTCATTGAATCATCATTCAATAGTTTTTTCCGCACTTCCATGAGGTAGTCCAACAAAAAACTATAAGGATTGCTGTTCCCATCAATTTTATCTTGAAATTCAGACTGTTCCCAAAATGTACCACTTCCAAATAACTGCGCTGAAAATCTTAAATCCTCAAAATCCCGAATGGCTTCACGGGCTAATGCCAAGTCTCCATGGTCAAGAGTTACATCGTTTCCATTACGCTTTGCGGGTTTTCTGGCATTCATAATATCTACCCGCGTTTCGCCGAGTATGATATAAATTTCCGTTTTCCCTGCACTCCATAATTCTGCGTGTAATTTTTTATGTGATTCTGTATTAAAAAAGTTATCTGACTTATGGAAGATACAAACAGCAGGAGTCGAAAAATAAGATATTTTATCCTCTTCATTTTTATAAAAACGCCTAAAATAGACTGCACTGACAGGAGCGCTTAGTCGTTTGGCTTCCTCAATATAGAGGCGTTCCACATGGTTTTGTGTTTCCTCCATGTGGAGGACAAGCCCATATTTTGTGGTAAAACCTAATTTATCAAGAAAGTTATTTTGCATTATATAGTTAGTTGATAGTAGCCGTTAATTTTGTTATTTGGTGTTGAATGTTGTGAAGTTTATCTAAAATAAGATAATTCATATCAATTTTGTCAGGGAATCCAATGAACGCCGTAAACTCCCATGCTTCAAGAACATCTTTTATGGATACAGAGTAAGGCAGATATTCTGGGTTGTCAGAAGCCAAAATCAGCCTTTGGTTTACATCCAATTCGCTGATGACTTTTTTAAAAACGACACCCTCATCTCTTATGACTACTACATAAAGTCGTCCATTTTTTAAATCTCTTGCGTGTTCCACAAACCGCCCTATCACAATATAACCGTGCTGTATGGGTGGCATCGAGTCTCCTTCTATTTCAAAAGCCCGATATGAACCTTCTGGTAATTTGGGCAAATAAAAACGTGGTAACTCTGAAATATAAGATGTCTCTTTCATGCCTGCCACATACCCTGCAATTGCTTTTGCTGGCACCAATTCTATATTTGTTTTTGGGTTTTCTGAAACAATGATAGGTAGTAGTCGGATATTTTCAGACAAAATACTATCTTGTTTTTCAGTACTTTGTCGGAAAAGTGGTGCGCCTATATCCTTGGTTAGTAAATCGTCTGTACTGACTTTATAGAATTGAGAAAGTTTGAGCAATTGACTCGCTGGCGGCTCGGATTGCTCCTTTTCATAATTAGCATAGGTCGAACGGCTGATTTCCAAAAATTTAGCGACCTCACCTTGAGTAAGTTCCTTTTTTTCTCGCAAATATTTCAGATTTGACCGCAGCATTGACAGAATTTTGTACAAATGTCTAAAATCCTGTCTTTATTTCCAATGAATAACCCGATTTTTATTACAAAATTTCTGGTACGTTATAACTTATCTTCCGAGAGCTATGAAATACTTCTCAAAGCCACCTGTTTTTTATGTTTTTCTCTTTGTATCTGTACCCGCTGGCATAATGTATGTTCGCTTGTAAGCCTTTCCTCCGAAGGAGTCCTTGGACAAAGGCGCAACATACTATTCAGCACCTCTTCAGGTGTGAATGTACAGCGTACTCAGCACCCCCTCAGTAAAAAAGCCTTGCAACCCGAAAAACGGCGTGCAAGGCTTTTTTTTTGAGAAGTGACATGATGCGCAAAAATTTTAAGCAACTCAAGTTGTACATTTGTAAAAGTTTGCTGTAAGAATTGAAATTGAGATGCCCTTCTTATCTTTTCGACAAAAAACTTTTATTTATGCCACTAAAATCCAAAATACTGATGCTTTTTATACTAATGACTTTCCTCTTTGGTTGCGACAAAATGCCGCCTTTGTCTGGCACTATCACAACAACGAAGGATAGTGAATGGGCACCCGTTGTTTACCTCATTGAACCTCAAAATTGGAGCGATGTAGCGAGTAGTTTTGTCGG
>JANLQI010000007.1:0-34206 GCA_031367705.1 Saprospiraceae bacterium | reverse complement strand
AATCAGCGTAAATCAGTCAAATCTGCTCAATCTGCGTTCAAATGTTTTACTAATTCTTAATCGCCCCAAATAGTTTGTGCTGTTTTTACAAGGCGTTCAAATTTTGCCCATTGTTGCGCTTCCGTCAAGGAATTGCCATGGTGCGTGCTTGAAAAACCACATTGTGGGCTGACACACATGTTTTCCAAAGGCATGTATTTAGCCGCTTCTTTGATACGTTGCGTCAAAAAATCAATGTCCTCTAAATCTGCCAATTTCGACGACATAATGCCCAAAACAACGACTTTATCCTTAGGAACGAAGCGCAACGGCGCAAAATCGCCTGAACGTTCATCGTCATATTCCAAGAAGTAAGCATCTACGTTGATACTGTTGAACAGCACTTCTGCCACAGGTTCATAACCACCTTCGGCAAACCAAGTTGAACGGTAATTGCCCCGACAAAGATGAATACCGACCGTCAAGTCTTCTGGGCCATTGTCAATAACCGCATTAATCAAAGCGGCATACGTGCGGGGCAATTCATTCGGGTCTTCGCCCCGTTCTGCGGCGGCTGCCCGCATTTTAGGGTCGCAGAGATACGCCAAATTGGTATCGTCCAACTGAATATAGCGGCAACCTGCGGCATATAAAGCCGAAATTTCATCACGGTAACAAGCGGCTAAGTCTTCAAAAAATTCGTCCATATCAGGGTATGCATCAATGGCAATTGCTTTGCGACCGCCTCTAAAATGCACCATTGTTGGAGAAGGGATAGAGACTTTTGGTGTTTGAGTTGTAACTGATTTTAGGAAATTAAAATCATCAACTTGTATATTTCGGGCGTGTTTCAACTTGCCCGTCACACTCAATTGGGGTGGCGTAAATTTGTCTTCCGCGACTTTTGCGTTCGGATTGGCAGCAATGCCGCCTGTGACGGTTACGCCATCGAGTTGTTGCAAAAAATCCAAATGGAAATAGTCGCGGCGAAACTCCCCGTCCGTTATGGATTTCATGCCTGTTGATTCCAAGCGTTTGACGGTTTCGGCAATTTCACGATTTTCGATGCTCCGCAATTCTTCGGCAGTTATTTCATCGTGTTTCCAACGCAAACGGTTTTCTCTAACGGCTTGTGTTCTTAAAAGACTGCCAACGTGGTCGGCTCGGAATGGAGGATTTAGTTTCATGATTCTTATTGTTTTTTTATTGAAAATGAATGAGTTAGAACATTTTGGATTAAATACTCAACGCATTGAGAAATTTTACTCAATACATTGAGTATTTTACTGAGGGGTCTGTTTTTGAACTTCTAAAACAGGTGTAATCAATTCTTTTTTATAAATCATCTCTACATACTCTGCCCTATTCGCTAATATCATCCGTTGATTAATTGACCCTTTGTCCGTTATTTCACCTTTATCAATAGACAATGTGAAATCGGCAAAAACGGCTCTTTTTATCCGCGTTGAGCTGCCTGTGCTTTGTTGTGCAAAATCATTTAAAACGGCTTGTAAAGCGGCTAATACTGAGGGGGTATTGACAACGGTTTTCAAATCCACATCACCCTCTAAACCAGCCAGTTTTTTACAAAAATTTAATTCTGGAAAGACAATTGCACCGAGAAATGAACGGTCATGTCCTGTTATAGCCGCATCTTGAATCAAACCCTGTCCAGTAGCAATGAGTTTTGCTTTCAAAACGCCAACGCTGACCCAAGTACCTGTGTCGAGTTTAAAGTCTTCGGCAATGCGTCCGTCGAATATCATCCCTTTGTTGGGGTCGTTTTCATCTACAAATTTCAAGGCATCGCCTGTGCAATAGTACCCCTCAGTATCGAAGGCTTTTGCGGTCGCTTCGGGGTTGCGCCAATAGCCTTTTGTGATATTGTCGCCTTTGAAACGGGCTTCCAATTTGCCGCCATTGGGTATCAACTTTATGGCTAATCCAGGGACAGGTACGCCCAACATCCCTGCAAAACTGCCGAATTCTGTATTGAACATTGCCGAAGGGCTCGCTTCTGTCATACCCAAACCCGAAGCAATCATCAAGCGTTTGCCTGTTGTTTCGTAGGATAAACGCTCCAAATCGTCCCAAACGTGTTGTGGCATACCCGCACCTGCGTAAAAAAACAGCTTTAATTGACTGAAAAAATGAGCGCATAAGGCTCTATCTTGTTTCAAATAAGGTATCAAATCTTCAAACCCTTTTGGCACGTTGCAGTACATCGTAGGTGCAATATCGTGTAGGTTTTCAACCGTTTTTTTTATGCCATTGGGTGTCGGATTGCCTTCATCAATGTACAAAGAACCGCCGTTGAAAAGGGTCAAACCGAAATTGTGGTTGCCCCCAAAAGTGTGATTCCACGGCAGCCAATCAATAAAAGTCAAGCCGCCGTTTTGCATAAAAGGAAACGTCTGGGTGATTTGCTGCCAATTCGTCGTGATATTGCCATGCGTATTAATCACGCCTTTCGGCAAACCCGTAGAGCCAGAAGTGAAAAGGATTTTGGCAATGGTGTCGGGTTGGATTTTCTTAAATTTACTTTGAACAACGATATTGCCAACCGTATCAGTTAGTTCAGAATATTTTCGCATAAAGTTATGAAATGGCGTATGATTACTGAGGGGGTTGTTGACAGCCACAATTTCAACATCAGAAGCATTAAGTTTCAAGGCAGCCAATGCCTTTTCATATTGTTTACCATCTTGAACAAAAATAATGGCAGGCGTAAGTAAGTCAATCGTATGCCGCAATTTCTCATAATCCATTGATTTTAAAGAGTATGCGGGTGCAATGGGTGAATAAGGCACGCCAATATGCAAAGCAGCCAAAGCCATTAAGCCATGTTCGATACTGTTTTCAGACAAAATGGCAATCGGTCTTTCGGGCGAAACTTTGGTTTGCAAAAGGTATTGAGCAATGGTTTTTACCTTTTCGTAGGTTTCAGAATAGGTTAAAGTGCGCCAGCCCCCTGCCCCCAGAGGGGGATTCATTCGTTGAGCGAGAAACACCTTATCAGGTGTTTTTTTTGCCCAATGAGTGAGCCGATGCGTCATCCTATGCGGACGATTTTTAAGCAGAACAGTTGATTTTAAGACGACAACCCCCTCCGTATTAACCTCTTTTACGATGTCAATTTTGAGGGTTCTAATCTTCAAAAATGGCGTTTGTTTTAAATTCATTTTTTTTAATGATGAATTATGAGTGATAAATGATGAATCAATAACCGTAAATGATTTTTATAAATGATTTTTATAAATGATTGATTATCAGCAATATTCATCATTCATAATTTATCATTCATCATTATTATTCTCCTACTTTCTTCGCTCTACCCTCTAAAAAATCGTTCAAACGCTCTTTCGCTTCGGGTGCATCTTGGGCAATAGCGGCTATGAGTGATTCCATCATCAAGCCATTGTCATGACCTGCGTCAACGATGCGCGGAAGGACGTGCATGAGGGCATAATTGGTCATACCGGCGTTTTGACTGATTTTTTTTGCCAATCCCATCGCTTTTTCTAAACCTTCACCATCCTCAACATGGTATTGTGATAAACCAAAAGTGACCCCCTCAGTAGCAGAAAGCACGCGACCCGTCAACATCATATCCGTCATGCGCGCCATGCCTATCAGTTTTGGCAGACGTACCGATGCGCCACCGCCGACAAAAATGCCCCGTTGTCCTTCGGGTAAAGCATAGAAAGTAGAGTTTTCAGCTACGCGGATATGACAAGCAGCCGCCAATTCTAAACCACCGCCAACACATGCACCGTGCAAAACAGCCACAACAGGCACAGTGCCAAATTGCACTTTTTCTAAAGCCCGATGCCACATACGCGAGTGTTGAACGCCTTGAACGGCATTGCGCTCCTTCAATTCTGATAGGTCAAGTCCTGCGCTAAAATGTTTGCCTTCGGCATTGATAATGGCACATTTTATACCTTCTGGGATATTAGAAAACACTTTTTCGATGCTCAAAATGGTCTCGTCATTGATGGCATTGCGCTTATCGGGGCGGTTGAGTGAAACAATGAGGATATTGTCTTGGACCTCGATTTTGAGGTTTTTGGTAAAATTTTCAAATGAATATATACTGGACATATTTTGTTTTTTAAAGAAAAAATTGTTTGATAAATATAAGCCTGTCTTATATTGTAAACACCATTTTGTTCTTGTTTTTTTATAAAACCATCCTATTTTACTGAGGGGGCACATTTTTCAAATCCACAGCATTTTTATAATTTTTCATACCCCATAAGAAAAAGACAATTGTTGCGATACCGCCTACAACGTACAGCGCAACGAGCGAATATTTTATCATTTTTTCATCATGGAAAATGGAATCTGTAAAGAAAGCGACCAAAAGTGGACCTAACCCCATACCGATGATATTGATGAAAAACAAGAATATTGAAGTCGCTAAAGCCCTTACACGATTGGGCAAAATCTCTTGAATCGCTGCGCCTGCTGCACCCAAAGGGAAGGAAATAAAGAACATCGGTATTGCCAATGAATACAAAATCATGTTCGGGTCGCTCAATAAAAAATTGCAGCAAGAAGCCAACATACCGATTCCTGAAATAACACCGACACGCACTTTTCCATCAATTTTTCCTTGTTTTGAATACCAATCGCCTAAGAATCCGCCTGCTAATACGCCTAATGCGGATGAAATGGTTAAGATGATGCCAAAACTAAAACCCGTTTTTTGCATTGTCCAACCGAATGTGCGGACAAAATAAGTCGGTATCCAAGCCGAAGAACCGTAGCTGACGAAAGCGGTAAAAGCGGTGCCGATACTGATGGGTAAATAGGCTTTGCGTTGCAACCAAATGATGTTTAAGGCTTCTCGAAGGGTTGGTTTTTCGAAAAGTACCCCCTCAGTATTGAGCGTCTCTTTTCTTTCTGGTTCTTTAATAGTCAGCATCAAAAGCGCAATGACAATACCTGGCAAACCGATGTAGAAAAATAGCATTTGCCATGGGAAAATATCCCCAAAAATAGGTACATGAACTAAGCCGCTTGTGGGCAAAGCCGAAATTAGTACCGAACCAAAAACGATGGCTAAACCCATACCCATAAAAATACCCATAGAATAGGTACTCAAAGCCGTCGCCAATTTGTTTTTTGGAAAATAGTCGCTTATCATCGAGTAAGCAGAAGGCGATAAAGTGGCTTCCCCTACGCCTACACCCATGCGGGCGAGGAAAAATTGACCGTAGGTATTGATACCACCACACATAGCGGTCATCACACTCCACACCGCTACGCCGCCAATAATGATATTTCGGCGGTTGAATTTATCAGCCAAATGCCCGATTAAAATGCCAAAAATGGTGTAAAACAAGGCAAAACTGAAACCCATGAGCAAACTCATTTCAGTATCTGACAAGTGCAAATCACGCTTAATGGGACCCACCAACAGGGATAAAACCTGTCGGTCAATAAAAGAAGAAATATTGGCGAGCATCAGTATTATGACGACATACCAAGCGTAGCCTAATGATTTTTTGCTGCCGATTGTATCGGGATACACCATTTGTTTTTCCATTCTTGTCGTAGTTGCAATAAATTGATTGGCGAATATAAGGTATCCTTATATTCGCTGTGCGTTTTTTAGCCTCTTTTTTTTAATAACAGAGGGAGTGCTAAATTTTATCAATATTTTTTGAAGGAATTGTAAAAGCCATATACGCTGTAACCAATAAAGGCAATGAAAATAAGGTGAAAATGGTGGCTATCGCCATACCTGAATCGCGTAAAATGCCAAATATTTGAGGTCCTAATATTGCCCCAAAACGCCCAATACCAAATGCCAATCCGACACCTGTTGAACGCATTGCCGAAGGATAAATACGTGTCGCAATCGGAAAAAAGGCATTGAAACCGCCTTGTACAAAAAAACCGATGCAAAAAATAAGACCGAACATCAAACCAAAAGTCAATTTGAGATTCGCATAAGCTATCATAATACTGAAAGCAATCAACATAAAACCCAAAATAACCTTACGACCGCCAAAACGACTGATAAACAAACCCATCGCAACGACACCCGCAAATGCACCGATATTAAGCGCTATGCCTATATAAGTGGCTTGTTCGGGTGGCAAACCGCCTTCTTTTGCAATATTGGGCACCCAACTCATTAAGGTATAAAGCGTTAAAAAACCAAAGAAAATGCCGAGCCACAGCCTTATTGTAGAGGGTTTGTATTCTGGTAGGAACAAATCTTTGAAGGGTACTGAGGGGTCGTCGGAAGGCTTTTCGGGTAGGTTTTCGATGCCTTGATGCCCCATTTTTTCTAATAAGGCATTGATTTGATTTTTTGCATTTTTAGGTTGTTTTTTACCCAAAAATGCCAAACTATCGGGCATAAAAGCATATACAGCCACCAACATAGCGAAAGAAACAAGTCCTGCGATGAGGAAAATAAATCGCCAACCATATTCGGGCATCATCGCATTGATGAAAAAACCTGTTAAAATAGCACCAAGAGGCCAGCCGCCTTGTATCAATCCGACACTGAAATCACGGGTTTTATTGTTTGAAAATTCGGAAGCGGTGGTCGCCATTGTCGGTAAAATGCCACCGATGCCCAAGCCTGTGATAAGCCGACAGGCGATGATTTGCCTAAAACTTTGCGCGGCATACACACCCAACATGCCGACTGTAATAAGCGTTAAGGCTATTAAAAACACCTTTCTTCTGCCAATTTTATCGCCAAAAGGGGCTAAAAACATGGCACCAACTGTCATACCAACCAAACCCGCACTGAAAATAGAGCCCAATTGCGTATTCGATAAACCCCATTCTTTCATGATTTCAGAACCCGTAAAAGAGACGGCTAAAACGTCAATCCCATCATTCATATTTAAAATAAAACAAATAGCGACGATGATGATTTGATAAGCCGACATAGGGCTGTTGTCAATCAAGTCTTTGAGTTTGGCTTGTAAAGCTTCGTAAGTCATTTTTATATTCTATTGGTCAATCGTTATAATTATTTTACTGTCCTCGCCTTTTGCCGCTATTTCTAAGGCATTTTGAATATCATTTAATGCTATAAAACGAGAAATAATAAAGCTCGGATTTATGGTTTTTGACGCTATTAATTGAATCGTTCTTTTAAAATCAAAAGGGTGGTCGTAGATGATAGACGGCACTATCGTAATGCCTTCTCTGGCAATTTTTAAAGGGGTGAATGTGGCTAATTTTTCAGACAAACCGACTAAAACAATTTCAGAACCGCGTGGTGCGGCAGCCGTAGCTAAGGAAGCGGTAAAGGCTGAACCTGCACATTCAAAAACAGCAACGACTTCATTTTTTTCAAAAATATTATTTAAAACAGCTCCTTGTTCTTCTGGATTACCCCCCTCAGTATTTGCAGCAATTGCACCTAAATTTGTTGCTAATTTCAGCTTATGCTTATTTATTTCAGTAACAAAAACCTTGTAACCTAATGCCAATGCCAAATGCGTCAATAACAAACCGATTGCACCTAAACCTATAACCGCAATCGTATCTCCAATTTTTGCTTTTGATGTTAAAAGGGCATGAACCGCTACGGCAGTTGGTTCAATCGTAACCGCATCATTATCGGAAATGTTATCGGGCATTTTCCAACAAAAATCGGCAGGAAGACATATATATTCCGCAAAAGCACCCATTTCATTGACCCCGACAACCCTTTTGTTGATGCAAATATTACCTCGCCCACTCATGCAATAGGTGCAGTTATGGCAAGGGATATTCGGTTCTATCACCACTCTTTCGCCTATCTCACGTCCCGTTATGCCCTGTCCTATTTTATCAATAAAGCCCAAACCTTCATGCCCAATCGTCAAAGGTTTTGCCAATAAGCGATGCCCTAAAAACAAATGCACATCCGAGCCACACACCCCAATCATTTTGAGTTTTATGCGGACTTCACCCGTCTTTGGTTCTGGTATTTTCACCTCTTTAAGCGTCAATTGCTTGGGTTTATTTAAAAAAACGGCTTTCATCTATTAATTTTTTTTACCAGATTCAGTTCGGCTATAAAACCCGATAAAACTTCAACAAAACATGGTCGCTCATACGCGCCCCTGTCGAGATAACAACCGCCTTGTTGAGCCATGCATATTTGCCTTCGGCAACTTCAAAACTCGCCGCCGTCCGCATATAATATTCCGAAGGTTCCACCTTTTCGCCTTTTGCCATACGTGCTAAAACTTCAGGTTTTGCGTGGCGAATCCCTTTGTTTTGGATATAAATCAAGACACCATCGTCGGTTTTGAGGGTATAACGGGCTTCCAAATCGGCAGTTCCATCTGCTCGAACGGTTTGCCAATCTGCGCCACCTGGCACGACAACGCCCTTCATATTGGGACCTTCAAACGTGCCGCCGTTGATGGGAATGATGCGCCGTTTGCCATAGGTTGTGATACCGATTTCATGCACAGGGTCGAGGGTGACTTTGGCTTCGAAGATGAATTCGAGTTTGGGTTCGAGTAAAAGGGTTTGCGCTTTGACCATTTGTGCTGTTGAAATGAAGGTGAAAAGAAGTAAGAGATTGATTGAAAATTTCATTTTTATGCGTTTTTATTCCTTATTTCGACTTTATAAAGAACCTTATTGTTGAAAAAAAGCCTTTTATGGATGTAAAATAGCATTAACAATTGAAAATGGTTTATTTTTGTAAAAAATAAGATAAAATGGAATTAACTATCAATATACCAAATACACAAATACAGCATTTAGGAAAAAGTGAAGCGGAAATGTTGTTGTCATTAGCTATATTTATGTATTCAGAATGGAAAATGTCCTCTGGGCGATGTGCAAGAATGGCTGGTTTATCTCGTGTTTTTTTTTTAGATGAATTAGCCAAAAGAGGCGTGCCTGTCAATTATGATGTTCAAGACCTTGAAGAAGATGTAAAAAACTGGGAAAACTTTAAACTCAAACATGATAGTCATCAGCGATACGACTTGCCTTAGCGCACTTGTTCGGATTGGAGAATTAGACCTACTAAAAAGGCTTTTTCATGAAGTTATTATTCCCCTAAAAGTTCACGAAGAACTTTTAGCACTGTCTTCTTTTGGTGTTGATGTCTCTATTTTTTCTACCCTTGATTGGATTAAAATCCAACAACCAGTAGCTTCTCCTTTACTCAATGAACTTCTTGCGGTATTAGACCCAGGGGAATCGTATGCCAATGCACTTGCGATTGAACTAAAAGCAGATTGGTTGATAGTTGATGATTTGGATGCTCGTCATATTGCAGCACAACTCAATATAAATATAACAGGTGTTGGAGGAGTCTTTATCCAAGCAAAAGATACAGGAATCATTACAGAAGTGAAGCCTTATCTTGATTTGATAATGGAAAAAGCAGGTTTTAGACTTAGTTCAACACTTTATAGTCGTATTTTGCAGTTGGCAGATGAATAATTTATGAATATGTATCCATAAATTTTTACTCTATATTTTTTGCCTCCTCAACATCGTTCAAAAAATTCTTTGCCGAAATCACTTGTCTTTTAGTATCTTTTTCAAAAGTACGCCTTGCATTTCCTGCCGCATTGCCGCCTTTTGCAGCTGCTTCTTGGTTTTCTTCAAAGCCTTGTGCATCCAAGTCCTCGGTATAAATCTTTGTTGCGGCTTCTCCAAGTGCCGTAAAAATCAATTCGAGGTCGGTCATGTGGTCGCGTAGGTTTTGTTTTTCTAAACCTTTCAAGTTTTTATGCTCGCTGGGTGTCATCCCAAATGTGCCTTTGGCGATAACAGCCGTTAGAATTGAGTACTCATGTCCTTCTTTTACGCCCCGTTTTTTCCATTCATCGGTCAGTTTTTTACGTGTATCTATAGTTTGCAAACGCTGTTTTATCCATTCGTCGGTATAGCCTTTTGCTTGATAAATCTCGCGTAAGCGGTCAAAACCGAGTTCAGGGTCGGTCATTTCCTCCAATTCACGTTTGCCCAACGATGCTAACCAAGCCTTAAACGGTTCTGCTTTGGGCGAAGGCACGGACATAATGATGCGAAAGACCCCCTCAGTATTGGCGCAATCTGTTTTATAAAACTTGCCATCCGTCGCCTCTATTTTCAGTTGTACGCAAATTGAGTACAACTGAGCTTCTCGTTTTTTTAGGTCTGACCAATACCTTCTTGGGTTCGGTGAATCGGTCAATGCCTCAATGACATCAACAACTGAAAAATACATCTCGCCTTCATACTCGATGTGGCGAATCTTTTTTTGCTCAAAAACGGCTATTTGGTTGTTCATTGTGTGGTATGATTTTACGATTGAAATTTAGGCACAAAATAAGGTTGCCTTATATAATAATGTTTCATTTAATGCCCAAAATTAAATAAAAAAACCTACCATAGACCCTTTTGAGGCGTTATGATAGGTTTTATTCGATAATTCTAAAAAGCTTATTTTTTATAAATAGCTGTACGCTTGTCTTTAATCATCCCTTTCCAATTCAATCCAAAACCAAAATCATAAACAGACCCCTCAGTATCTTTGTGGCATTTCATGTCTTGTGGTACGTCTTCTGCTTGTTTTTCAACTTCAGACATATTGGCGGGCATTTGCATCGGGAGCAATGCGGATGGTTCGGCTTTGCCCGCAATAATTTCTAAAAGAGCTTGGTCTTGTACGCGGAAACTGACCGTAATTGCATCGGCTTGTTTTTCAAACTCATTGAAAACCATTGGATTGTCAACGGTAACAGAAACAATCACAGGCTTACCTTTCATTTTAGTATAGGTTTCTGTTACCATACCTAAATCACTGATATTGGTCGCTTTAATTGTTTTTCCTTTGTGGCTGCGGTTCGTGAATTTCTCCATTGGGTCGCCACCAGCGATACTCGTTGTGCGGGCTTCTGTAGCTGTATATTCGCCATATTGAAGACTAATCGGTACATAGCCGTTGCCACCTTTGCGGACATCAGTTGAATCATAACCGTTGCCTGTGTTCGGATTACTGATAAAAACCAAGGCATAATCGGCTTCATCAGGATTGTCAGTTACCTTAAAATACTTTTTGACGATATTGATATTGACAGGATAATCCAATTTTTCAGGCGTTGGTTCACCTAAAAAATTCCGACTTGCGGGCGTGAATTTTTTAGGTACATACACTGTTTTACCCGTTTTCAAAGGCAAAACGTGCTTTTTGTTTTTCAACATAACAATAGATTTCAACTGCGCATCGAAGCCCTCTTTCATAAATTCAGGCTTTCCGACAGTGCTTTTGGTGTTTTCAATATCCAAATAGGGATTTTCAAACAAACCAACATGGAATATATTTTTCAACAACCGAACTGCCGATACTTCCATACGTTCACGCATCCATTTTTCGCCATGTTCTTTCACACCCATCGCGTAGGCTTCGATAATCGGCGCCGCTTCGTTATTGCCGCCAAATTGGTCAACACCCGCCATCAACACTTTGTAGTGGCGTTCTGCAATCGTCAAATTTTCAACGCCATGCGGTTTGCCTCCTGTAAAATTGTCCATTTGTGTTTTGTTGCCCGTGATACCCCAGTCTGTACACGCCACGCCGTCATACTTGTATTGACCACGTAAAAGGTCGGTTATTATGTATTTATTGTAGGAATTGCCACTGTTTTCCTTGTTTTTAGTGTCTTGATTCCACGAAATCGTGTAATAAGGCATAACAGCCGAAGCCATTTTGGTCTTACCTTTCAGTTTGAACGCCCCCTCAGTAAAAGGGATGAAATGCGTCGTAAATTTGCCGCCAGGATAGACCGCAAATTTGCCAAAACCATAGTGTGCATCGCGTCCAGCTTCACCCGAACCACCTCCAGGCCAGTGCTTGACCATCGCATTGACGCTGCCAAAACCCCAACCGTCTTTCACTTCTTGTGCGCCTTTTGAGGTTTGAAAACCATCACAATAAGCCTGTGCCATTGCCGCAGACAGTTGTGGATTCTCGCCAAAAGTGCCGCTAAAACGATTCCAACGGGGTTCAGTCGCAATATCAACTTGCGGTGAAAGGGCTGTCGCAATGCCCAAAGCGCGATATTCTATGGCAGCAACGCCACCAAAACGCTCGACTACTGAGGGGTCAAAAGTCGCTGCCATGCCTAACGAACTGGGCCACATCGAAATGCGTCCACCTGCACCTGCGTTAAATTCCATTGTCGAAACAGTGCCATGACGTGGGTCAGAACTGTTGTTCGCAGGAATGCCCAAACCGATGCCTTCACAAAAGGCTTGCACATTATTGTTCCACGAAGCGGACACTTCGGGCGACTCAACGGTGGTAATCAAGACGTGACGTAAATTATCTTTTTCCAAAAAAATCTTTTGTTGGTCGCTCAAATCAGACGCTTTTGCGCCACTTTGAGGAAAGGGCTTGCCATTATAAGTTCCACCAAAATAGCCACCTGGGCGTGCAGGCAATGCTTGGTGGCGACTATACAACATTAAACCTGCGATTTGGTCAATAGACAGTTGGGTTGCCAAGTCTTTTGCACGCGCTTCGTAAGGCAAACGCCAGTCTTCGTACTTGTCGAGTTTGCCGTTTTTGTTCAAATCTTTGAATGCAAAACCGTCAATCGTGAGGATTTTTACACCTGAATTTTGCGAGTAGCCAATTGTTTGACCGCCTTGATTGGCGATAAAAGAGAGGTCGCCTTTTTTCGTTTCCGTATATTTTTGACTGAAAACAGAAGTGATGGACAATAGCGAAAGTCCAAATAGCGAGAGCAATGATTTATTCATTTTTCCTTGTTGTTTAGTTTAATTTTTCCTAAAATAGGAACTGTAAAGGAAATACAAGATTTTGAAATGTGCGCTGATTGAAGAAAATTTGACAATTGGTTTTCGATGGTTGGGGGTGTTTGTTCGATGGATGAAGTAAAATACGGAGGGGTGAAAATCAAAGATATTGGCAAACACTTTTGAACCGCCGAAAAAGGGCACTATTTCACTTTCAACATCGCCCGCACTTGTGTCGTCGCCCCATTTTGCAAACGCGCATAATAAACACCCGTCGGCAACCCCTCAGTATTGAACCATACTTTGTACGCTCCAGCCACATAATCTGCATTAATAGGCGTTGCAACCAAACGCCCTTCAACATCGAAAACTTGAATCATCGTATGCCCCCCCTCAGTATGGAAGTTAATAGTCGTCGCAAAAGTGAATGGATTTGGGTAATTTTCTATTAAAACAGCATCTTTTTGCCCTAAATCAAGCGTTGGCGTAATGCACGAAGGCGAGTTGACAATCCGCAAAGGTTGGAAATTGCGGAGCATAATCGTCTGTAAAGTCGTACTGTCCACGCAAAACCAATCTTTTAGAACAGACGCATAAACGGAACGAAAATCGTATTGCATCGGCACATTTGCGGAAATATCAGGGTTGCGTTCAATCGTCGGATTAACACCCGTAAAGCCGCCAAAAAGCTTTGTTCCAAACAAAAACATCGGTCCTGATGTTCCGTGGTCTGTCCCAAGACTTGCATTGGAACGAATGCGGCGACCAAATTCTGAAAATGTCATGCCTAAAACACGGTCTGCCAATCCCAATTGTTCTAAATCACGTTGAAAAGCTGTTATGGCTGTCGAAAGTGTTGTTAATAAAGTGAAATGCCTGCCTGCCGTGACATCACCCGTCAAAATTTGGTCGGCATGTGTATCAAAGCCATCCATAGAGACCGTATAAACGCGTGTTTTCAGACCACCTTTGATAAGCCGTGCGACCATTTTGAGTTGGTCGGCAAGTGGGTTCAGGGTTGGGTAAGTCGTCTTATTTTCGCCCCGATTGTAAGCCGCTTTGATAACCCCACCGTATTTAAATGTCTGTTGTGCGACTTGCCGAATGTGTGCCAACTGTACCCCTGCATACCCTGTAACATTGAATAAATCCGACTCATCACCCACATCATAAAATATCCCGTCAGCCGAAATACTCATGCCCATCGGCGTTTGCACGCCTTGTAAAGTCAACGAAACTTGTGCCCCAATTTGCAAAGCCAAAGGATCTGTTACCGCCGTATTCGGAAAATTCGTCGGATAATTGGGGTATTCCGATTGCAAATAACGACCTATCCAACCTGAATAAATGTTCTCGGTTGACTCCGACGCGCTCATCCAAATATCTGTTGACCGAAAATGCGAAAAAGTAGGTGTTGGATAACCCACTCCTTGAACAATGTGCATTTTACCTTCGTCAAAAAGCTGCTTCATACCCTCCATCGCAGGATTAAATGCTGTTTGAGAGATACCATTTAACGGCAACAGCTTGTTTTCGGGTATCAAAATATTGTTCCGCGCCGTCGCCAAATTGTTATATTGGTCAACAGGCACAACGCAATTTAATCCATCGTTGCCGCCAAACATTTGGACGATAACAAGTACATGGTCGGTTTCGGTTGCCATTAAGCTGTTGAGCCAGGGCGATGTGGCAAGGGTATGGGCATTATATTTGCCAAAAAGGGTTGGTAAAACTGCGCCTATGGAGGCTTTATGAATGAAATCGCGTCTTTTCATGTGGATAATATTTGTAAGGAATTACATTAAATGAAACTCAGGGCGCAAAATCACCGCCTGAAAGAATGCTTTCAACCGCGTTTCTACCACCGATTTATTCGATGCAGATGGATTAGCGACGAAAGCATCCCAAGCATCCGTCCAATAATGGTCGTCGGTTTGACCCGATAGTAAAATGTTGCGTAAGCGGTCTTTGAAATTAGGTGATGCAGAAACGCTGTAAAAGTGCATTAAAACATCGTTTATGAAGGACGTGATTTGACGCACGGAATCGTATTGTTTAGTCACTTCAATCGCATCAATTTTGACCAAATTTGTGTCATTCAACATATTTTCGCCAAATTTGATGCGTTTGGGATATGTTTCAGAATCAATCCAAATGCGATAATAATTGGGTTCTTGATAATATGCGTCCCAACCTGCGACATTTGGCAGATTGCCCACAGCTTGCCGTTGCGCTGCTGCACCATAGTTTGTATCGTTGTGAAAACTAAGCCATGCTTCATACGCCTTTTGAATGGAGGCAAAATCCATCAAGTCTATTTGAGGCAAAGAAACAGCACATTCGCGTGCTAAACCGACAACATAATCAATTGGACTTTTGATAATTGCACCTTTAAATGCTGTGTCAAAGAAATGAGCACTCGTAAACAGGGCTTTCAAAACAGGTTTTAGCTCATAATTAGCATCTCTAAAAATAAGAGCCAAAGGCTCAATGACATCACGCTCAACCACCTCATCAATTTTATAATACACAAAAAAACGATACAATTTCCGACACATAAATAAGGAAACCTCGGGCTGCTCAAAAATCATAGACAACAAATCGTCCAATTCCTTTGCCCCGTCCGCACCCAATTGACCATGAACAATACGGTTATTATAAAATGCAGAAAACTGTTTATCGCCCGTATCGTGGCGTGTTGGACTGAAAACGGCTTGAAAAGGATAGCCTATGACTTGGGGTGAAATCTGAAAACCAGTCAAAACGCGCGCCGCTGCCCGCACATCGTCTTCCGTGTATTTTGAGTTTGGTCCTTTACCAAGTGTGAAGAGTTCTTGCAACTCACGCGCATAATTTTCATCGGGTGCGAGGACATTATTGGCACCACCATTGAGATAACGGAGCATCATTGGGTCAAGCGTTATAATGCGGACAAAAGTCTTAAAATTGCCAAGAGCGTTGGTTCTCAACGTTTTGTTGTTGATATATCCCATAATTGCTGAACGCTCGTCCATGTCATCTGGAAAATGATTGTGCCAAAAAAGAGTCATTTTCTCCAAAATCGTCGCTTCTTGTTGTAGCATCAAACCATACCACCAAGCCCTGAAAGACTGTGAACGGCGAAAATTGCTGCGGGCATTATCTTGCGTATCCACCCATGTTTTGCCTGGTAAAACTTCGGAATCGGGGTTGTTGGCTGGATCATAATAATTCTTTACGGGCGGTAAAGGCGTAAGTGATGCCGCAGATGGTGAAAGCAACGCATCTACTGTTTCAGTAAGCGTATTATTGGAAAAAGCAATCATATCGCGTTTTTTCGCGCCAAATGTTGTGCGTTTTAACAAATGGATAAGTTGTTCTTTGCCAAAAACGCCCGTGTAAGGAAGGAGGGACATTGGTTGTTTTTTTATGTTTTATGAAAGTTAATAATGCGTGAAAAACGATTTTATACTGAGGGGGGTAAAACCTAAATGTATGATGTACGATGTTATGTGTTGACCGCCCCAAAACGACATCGTACATCTCACATCGTACATGTCTATCTTTGAATGACTACCGTTTTTCGACCCAAAATCCGACCATATTTATCAGTCAAATACAACAAGTACGCACCTTGCTGCAAACTTTGAACCGTCATTTTAGACATAAAAGCCTGTTGTACAATCATTTTCCCTGTCATGTCAACAAGACAAACCGACACCACATCAGGCGAAGGGGTTTTTAGGTCTATTGTTAAAATATCGGGTGTTGGATTAGGGAAAACGGTTATTTGGTCGTCCAAAGGCACAACTTCTTGGACAGGCACTCGCGGGTCAATTTTGTATTGAATATTTTGAATATTGTTCAACGAATCTGTTTCGACAATCGCAATCGGCTCTTTTGAGAGGTTGCTCCAATAATACGTGAAAAATTGTTCATTCCGAAAAGGCTCGTTTAAGCCCGTTACCACCAATGTCGTCACGTCCAACCAAACGTCTAAAAGGTTAAATTTGACAATTGTTTTTGGTTGCCGCAACTCATGTCGCCGTTCGCGTAAAACTGGAAAATCGCCCATCGGCAACCGCATGATGCCCCAAGCATCTACCGTATCCGTTCGTCTAATATCGTAAACCAATCGCCCCGAATCGGGTGTTAGAAACGGCAATTGCCGCAGCAACGAATCGGGTGCAGCACTCGCAGGAAATTCCGTCACGGCACCTCCTTTTGTCTGAAAACTTTCGCCCATTTTCATCGGTGCACGACGTTCTGTTAGCGGCGTATGCGACACAGCATACCATTTAACAAAATAACCTTGGTAAGAAAGACCACGATAACCCAATAGTTCAAAAAGCGAATCGGTGCGTCGATAAATAGACACTTGTTTCGTCGAATCGTAAGGATTCATCAGGTTTGCTGAAGGAAAAAGGCGCCGAGTTGTTGTGTCAGAGACAGCTACAAATTGCTGTATATCAATCAATTGTGCTTGCAAATTACGATAGTCCCATACTTGGTTACCACCACTGGGCGTTATACTGATTTGAGCAGCCGTTGAACGTTTTGCTGTGGCGATATACAATTGATCGTCTATTTGTGGAAAGAAAGTAGAAGTGATAACAGATTGAGAAAACAATCCATTCGCTAAAAATAAAATAGAAAAAAGCACACTTGGAAATAGAATGTTTTTCATCAGCATTTGTCTGTATCATTGTATTATAAAATGTCTGCAAAATTAATTTTTTTTCAAATATTTTGACATTTTATTTGCTTTTGAATACAGTAAAAAACGAATCTTTACTGAGGGGTGCAAAACAACTATCGCCAAATTACGGAGGAGTCAATCTCACCAATCCTCGCTTTACCAACGAGTGCCATCGCTTGGTCAAATTCTGTTTGCAAGATTTTCAAAACCTTTGATACGCCTTCTGCACCGCCACAGCCTAAACCATAACAAATCGGTTTGCCGATTAACACCGCATGCGCCCCCAAAGCAAGGGCTTTTAACACGTCCGTACCTCGTCTGATGCCACCGTCCATCAAAACAGGTATGCGTTTGTTCACTTTTTCAGCGATGCGCGGCAACACTTCAATCGTCGCAGGCACAGTATCCAAATTTCTGCCACCATGATTGGAGACAATAATGCCCGACGCACCGATTTGAATGGCTTTTTCAGCATCAACGGGGTTTAAAATACCTTTTAGTAAAACAGGCGTTTTGGCGAATGACAGCACCCACTCCATATCCTTCCAAGTCAAAGGCTTTTTCTGTATGGGTTGGTCAAAAATATAAGGCGTAATAAGGTTGTCGGGCAGTTTGAAATTGATGCGTTGCTCACGATTGCGCGTACCTGCAACAGGCGTATCTACTGTGATAATCAATGCTTTACAACCGAGCGACTCTGCTTTTTGGATGACATCTTTCGTTTTCTCACGGTCATCTCTGACGTACATTTGAAACCAAAGTGGTTGCGTTGCTGCTGCGGCAATGTCTTCGAGCGGAGTCGTCGTATAGGAACTGATAATATAAGTTGTGGCAGCATCTCCCGCCCCTCGTGCCGTGGCGACTTCGCCTTCAGGATGCGTAATTTTATGATAAGCCGTCGGCGCAACGAGTATCGGATAGGGCAGTTTTTGTCCAAAAAGCGTCACCGATGTATCGAGTTGGGTCGTATCGACCAATACTGAGGGGTTGAGTTTTATGTTATCAAATGCCGCTCGATTCCAACCAAGTGTTACTTCATCGGCTGCACCGCTGGCGACATATTCGTAAGCCAATTTGGACATTTTGGTGGCAGCCATTTTTTCAAAATCGAATAGATTGACGAGATTGGATAGGTCTATATGCATTTATGAAGACTTAAAAACGAACAATAATACCTCTTTGATTAATTTCAATAACGTTGTGGTTTGTTAATTGGGTTAATAAAAGGTGTATATTTTATCAAGTTGTTCATCTACAATGAATTTCATGCCGCTTGTAAGTTGATTGAACGGAAATCAGCCAAACGTGTAGCAAAAGTTAAACAAGCCAAAATATCATCGCTTTCTAACTTCGAATAATCATCAAGGATTTCTTGATTTGTCATACCTGAAGCAAGCAATTCAAGGATGGTTTTTACCATAATACGTGAATTTCTGATAGTCGGTTTGCCATGACAAATTTCAGTATCAATAGTAATGCGTTTAAGCAATTCTGTATCTTTTACCATTTTTTTATTTTTTACAAAGTTAACGTTTTTCAGTTGAAATCAAAATGACGGGTTGATATTCCAGCAACCCGTCATTAAAACCCCATTTTTGGTTCTATTTTTTCTGAAACTCACCCGTTGCACGAATTTGAATTTCATCGCTCACCATTATCGTGGGCAGTTTTGACCCGATGCCAAAATCACTTCTTTTAATAGTCGTGAGTGCTTTGATACCCAATTGAGGAATTTTATTTTTAGGGTCAGGATGCGCCGCGGGTCCATTCATCGTCACATCAAAAGTGACCACTTTTGTTACCCCTTTGATGGTCAAATTGCCGAACATTGTGTATTTATTGCCTTGAATTTTCTTCAAAGACGTGCTTTTAAAAATCAATGCCGGGAATTGCGCAACATTAAACATATCCTCACTTTTCAAGTGATTGTCCCGCATTTCGAGGTCGGTATTGAGACTTGCAGACTCAATCGTGACTTCAAAAACGGCATCAGACAAATCGTCTTTTGTAGCGGTTATTTTACCTTCAAATTTTTTAAAATAGCCGTCAACTTCCGAAATACCGTGATGTCCAGCAATAAACGTGAATTTTGAATGTCCTTTGTCAATTGTCCATTGAGCATGTGCCGCGATAGAAACGCATACGAAAGCTAAGAAAAGAATCGTTTTTTTCATTTTTATTGAAATTTTAGTTAAAAAAGCAAGTGCATACTGAGGGGGTGACTGTAAAGCTAATCACTTCAAATTTAACGCATTATCCCATTCTACCATCTCGTGTATCTACTCGATAAGTCTGTATTAAGATTCGATAGTTAATCCCAACTTCTTTATTGTTCATGAATTTTACGCAAAATCGTTTTGTCAATATAAAAAGTACCAAACGGGACAAAACTCGCCACTAACACTTTCCAAGTCGTTGTTTTAAAACGCCATTCCAATTCTGCACTGAGTTTTATAGCTAAAAAAACAAAAAGAATGAACAAAATACCATGCGTTTGCCCAACCGTTTTCACGACTGAGGGGTTGCCTAAAATGTACTTTATGGGCATGGCAATAAAGACTAAAATGAGGAGTGAAATGCCTTCTAAAAAGGCGACTAATCGGAAAAAACCGATACCTGAATTGAAATATTTTTTCATAAACTTCTAAAATAAGGTCTGCATGATTTAAAGATAAAGATTTTACTAATTTTGCGTCAAAACTAAAAATTACTATGCCAGCAAGAACCGTTTATTTGATAAAAAGGATTGAGACTGAAGTAACAACAAAAATGAATAAAGCCTTAGCCGAGTACGACATAACGCTTTCTCAATTTACCGTTCTTAACTTTGTCAATGACAATCCGAATGATTTATCGTCTGCACAATTGTCACGCCGTTTCAATATGACCCCTCAGTCTATGAACGAAGTGGTCACGACGCTTCAACGCAAGGAGTTGATTGAAAAAAATGTGGATGCCGACAATAAACGCATTTTGCTTATTAACCTAACGGAAAAAGGCGTAGGTATCTTAAAACAATGTAATGAAACGGTGAACGATGTAGAAAAAGCCCTTTTCAAAGCATTATCAAATGCCGATTTGCAGACATTGAGAAGTCTGATAGGCACTGTTTTGACAGATATTCGCAATACCGTAACGACCTAAAACCTATTTGGGAGTCATACGAATCGCGCCATCTAAACGAATGACTTCACCATTCAACATCTGATTTTCGATGATGTGTTTTGCCAAAGCCGCATACTCATCGGGCTTGCCTAAACGTGACGGAAACGGCACTTGCTGCCCAAGCGACTGACGTACTTCGTCGGGCATGCCCATCAACATAGGCGTTTCAAAAATGCCTGGCGCAATGACCATAGAACGAATACCGACCCGCGCCAACTCTCTTGCAATCGGCAAATTCATGCCCACAACACCGCCTTTTGAAGCCGAATAAGCCGCTTGACCAATTTGTCCATCAAAAGCTGCGACACTTGCAGTTGATATAAATACGCCACGTTCGCCGCTTGCTTCAGGTTCATTGTGTTGCATAATATCAGCCGCCAAGCGAATAACATTGAACGTACCAATCAAATTGATAGTAATAACTTTTGAAAAAGAAGCCAAAGCATGAACGCCATTGCGTCCTAAAATCCGTTCCGCAGGTCCGATGCCCGCACAATTGATAGTGCCGTGTAAACCGCCGAATTGACTAATGGCTGTGTCAATCGCATTTTGAACACTTGCCTCGTCTGTTACGTCCGTTTTGACAAATTTTGCTCGTTTTCCAAGCAATTCTTCCGCTTTTTGCCCCCCCTCAGTATTGACATCTGCGAGAATCGCATAGCCATGATTTTCGATAATCATGGTGGCTGTCGCCAAACCTAAACCTGATGCACCGCCTGTTACGATGAATACTTTGTCTTTTATTGTCATGTTTTTAGTCTTAATGATACGCACAATTTTTGTCATTCTGAGCGCAGCGAAAGAATCTAAATAATTGAAAATGAAGTATTTAGATTCTTTGAGTGCGTTCAGAAGGGCAAAAGTAGCTGTTTGTAGAAGATTTCATCTTGAAAACAAAGAAAAGAAGATTTTGAAGAGCGATAATCGCCCAGAGAAGTATTTTTTTAAGGTTTTCAAGAAACAAAAAGAGGTTTTGCAATTTTTTTTCAACTTTCTTCTTCAATACCCCCCTCAGTATTTTCAGCTTCAAAAATGGATTTTATGTCTATTTTAAAACCTTCCAAAACAACAGATTCGACCTCTCCGTATTCAATTGCTTCAGATTTTAAAACATATTGGTTGTTTTCCAATCCATAAATCTCAACGGTGTGATAAATTGGGTCAACAAGCCAATATTCCGAAACGCCAAATTCTAAGTAAAGTGCTTTTTTAGTCACCTTATCATGTCTAACACTCGACGGCGAGATGACTTCAACAATCAAATCAGGGTGTCCTTCAATACCGTCTTTTGTGATAATAAATTGACGGTCTTTCCGAATGAAAAGAATGTCTGGTTGTGTGTTGTTATATTTATCAAAAAAGACATCAATTGGGGCGGAATAACATTTGCCTAATTGATTTGTTTTTATAAAAGCATGAATGGCAGCGTGAATGTTGCCCGAAGCTTCTTGATGTTGCGGAGAACGTGCTTGTTTTTTAATGATGTTACCATTTACCAATTCATAAAAATAACCCTCTTCAAGTTCCATTTCAAAGAGTTCTTTGACGGTTACTTTCTTTGGATTTTCTACGAAAGCGGATACACTCATTTCTTATGTGTTTTATATTTTTGAACAAAAATAGATTAGAATTGCTGTTTTACGCACCATTGTAAAACATATTTCTTCTTTGTATTCACAAAAGTAAAAGGTTTTAAGCATAAAAACCACTTTAAAGTCCTTATGCAATTAAATTTTTAATTTTGCAAAAAACCAATCAAAGCCTGTATCAGAGGCGTGTTTTTTCCTGTTTTATAAGCCAAAGCATTATTTATCTCAATTATACTGAGGGGGTCATTTTCTGATTGAATGATGGGTTTTACGACAATATTTGTCTCACGACTAAGGTCATAAAGCGAGGAAACAAAGGCGATACCGATACCTACATTCACCAAACTTGCCAATAATTCAAGCGATGAAACTTCTTGTACAATATGGTTTTTACGGCTAAAACCTGCCTGACGACATGCCTGTTCGATTTCATCAAAAAAGGGATGAATTTGGGCATTGAGTTCCACCCATTTTTCTTCTTTCAAGGCAATTAAAGGCACAACATCAACATTTGCCAAAAAATGATTCTGAGGTAAAATGACGCATAAATGCCCTTTTTTTATCATTTTTGAAGACAAATCGTTGTGTTTTACAGGCGGCACAATCAAACCTAAATCAATCGTTTCATCCATCAAAGCCGTTTGAATATCGGCAGAAGTGGGCAATTCAACTAATTTTATATCCACATCTGGAAAGTGAATGGTTAGCAATTTAATAGTTTCAACAATCCTTTCTCGCAAAGCGAGCTTATAAGCACCGAATCGCAAAACCTGCTTGTGCAAACCTGTTTTTCGGGCTTGTTCAATGGCTTTTTGGCTTAAATCCAAGATTTTTTTTGCTGAAATGAGGAACTCCTCCCCTGCTTCCGTCAATTCTACTTTTCGAGCAATCTGTCGTTTTGACCTTAAAAATAACTCTACGCCAATCTCATTTTCCAATGACTGTATTTGTTGGCTCAATGTCGGTTGAGAAACGTAAAGGGTTTTGGCAGCTTTGCCATAATGCCCTTGTTCGGCAATTTCTACAAAGTATCGCAGGTGTCGCAATTCCATTTCTAATAGGTTTTATCTATCACAATGATACAAAATAAGTATTGGACATTACGTTTTAAAATGTCGAATTTTGCAGAAAAATAGCCGTAGCACGAACTTATAGTTCGTAAGGCGTAATAAAAGCATTTCATACTATAAGATATTCACGAATTAACATTCATGTTGCGTTTAAATTTTGCGAAAAAAATGATAGAATTACTTGAAAAACAACCCGTTATACAATCCAAAAAAACAACGGATATTTTGCCGTTGAACGGTACGGATTACATCGAATTTTATGTCGGTAACGCCAAACAAGCGGCTTATTTCTACGAGAGCGTCTTTGGTTTTGAAATCATAGCTTACGCGGGACCTGAAACAGGCGTGCGTGACAGAGCATCTTATGTCTTAAAACAAGGCAAAATTCGCTTGGTTTTGACGGCTTCGTTGCAAGCCAATTCCCCAATTTCAAAGCACGTTCAAAAGCATGGCGACGGTGTAAAATTATTGGCGTTGTGGGTGGACGATGCGACAAAATCGTTTTATGAGACCGTTGAACGAGGTGCAAAACCTGTTTCTGAGCCTGAAATACTGAGGGATGCAAACGGCTCTGTTGTCATCGCATCTATTGAAACGTATGGCGATACAATTCACACTTTTGTTGAACGAAAGGACTATAAAGGCATCTTTTTACCAGGTTATGAAGCTCGTAAAAGTCGTACTTCCAAACGTGATGTTGGGCTACAATATATTGACCATTGCGTCGGCAATGTGCCATTGGGCGAGATGAATCTATGGGTAAAGTTTTATGAAGATGTCATGGGTTTCAAGCTGCTCATTACTTTTGATGATGAAGATATTTCAACAGAATACTCCGCTTTGATGTCAAAAGTGGTGTCAAATGGCAATGGTTTTGTCAAATTCCCCATCAATGAACCCGCAAAAGGCAAAAAGAAATCGCAAATTGAAGAATACCTCGATTTTTACAACGGTGCGGGCGTGCAGCACATCGCAGTTGCGACAAATGACATTATCCATACGGTTCGTGAACTGCGGAATCGTGGCGTCGAATTTTTAGAAGTGCCAGACACCTATTATGATGATTTATTAGACCGCGTTGGACAAATTGACGAGGACTTACAGCCGCTTCGTGACCTCAATATTTTGGTGGACAGAGACGAAGAAGGCTATCTTTTGCAGATTTTCACCAAGCCAGTGGAAGACCGTCCGACCTTGTTTTTTGAGATTATTCAACGAAAAGGCGCAACTTCTTTTGGAAAAGGCAACTTTAAAGCCCTATTTGAAGCGATTGAACGAGAGCAAGCGAGACGAGGAAATTTGTAAAATGAGGCGCATACCCCTCAGTAAAAAGTCCATTTACTGAGGGGTATCTTTTTTATAAAACCGCTTTGATTTTATGCCCTGTTATGCCAATGCCGATAGACAAATTGACAACAGTTCCTTTTATTTCCGAAGTAAAAACGGCAGGGCTGAAAGTCAGTCTTGTTTTTATCACTGTTTCGACGTATTCACGCATGCCGACAACGAAATTGCCCGTTCTAAAGTTAACCGTTTTTTTTAACTTATAATCGTGTGTTACGCCTAAAGTTATATTGTAATTATAATCTCTATATTTTTCAAATGCGGGGTCTTTACCTCTCGCCGTTATTTCAACAACGCCAACACCGATATGCGGATATAGTCTTTGTTTGGGATTATCAAAAATCACGTAACCCGTATACAAATCAATAACGGTCAGGTTCGTTTTGAAATCTTTTGTCCAAATATAATCCGTTTCAAAGCCCTTTTTAATCTGATTGGCTAATAAAGCGGCATTAAAACCAAACATTATTTTTTTATGCGCAAATTCAAACCCATAATGAATACCAAAAGCTTGTGTCAAATGCTGATTTAAAGTATTTGTGAAAGTGCTGAAACCGGCACTGGCATACATACCATAACGGAAATTTGACTTCGTAAATGACGGTATTTTAGCACGCAATGGGGCAAATTCTTTTTTCAAACGACCCTGCCATTCATTGACAACGGACTCATTTTGACCATAGTTTGAAGCCTCGGCAAAGCTGTGAATGACTTTATTACATTCGTTTTGCTTGAAAGAAAACTGTTGTTCCACCTCATTTGCATCAAACGTATTAATCGTATTGTCCAATTTTCGAGCATACGATTCTGCAATATCAAACACCGTTTGATGATACAAAAGCGATGCAGGTGTTTGGGCTTCAACCTTTGACCATGACTGCCTGGTATCAACATAACAAGCCGTTCTAAAAGCTCGAACTGTCGTGTCGTTTATCTTGACATTATCAGGGAAAAGGGAAAAATAATAGTAAATTTCTGACGAATAAGGCACATTGGGGGGTGGAATGCCTTGGAAATCTGCCCAAGTCAAGCCTCTTTCTGCCCATTTTATTTTTGCCTTTTGAGCCGTTGAAAGGGAAATAGAAAGCATGAAAACAATAAAAACAAGCGTGTTTTTCATAAAAATGACCAATTGAAAATGGTGTTTTAAAAAGTTTAAAAGAGTGTTACGATAAATCGCTTTTGAAGTTTCTATTTGATTTTCAAAGTAACAGCAAGTTGAATTTCAGAAATTCTAATTCGCAAAATTCATAAAATCAGTGCCAATCGTAGTTCAAAAACTGTAAATTTGCTCATAAATCAATTTATAAAATATGTCCAACCAAGAAATGCCCCTTTGGGAAGTTTTTATCCGCAGCCGTCAAGGGCTTGACCACAAACATGTGGGTTCACTACACGCCGCCGATGCAACGATGGCAATAGAAAATGCCCGAGATGTTTACACGCGCCGACAAGAAGGCGTGTCTATTTGGGTCGTCGAATCCAAGCATATCACCGCTTCTGACCCTGCCGACAGCGACCCGCTTTTTGAGCCTGCACGCGACAAAGCGTATCGGCATCCCACTTTTTATGAAATGCCTGAAGGGATAAAAAATATCTAAAATTTTAAAAATTATGAATAACCTTTTTGACTATACCCTCCGCATCGCCGACAATGCCCTTATTTTAGGACATCGGCTATCAGAGCTGTGCGGACATGGCCCTGTTTTGGAACAAGATATTGCCATGACGAACATCGCCCTCGACCTCGTTGGTCAAGCCCGAACGCTCTATCAATACGCTGCTGAAGTTCAAAACGCAGGCAAAACGGAGGACGATATCGCTTATTTACGTGATGTGTATGACTTTAAAAACCTACTTCTTGTCGAGCAACCCAATGGTGATTTTGCGGATACCGTTGTGCGACAGTTCTTTTTTTCAGCCTTTCAACTGCCTTTTTATGAAAAATTAGTCCATTCCAAGGACGATATACTGAGGGGTGTCGCAGAAAAAGCAGTTAAGGAATTGGCATATCATTTACGTTGGTCAAGTGAGTGGTTGATACGTTTAGGCGATGGTACGGCAGAAAGTCATCAACGCGCGCAAAAGGCGGTTGATAATTTATGGACATATTCAGGCGAAGCATTGATAGCCGATGACCTCGATAATTGGGCTTTTACTGAGGGGATCGGCGTGGATTTAGAAAGCATCAAAACGACTTTTGATAAAACCATAAATGACGTTTTAGCAGAAGCGACTTTGGTAAAACCAACGGCAAATTATATGCAAAAAGGCGGCAAACAAGGGCGACATACCGAGTATTTGGGCTATATCCTAGCAGAAATGCAGTTTATGCAACGCGCCTACCCAAATATGGCGTGGTAGTAATGATGAAATATGAATGATAAATGATGAATAACGAGGCATTGAAAGAGCGTGTTTTAACACTTTTAGAAAACGTTTCTGACCCAGAAATACCTGTTCTTACGGTCTTAGACATGGGTATTGTGAGAGACATTCACATTCAAAACGACGACTTGATTGAGGTAATCATAACACCGACATACTCTGGTTGTCCTGCGATGAGCGTCATTGCAACCAATATCAAATTTGAATTATTGGCAAATGGTTTTCCAAAAGTAAAAGTCACTGAAATATTAAGCCCTGCTTGGACAACAGATTGGATGACGGAAGCTGGAAAGCAAAAATTGAAAGACTACGGCATCGCACCGCCAGTTGCGAAGGCTCGAATTGATAGATTACTTTTTCAAGACCACCCCTCAGTACCTTGTCCACAATGTGGTTCTGAAAATACAGAATTATTGAGTGAATTTGGCTCTACGGCTTGTAAATCGCTGATGCGGTGTAAGGATTGTTTAGAGCCGTTTGATTATTTTAAATGTCATTGAAAAATTCTTAAAAATGACCAAACCACAACAAGTTGTAGAAAAAATGCTTGAAAACGATGCTTTCAGCCGTTGGCTTGGCTTGGTCGTTGATGAGATTACTGAGGGGGGCTGCCGCTTGCATTATACTGTCAAATCCGATATGTTGAATGGATTTGGCATCATTCACGGTGGTGCTGTTTTTGCAGCTGCAGATTCAGCATTTGCATTTGCTTGCAATTCACATGGGCGTTTGGCTGTGGCGTTAGATGTGAGTATCACGTTTACAAAAGCTGCAAAAGAAGGTGAAATGCTAACAGTTGAAGCAAAAGAGGTGCATTTGGGTAACAAAACGAGCGTTTATGGTATTACTACACGGAATGAGCAAGGGGAAATTGTGGCTATTTTTAAGGGGACGGCTTATCGGACGAGTAAGGATATTTTCAATGTGGATACCTAATTCGCAATTTATGCGAATCTAAAATCCATAGGCAATTCGTTGGGTCACGTTCTTCAAGAATTTGGATAATTTGTAAGGTAAATTGGCGCATATCGGTCAATGTAATATTTCTATGAGGTCTAATAACAATGATACCCGCTGAATTATCAGCAGGGAAACGGAGGATATTACAAAAATCTGTATCAAAAGTAATCAGGCATCTATCTTCGGTAAGGCATTGTTGATAAATGACTGTATCTGGTTCGCCTGAAAGGTCTTCTTCAAGAACTGAATGTGTATCGAATCCTTTATTTTGAAAAACTGAAGTAAGATTTGGGCTGAAGTTTTCGTCAAGTTTTAGTTTCGGTTTTGTCATTTTAAGCAGCCGGTGCAAAGTTTATATCAACAAAATTTTCGTGACTCATGGCAGCACCATAAGCCAAACACGCTAAAATATCATCGTTTTTTAGCTGTGGATAATTATCCAAAATATCATTTATTGTTTCGCCTGATGCTAAAAAATCAAGTATTAAAGAGACCCAAATCCGCGTTCCTTTAATGCAAGGCTTGCCAAAACAAATATTTGGATTGACAGAAATACGGTCTAATAATGTGGTTTTAGCCATTTTCTTTAATTTTTTTTACAAAAATAACTGTTTTATCCTAATTTCACAATGATTCTAAACCTAATTGTCATCAGAACCGCTGATATGCTGCGCCTTGTCCATTTCTATAAACTTTTAGGTTTAGAATTTGACTATCACAAACACGAGCAAGGCGTTTTTCATTATTCAACAAAAATCGGTCAAACTGTTTTTGAAATTTATCCTTTACTGAGGGGTCAAACAGAGGCAGATATTTCTACACGATTGGGTTTTAAGATTGATGATTTTGAAGAAAAAATTGCACTTTTGAGCAATTTTATTATTTCAAAGCCTGTACAAATGGAATTTGGGTTGTCTGCTATTTTGAAAGACCCTGATGGACGGAAAGTTGAAATTTATAAAAATTAAAAACCAAGAAAATGGCAAAAAGAATATTGCAAGTAGAAGGAACGGATATTATCGTTTTGAAAGAAAATAATCAAGACTATATGTCTCTTACAGATATGCTAAAAGGTAAAGATGGAGACTTTCATATTGCTGATTGGTTGAGAAATCGAAATACATTAGAGTTTATCAAAGTATGGGAAGAGCTAAACAATCCCGATTTTAATTATGGCGAATTCGCCACAATTGAAAATCAATCAGGTCTCAATGGTTTTAAGGTGAGTGTCAAAGAATTAACTGAAAAATGTGGCATTATAGGCATAAAATCAACAGCAGGGCGTTACGGAGGCACTTATGCACATCAAGATATTGCCTTTGAATTCGGGATGTGGATTAGTCCAAAATTCAAACTCTATTTGATTAGAGACTATCAAAGGCTCAAAGAAGAAGAACAGTCAAAACTCAATGCTCAATGGGATTTATCTCGTTTTTTGGCAAAAGCCAACTACAAAATCCATACAGATGCCATAAAAGAGAATCTTATCCCACCTCGTTTGAGTAAATATCAAGAAGCGATGGTTTATGCAACCGAAGCCGATATGCTCAACAAAGCATTGTTTGGTTTGACCGCAAAAGAATGGCGCGATAAAAACCCTGAAAAACAAGGTAATATCCGTGACCATTCAACTATTGAACAGCTCATAGTGTTGAGCAATATTGAATCTATGAATGCAGAAATGATAAAACAAGATTTAAATATGAGTGATAGAATTATGCGACTCAATGAAATTGCTATTTATCAGATGATTAGCCTCTCTAAAATTACTGAGTTTAAAAAGCTAAAATATTAATAACCAAATATTTATGACCAAATTACAAAACTACGCTCTCGGTAAATGGCATCTCCCAACAGGCTCGGAGACCCCTCAGTATAACGCCCTCAACAGCAACTTGGTAAGCGTCGCAGGCGACTTTTCGGACTATGGCGCGATGTGCGATTATGCCCGAAACGTAGGTGGCAAAGCCTTACGCAAAATGACCTTTTTTGAACGCGGTATGATGCTCAAAAAACTCGCTTTACACCTCACGGAACGCAAACCGCATTACTATCAGGTGTCAGCCCTCACAGGCGCGACGAAAACGGATTCGTGGATTGATATTGACGGCGGCATCGGCAATTTGTTTGCCTATGCGAGTTTGCGGCGACAATTGGGCAACGAGACGTTTTATTTGGACGGTGCTGCCGCAAAATTGGGCAAAGAAGGCACTTTCATCGGTCAACACGTTTGCGTACCGAAACAAGGCGTGGCGATTCATATCAACTCGTTCAATTTTCCCGTTTGGGGTATGTTGGAAAAATGCGCTGTGAATTGGTTGGCGGGTATGCCTGCTATTGTAAAAGCGTCTGAAATTACCTCTTTTGTAACGGAATCTGTTGTTAGAGACATCGTTTCAAGCGGTATTTTGCCCGATGGTGCTTTGCAATTCATAGGCGGACGTGGGCATGGCATCTTAGATTTTGTGACGATGCAAGACGTTGTGACCTTCACAGGTTCAGCTTCAACAGGCAAAATACTGAGGGGGCTGCCACGCATCAATGACCTTTCCGTACCATTTACGATGGAAGCCGATTCGCTCAATGCCATGATTTTAGGCGAAGACATTACACCTGACATGCCTGAATTCGCTATTTTTATAAAAAATGTACGCAATGAAATGGTTGTCAAAACGGGGCAAAAATGTACGGCTGTTAGGCGTATAATTGTTCCGTCCAAAATATTAGAAGATGTACAAATTGCTTTGGGCATTGAATTGCAAAAAGTGACGATTGGCGACCCCTCAGTAAAAGGTGTAAAAATGGGTGCTTTGGTCAATCAAGTGCAGCGACAACGGGTGCATGAAAACCTCAAAAAACTGTTAACTGTTTCTTCTATCGTCGTTGGTAATTTAGAAAAATTTGAAGTCGTTGGCGCAGATAAAATTGACGGTGCGTTTTTGCCGCCTATCCTTTTACTCAATGAAAAGCCATTTAAGCATACAGAAAGCCATGAAATTGAAGCATTTGGACCTATTGCTACGCTGATACCATACAAAAATATGGATGAAGCGATTGCTTTAGCGAACAAAGGCAAAGGCTCATTAGTCTCTACAATTTGCAGTTATACCCCCTCAGTATGTAGAGAATATTTGATGAACGCAGGGGCTTTTCACGGCAGAATTCTGTTTTTAAACCGCGAATCTGCCCCCGAAAGCACAGGTCATGGCGCACCGATGCCGTTGATGACGCATGGCGGTCCGGGACGTGCAGGTGGTGGCGAGGAAATGGGCGGATTGCGGGGCATTTTTCATTATTTGCAACGTGTGGCGGTTCAAGGGCATCCGACGATGATTTCTCAAGTGACGCAAAACTATCAAGTGGGCGGTGCTTATATTTTCAAGGACAAACACCCTTTTTTGCAATATTTTGAAGATTTAGACATTGGCGAAACGCTGATAACAGAAAAACATACCATTACAGAAGCCGATATAGCCAATTTTGCAGAACTAACAGGCGATAAATTTTATGCCCATACCGACCCGACAGCCTTAGAAGGTACGCCTTTTACGGGTATTGTGGCACATGGTTATTTCATTTTGTCCAAAGCCGCAGGGCTGTTTGTTGAACCTAAAAAAGGACCCGTTTTGCTGAATTATGGACTTGATGACTGCCGTTTTACAAAACCTGTTTATCCAAATTCAACCATCGGCGTGCGTTTTACGTGCAAAGAAAAAATGGATGTTGAACAAAAGGAAAATGATACTTTGCCGCCTCGTGGCATCGTCAAATGGCTCGTTGATGTGTATGACGAGACAGGCGAAACGGTGGCTTTGGCGACGATAATGACGATGGTTAGGAAAAGGGATACCCCTCAGTAAAAACAATAAAAAGACCTATATTTGCCTTATGAAAAAGAAAATACTACCTATTGGTCGCCAATCTTTTAGAAAATTGATAGAAGATGGTTGTATCTATGTTGACAAAACACAGCATATTCATAGCTTATGCGATAGAGGTGGCATGTATTTCTTGTCGCGTCCTCGTCGTTTTGGCAAGTCACTTTTGCTTTCTACAATGGCAGAATTGTTTATGGGTAGTAAAGATTTATTTAAAGATACATGGATATTGGATAAATGGGATTGGTCAAAAACAAACCCAGTTATTCATATTTCTTTTCTGAAAGTATCTTATGAAACATTGGGCTTAGAGGAAGGTATTCGACAATATTTATTAGAGTTTTTTGAGGAGTTTGGGCTTGACCATGATGATAAAACGGACATTAAACGGCTGTTTTACGATTTGGTTAAACAACTACATGATAAATATGACAAAGTTGTTATTCTTATTGACGAATATGACAAGCCTATTATTGACCATTTAGAACATGATAAAATTGATAAAGCCAAAACCAATCAGGAAATATTGGGTGTTTTTTATGATGCTTTGAAAGATGCCGACCTTTATATTCGCTTGTTGTTTATTACGGGTGTTTCTAAATTTACAAAAGTATCGTTGTTCTCTAAACTTAATAATCTGAATGATTTGACAATTAACCCAAATTATAGCACCATGTTGGGTTATACACAAGAAGAATTAGAGGCTAATTTCGACGATTATATCAATGACGCTTTGACTGTTTTTACTGAAAATAATAGACAAGAACTATTAGATGATATTCGAAAATGGTATAATGGATATAGTTGGGACGGTAAAAACACACTTTATAATCCTTTTGGGATTTTATTGTTTTTAAGCAATAAAGACTTTCAAAGCTTTTGGTTTCAATCAGGTACGCCCACTTTTTTGGTCAAAAAAATAGAAGAACAAAACTTCTTTCATTTAGAAAATATTGAAGCGGATATTAATTTTTTGAATCAATACAGTTTAGACAATATCGAATTGACTTCACTGCTTTTTCAAACGGGCTATTTGACGATAAAAGAGAAATCGAAATATGGTGATTTGGTGCTGTCTTTTCCAAATAGAGAGGTGCGCTTGGCTACTTATTCTTTTTTGATTGATGATATGGGGCATACGCGCGGTGGTGGCGGCGTGACAACAAGGCATCTGAAAAAAGCTTTTTTCAACAACGATTTAGACCGTGTAGAAACCATTTTGACAGCCCTTTTTGGCGGTCTTTCCTATGATGTCTATACACACCAAACCGTACAACAAGTTGAAGGATTTTATCATGGATTGGTGCATATCTTATTCAAATGCCTTGGTTTATATATTCAAAGCGAAGTGCATACCGTAAAAGGGCGTGCCGATTGCATCGTTGAAACACCGACTCATATTTACTTATTAGAGTTTAAAATGAACAGTACGGCTGATACAGCTTTGCAGCAAATTAAAGACAAACAATACGCCGTACAACATAAAGCGGATAGCCGTATTAAAATAGCGATTGGTATTAATTTTAATTCTGAAAGCCGCGAATTAGACGACTTCAAAAAAGAAACTTTACATTAATGGATAACACACAATTAGGACACGTCAACACGACGATAAACGGTGGTATCGCCACCATTTCTTTCTTTCATCCTGCACATAACTCCTTGCCAGCCAATTTGTTAAGTGCTTTGGTAGAGCAAATAACAGCCGCAGGAAATGACCCCTCAGTATTGGTCGTCGTTTTGAAAAGCGCAGGCGATAGAACGTTTTGTGCAGGGGCGAGTTTTGATGAATTGAAAGCTGTGCAAGATGCAGAAGGCGGCAAACAATTCTTTTCAGGCTTTGCCAATGTCATCAATGCGATGCGGAAATGCCCAAAATTCATCATTGGTCGCATACACGGCAAGGCAGTTGGCGGCGGTGTCGGTTTGGCTGCCGCAGCCGATTACAGTTTGGCAACCGTGAATGCGACGATAAAATTGAGCGAATTGGCAATTGGCATCGGTCCTTTTGTCATTGGTCCTGCCGTTGAGCGCAAATTGGGTTTGTCTGCCTTTTCTCAAATGGCAATAAATGCAACGGAATGGTGTACGGCAGAATGGGGAAAAGAAAAAGGGCTTTTTATCGAAGTTTTTGAATCAACAGAACGTTTGGACGATTATATCGCCTATTTTGCAGATAAATTGGTCAATTCAAGCCCAGAAGCGATGCGCCAATTGAAAGCAGTTTTGTGGCAAGGTACAGAACATTGGGATGTGCTTTTGGCTGAACGAGCAGCGATAAGTGGGGAGTTGGTTTTATCAGATTTTACAAAAAAAGCGATTGGTTAATGCCGACACGAATTTAACAAATTACACGAATTTAGTTCCTTTCAGGTTGACAAAAAATTAGTGTAATTTGTGAAATTCGTGTATCAAAA
>JANLQI010000486.1:0-2975 GCA_031367705.1 Saprospiraceae bacterium | reverse complement strand
CAATGGCAGGGCCGATGCCGAATTTAGTGCCTGGATACAACGCTTCTAATGCCTCTGCAAATAAATGCGCAGATGAATGCCAAAAGGTTTTTTTCGCTTCGGGAGCGTCCCAAGTGAGGAGTTCCAAAGACGCATCTGCGTCAATCGGACGTGTGAGGTCACGGACTTCGCCGTCCACTTTGGCGGCTAAAACTTTGTTTGCCAAGCCCATAGAGATGCTTTTGGCGATGTCGAGGGCGGAGCTACCGCCTTCGTATTGTCGGATATTACCGTCTGGGAATGTGATGTTTATCATAAAAACGCCTATCGTTATTGAGTTATGTGGTGATTTTAACGGAAAATACTGAGGGGGTGTTGCGAATTTCAAGATTCTAAAATTTTGGAATTCAAATAAGGGCGCAAATTTAAGTTTTTTATTAAAACAAAAACGCCCATTCTTAGGAATAGGCGTTTTTGTTGTGAATAGATGAGTTATTCACGTGGGAGTATGTTTCAAGTAATTAGATTTTATCAATAAATCAACCCCGTGATTTTTGATAAAATTCTTTCTCAAATTTTGGGCATCTGCCCCCGCGGGTACTTTCGAAGCAACAATAAAAGCATGTACATTCTGTTTAGGTGGTTTTTTGAAATGTTTATGAATCGTCGTAACGATTTGGTCAAAAGCCTTTTGGATATTACTGCCTTTGAGCTCAACGAAGTAATAATCATTTTGGGTATCATCTCTTTTATAACGTAAAAATGCAAAGTCACAACGTTGTTCAGCATTAGTTATCATACAATTATCAACTTTAATGCACCAAAATTTATCGTTTGAAGATTTGGTTGTATCCAAGATGAAAACCATTTTGTTTTCGCTGACAGAATGTAACTTTGAACAGCGAATAACACAATCATCGCTGATTCCTAATCGTTTTTGAAGGTTTTTCATATGGCAAGGTCTTGAAATTCAAGTTGAACGAGTTTTCCGAACTCTTCGCTTAAATCATTACTGACTTCATCAAGCGCATTTGCATCAATAAGTTGATTTTCTACATTCATTATAGAACGCGCCGTGCCATCGGCAACAAAGTATGCAGCAATGTCCTCAAAATCAAGGTGATACTGAGGGGGGACAATTTGCCCCACTTCATCAGCTAATTCAGGACGATTTTTTGCTACATTTTTTGCTTGAATTAAATTGTTCAAAGCCGTCAAAATATAGGGACTATGTGTCGTAATGATAAGCCGATTGTCCCCTTTTGTGCATTTTTCAATCAAATATTCAACGAGTTTCTTTTGAGTTGTGGGGTATAAGTTGAGTTCGGGTTCTTCAATGATAAATACTTTTTTATTCCTACTTTTTGCTTTACCATTTAAAACAACAAGCATTGGAATAATAGATTGAATGCCATTTGAACTATCTGATAAATTTATTATTTTATTATTCTTTAATTCAATTTCATCTTGATAGTTGTGATGTTGAAATTTTAAATTTAGAAAATCAATATGTAGAGGATCATTGCTTTTTCGATATGCCCAATACTCACTATAAAATTTATGAACGAATTGAAACTTAGGCGCAATTGATTTTCGTATTTCATCAGATTCCGAAAGTATAGAAACCAATAACCTTTCTGTCGGTATATATATAATTTCAGAAACAATTTTTGATAGTTTTTTAAATTGGCTGTCTAATTTGTTTCCCCAAAATTCTTTTTGAAGTCTCAATTCATCTCTGTCAGATTCGTTAGTTGCTTTATCATATTTATGTTCTGAAAGAAAAAAGTTTTCTTGTGCTTTTTGAAGTTCATCTATTTCATTTTGGAAAACGTGATTCTTAAACTTTTTCTTAATTTTGTCTGGTTCACCATTGGTATATTTATATTCGATTTGATATAGATTATTATCATAAATCACTTCTGATCCATTTTCAATACAACTATCAAGATTATAATAATCAAAGGCATTAAAACCATGTCGTATTTCATTATAGTCCTCAAATTTCGCAATCAATTTTGCCAGCACACTTTTTCCACTCGCTTGTTCGCCAATAAAAACAGTAACCTTACGTAAGTCCAATTCAACATCACGTATAGGTCCAAAATTTTTTACGATTATTTTTTCAGTTGCCATATTCATATTATTAATACGTCGGTAAAATTAAGAGTTTAATACTGAGGGGGGCTGTTTTATTTCGAAGTTGAATCAAGAGCAAATTTAGGTTTTTTATTAAAAAGAAAAACGCTCATTCTGTCAAAGCTGACAGAACAAGCGTTTTTCTTTATATTAAAACTTAAAAACTAAGATAAATCGCTGATTTACACTTATTCCGCCATCGCCTTCTCAGGCGCAGCCGTAAATGAAGCCGAGTTATATTCCCGATTCATCGTCGCAATTGTATCGAGGCTGATGCTTTTCGGACATTCTGCTTCGCAAGCTCCGACGTTGCTACACATGCCAAAACCTTCGGCATCGTGCTGTGCCACCATGTCTTGTACGCGTTTCGCAGCTTCAGGACGACCTTGTGGTAAACGTGCCAAATGCGATACTTTTGCACCCGTAAACAACATCGCGGAGCCATTTGGACAAGCCGCGACGCACGCACCGCAACCGATACATTCAGCTGCATTCATCGCACTCGCTGCTTGCTCTTTGCCAATCGGCACAGAGTTACCATCTTGCGCTTGACCTGTGCCAACAGAAATGAAACCACCAGATTGAATGATGCGGTCAAAGGATGAACGGTCAACCACCAAATCCTTGATAACAGGAAATGAACGGGCGCGGAATGGCTCAATGACGACTGTATCACCGTCTTTGTACTCGCGCATGTGAAGTTGGCAAGTCGTTGTCGCTTTCCACGGCCCATGTGGGCGACCGTTGATAACGAGTGAGCAAGTGCCACAAATACCTTCGCGGCAGTCGTGTTCAAAAGCCACAGGTTCTTCTTTTTTGGACACCAATTCCTCATTTAATTCATCGAGCATTTCGAG
>JANLQI010000471.1:0-4088 GCA_031367705.1 Saprospiraceae bacterium | reverse complement strand
AGCAAAAGAAGTTCGACATGAAGTAAAACTTAAAGACCAAAAATGCCAAGTCTTTTATGATAAACTGACTTATATTTATTTGGAGATGCCGAATTTTACAAAAACAGAGGATGAATTAGAAACAGTTTATGATAAATGGCTTTATGTATTAAAGAATTTACCAAATTTAACTAAACGTCCGAGTAAATTACAAGAAAAGATATTTGAGCGATTATTTGAGACCTCTGAAATAGCGAAATTCAGTCCAGAAGAAAAAGAACGATATGAGGACAGTTTGAAATCGTATCGCGATTTGAAAAATGTGATTGATACCGCTTTTGACGAAGGTGAATTAAAAGGAAAATTAGAAGCACAAAAAGAGATGGTACTCAAAGGAATAGCAAGGGGTTTAGATAATAGCATGATAGCAGACCTTTCTGGCTTAACAGAGATTGAGGTAGAAGAACTGCGTGAAAAGCCAATAAAATGAAATCCACACAAATTCATGAAAATCCTCAACATAGTCGGCGCATGCCCCAATTTCATGAAAGTCGCGCCTTTACACCGTACTTTCCAAAACCATCTCAATATCGAGTCGAAAATTGCTCACACCTGGCATCATTTTGATGCCAAAATGAGCGATGTCTTTTTCGAACAACTCGAATTACCCAAACGGGGTTATTTTCTCGGCATCGGCGGCGGTTCGCACACGCAGCAAACTGCGCGGATTATGTTGACATTTGAAGAAGTTAAGGAAGAATAAACATATAGCTTTTAAAAAATTCAGATAAAAGCGTTATTTTTGTCAGATAAAATGGGTAAAAATGACAGTAACGGAGAAATATATCAATCCTTTTACGGATTTTGGGTTTAAGAAACGTCCGAGTAAATTACAAGAAAAGATATTTGAGCGACTATTTGAGACCTCTGAAATAGCGAAATTTAGTCCAGAAGAAAAAGAACGATATGAAGACAGTTTGAAATCATACAGGGATTTGAAAAATGTGATAGATACGGCTTTTGACGAAGGCGCAGCAAAAGAAAAGGTAAAAGGGATAATAAAAGCATTAGAAAGAGGACGGTTGACGGCGGAAGAAATCGCAGAAGATTTTGTGACAACGGTTGATTTTGTTCTGGAAATCAAGAAAGATAATAATTTGTGAGCCCTTTCTATATTCTGCTTGGGTCAAACCTGTTAAGGCGTAGTTAGTCGGCAGGGTTATAAGGCGTTCTGATATGTGTTTCGAGCAATCGTTGTTCATCTTCAGCAGTCCAGTTGTTTTTATCCCAGACATCATCATTAATCCTCATCATCGTCCTCTTGATCTTTTTTACCTTTTTTGGCTTTAAAATCCGTTTTAAGGTCATACCGGACGATATGTGTTTTAATTTCAATGCCTTCAATAATTTCAATACTTTCGACAATTTTAGGATTTGTAATTGTGGATCGGACAAAAACCAAGTAAATACCCGTCGTTAAGTTTAATTTTTTAATGTAATAAGCCAATTGGGTTTTACCTTCTGCAAATTGAACAGTGTCGCTATAAACTTTTGTTTCGACCACATATTCAAAGCCTTTTACATTGATAACCCTATCACTCCGTCCCAAAGCTACGGACGGTTCGAGATAGGTTTTACCACCTACAAGAATCATCAAAGCATTGATATAGGTGTCAAAACTGTACATCAAAGCCGCTTCTTTTAAAGAGACATAAGTACCATCTGGGTTTTTTTCTCTAAAAAATCGGAAACCCTTTCTTTGGGCGTATTCTTTATAGTTTTTAATGATTTTATCCATATCAATTTGCCCATCGGGTAAGAGGAAAGTATCCACATCAGCATAACCGCGAATGCGATCCCCTTCGCCATTCATGTAGGGATAAAAAGCAGAATACAAACATTTTTGGTATAAAGGAACGCGAAAAGCGACAAAACCGTCTTCATCACGGTTTATAATGCCGTTTACATACAATTCTTTAATGACATCCCGATGGATTTGAAACGGTATTTTAGTTTGGGTAAATAATAAACGGTCAATAAATTTTCTATGTGTTTTGGCTTTATTGACAATATTAGAAATGTTTTTATCAATGGCTTCGGTTAAAAACCAACTCTCGACTTTTAAATAATCTGGGTAAGTGATTAGGTCTTTTTTAGGGTGGTTTTCAACCAATTGTCGTGCGAAAGCATTGACTAAGCCGGGTTGATTGGCTGTAATTTCAGAAATTTTCGTTTTTACTGAGGGGTCGAATAATTGCCCTGTTTCCCTTTCATGTTGTCCTATTAATTCAAGGGTTTCTTCATTCGTAAAATAAGGGACATTTAGATTATCGGCAATATTAAAAGGGCTGGCATTGTCTTGAACGACGCCAACAATATTACTAACACCTACTAAAATAACCGATTTGAGTGCGTGTGTCGTGCGGGAGTGATAGGCATTGCGAATAGAGTGTAGGAACTGTCCGAAAAAATCGGGATTTATACCTTCGACTTCATCAATAATGAGGACTAACTTTTTGTCATTTATTTTTACAACTTTGGTGAAAGTATCTGTTAAGCTCAAACCGATAAAATCAATCCCCCAAAATTGATGTAAATGGAAATGAAAATTATTTAGAAAAGAAGATATATCTGCCTCTTTAAAATTCTCAAAATTAATATAAGCGACTTTGTATCCTTCTGTTTCAAGTCTATCTGCCAGCAGCCTAAAATAGGTGCTTTTACCTGTTTGGCGCGGTGCCCAAATCGAAAAGTAACGACTTTTATGAATTTTATCTAAACCTTCGGCTATCAGTTGCGGGCGCATTAAAGTATAATGTTCGGCGACGATATTAGGTCCTGATGTATTGAAATAACGCATAGTTTAATGGATAATGGATAGTTGATAATGGATAGTGGATAATGGATAGTTGATAGGGGATAGTTGATAGTTGAAAAACTGTTTTACAGTTTTTGGAAAACAAATCTTCCAAGCACAAATTTAGTTTATTTTACCATTTATTAGCATGAAAATACTCAACATAGTCGGCGCAAGACCAAACTTCATGAAAGTCGCACCTTTACACCGCGCTTTCCAAAACCATCCCAATATCGAGTCGAAAATCGTTCACACAGGGCAGCATTTTGATGCTAAAATGAGCGATGTTTTTTTTGAACAACTCGAATTACCCAAACCTGATTATTTTCTCGGCATCGGCGGCGGTTCGCATACGCAACAAACAGCCCGCATTATGTTGGCTTTTGAAGAAGTCATGGAAGCGGAAAAGCCCGACCTCGTTTTGGTTGTCGGTGATGTGACTTCTACCATTGCTTGTGCTTTGGTAGCCGTTAAAATGAACGTCAAAGTGGCCCACGTCGAAGCGGGTTTACGCAGTGGCGACAGAGCGATGCCCGAAGAAATCAACCGCATTTTAACGGATTCCATTTCTGATATGCTGTTCGTGACCGAACAAGCAGGTATGGTCAATTTAGCAAGAGAAGGTGTACCTGCCGAAAAAGTCTTTTTTGTGGGCAATTGTATGATAGACTCCTTGGCTTTTTATCAGAAAAAAGCAAGAGCTTTGAATATCATTCAGCCTTTGGGTTTGTCAAAAGGCGATTATGTCTTAGTGACCATGCACCGCCCCGCCAATGTGGACAACCCAGAAGGACTGCACAGCATCATAGAAATCATTGAAAACATCGGTAAATACGGCAAAAAAGTCCTATTTCCCATCCATCCGCGCACACGCAACAATGCCGAAAAATTCGGTTTATCTGACCGTTTGGTAGCCATCGAGCATTTAATCATGACAGAGCCACAAGGTTATCTCGAATTTCTGAACCTCATGGAAAATGCGGCACTCATCGTCACCGATTCAGGTGGCATCCAAGAAGAAACGACTTTTCTTCAAATCCCTTGCTTAACATTTAGAGACAGCACAGAACGCCCTGTAACGGTCGAACTCGGCACCAACCAATTATTAGCCGATTTAAACCCCGCAACCGTTGATGAAAAAGTCGGCGAAATACTGAGGGGGCAAATAAAACAAGGCATTGTACCCCCTTTTTGGGATGGACAAGCGGCTGGTCGGATTGCAGCTATTTTGAGCGAAAAAGTATAGGATTCG
>JANLQI010000428.1:0-2249 GCA_031367705.1 Saprospiraceae bacterium | reverse complement strand
TTTTGATTGGCAAAGACAGGAGTTTCGTGTCCGAACATCGTTTAATGGTTGGGAGGAAATGCGCAGTTTGAAGCAGCAAAAAGAGGCAAATGTGGTTAAAGAACAAGCAGAGCGTACGGTGTTATTTAAAGACATTTTGTACGACCGCTATGCTTTACTCGTCGAATATCGGTTTGAAGAAACGGCTCTCAAAATGTACCGCCAAATGTTCGACGTTTTTGCAGATAAACGCGATGTTTTGCAAAAAATGGCTAAATTGACAACGGATTTTAACATTGAAGACCTCATAAAAGCCGAAGACGCCGCCTTTGATTTTCAGCAAAAAATACTACAATCAGAAGGTACAATTCGCAATATCAACCAGTTTTTGAAGCGTACTTTTAACACAACAGACAGCGTGCAACTTGATACGGCTGATTGGATACCCCTCAGTAAAATCCGTCTTTTAGTCTCAGAATTGCCTTCAACGGCGGATAAAAATCCTGTTTTAACCTATCAGCAAGCTGCCATTGGCGTTGTGCAATCGGAATATAATGTAGAAAAATCGCAGTCTAAAAAAATTATTGACTACGCCCAAATTCGCAACAGCGCACGTAATAAAGATGTCCTTGTCAGAGAATGGTCAGTAGGTGTAGGCATTGCGATTCCGTATCGCGGTTCTTCAAAAATAGAGTTGAACAACATCGCTTTCAAGCGGTTGGAAGAAGAAAATAAGTTAAAAAACCTTCAAACTAACTTCGATTTGCAGATTTTCAACCTTCAACAAGACTTAGACTTGATTTTTAAAGAATATGATTTTATTGAAAAACAAGTGAACGAAAGCCAAACGCTGTACGCCCTTGACCACTATGCGAACATACAAGGCAGCCCGCCCATCGTCTTGTTGCGGATGAAAGAACTGGTTTTGAAACGGCAATCACAACTTGTTTCTCTTGAACACGCGGCTTATCAGAAGTATATAAAATGGTTGGATTTGACGGGTCAATTGTCAGAAACGCCTTTGAAAAATTATCTTTCTGTGGATTTATCCTCATTTTGACCCCCTCAGTATTTCACATAAAAAAGCCTCACATAACGTTATGCGAGGCTTTTTTAAGTTAAAACAATATTTATGCAGCGACTTTTTCAATCGCTTGACGCAAGTCTTCAATCAAGTCATCCACATCTTCTACACCAACTGAAAGACGAATTAAAGAGTCTGTCAAGCCTACTTTCAAGCGCGATTCACGCGGAATCGAAGCATGAGTCATAGACGCAGGATGTCCAATCAACGATTCAACACCACCGAGCGATTCTGCCAATGAAAACAAATGTGTACCTGACAAAACAGTGTTAGCATCTTCGATACTCCCACCTTTGAGGTCAAAACTTATCATACCACCAAACATCCGCATTTGCTTTTTTGCAATCTCATGGTTCGGATGATTTGCAAAACCTGGATAATAGACTTTATCCACTTTGGGATGCGCTTGAAGAAAATCAGCAATTTTTTCCGCATTTTCACAAGCCGCCTTCACCCGCAAATGCAGCGTTTTGATACCCCTCAGTATCAAAAAGCAATCTTGTGGTCCAGGCACAGCACCCGATGCATTTTGAAGAAAACGGAGTTGCGAAGCGAGTTCAGCATCTTTTGTAATCACACAACCATGCACCACATCAGAATGACCACCAATATATTTAGTAGCCGAGTGTAACACAATATCTGCACCTAAATCCAAGGGATTTTGCAAATAAGGAGACGCAAACGTATTGTCAACGCACGTCATAACGCCTTTTGCCTTTGCTGCGGCACAAATAGCGGCAATATCCACAATGCCCAACATTGGATTCGTAGGCGTTTCAATCCAAATCAATTTTGTTTTTTCAGAAATCTGTTGTGCAAAAGTCTCTGCGTTTGACATATCAACAAACCGCCCAGTGATGCCAAATTTACCATAAACCCGAACGATTTGGCGATAAGAACCACCGTATAAGTCATCACAACTCAATATTTCGTCGCCCGATTGCAGCATTTTAATAACAGCATCCATAGCCGCCAAACCCGATGCAAAACAAATCGCATCCGTCCCATTTTCAAGGGCAGCCAAGTTTTTTTCTAAAACGGAACGTGTTGGATTCTGTGTCCGAGCATATTCATAACCTTTATGGTCGCCTGGTGCGGCTTGAACATAAGTAGAAGTTTGATAAATAGGTGTCATAATCGCACCTGTTGAAGGGTCAGGCTCGATGCCTGCGTGAATTACTTTAGT
>JANLQI010000423.1:0-9556 GCA_031367705.1 Saprospiraceae bacterium | reverse complement strand
ACAGACACCAACTGTTTTATCAATGCCAAAGAAGGTGCCGCCCAAATCGCTGATGACCCATTGCAGGACTTGTGTTTTTTCGATGGGTGATATTTGAGCCAATAAAGTCTCTATTTTACTAAGTGCCGCTGTCATTTGAGTTGTTTTTAAGCAAATTTATACTTTATTTTGACTTACAAATTTATACTTTTTTTAAACAAAATGTAAAGAAATTTGCCTAAATCCTGTGTTGTAAAAAAGGTTAAAAACAAAAAGCGTAATGAATATCCATATCATTACGCTTTTTTAGTCATATAATTTTATGACACTTAATTTTATAAACAGTTGACTATAAATCTTTTACAGAGTTTTTTTCAGAAATTACTTCTTTCAATTCCTTTAAAAACGCATATTGTTGTGGCAATACTTTTTTGAACGCATCTTTGACGGCGAAGTAAGTACCATGCTTTTCCAACTCATTGAAAACTTTGTCAGATACCAAACGCATATCCTGTTTTATTAAACCTTTGAGCGAAGGAATGTCGTGCCAATCACCTTCGATAGCGATTGCTTGAAACTGTTCGCCATCTTTTTCTACGGGGTCAAGTTCAATCGTATCAGCATTCATTTTACTGAGGGGGGCATGTGGCAAATGCCAATCGTCGCCTTCAAGGTCGTGATTAACGAGGAATACTTCTAAACCGCGTTGCTGAATGCGATAAATGATGAGATGTGCTTTTTTGATGATGTCTTGCATAAGAAAAAATTGAGTTGCGATATGATTCAGTAATTCTGCGAATACAAAGTTCTGTAATATAATGTAATGTGGTATCTAATTGTTGCAAAAACTTTCAAAAAAAATTGAAAGATGTTTTGGGGATTGGTTATTAGTTATTGGGGATTAGTTATTTGCGGCTAACTAATAACCAATAACCAATCACAATGACTCTGTCTTGTATTTTCCTTTTTTCTTAGGTTCATCGCCTTTGCGTTGTTTGTCGTAAGGTTGAACAAGCGGCATACCGTCGGTATTGGGCGACATCGGGAAACCGTCTTTGAACATGCTGCCAAAACCTTTGAGCATATCATCGAGGTTAAAACCTTTGCCAAAATCTGGCATTTGTCCTTGAAATCCACGTAATTGGTCATTCAAAGACGTATCACCATTGGGTGATAAGTTATGCCAATTTTGACCATCGAACAGCATTCCGAATGACTGCATCATGCTTGTATCCATCTGAAAAGGCATGTTTTTGAAAGAAAAACCAAAGTTTTCAGTCGAATCGCTGTCATTGCTATTGCCAAACATTTTTTTCATTTGTTCAGCCAATTGCTTTTGCATCTGCATCATTGGGTTGGCAATATCGTCAGAATTGGGCGTTTCTTTTTGGCTATTTTGAGAAAATGTGACGGTCATTGTCACTAAAATGAAGTAGAAAACAGAAATTAATTTTTTCATATTTCAATATGTTTTTTATTTTTGATGATATTTTTTCAAAAACGATTGTTTACTAAAAACGTTGCTGAATTGGACGACAAAATTATAGAAAAGGCACTGATTTATGTTTTTTCTCTTCTTAATAATTGAATTTTTAAAACGAACAAAATGAAAAAAAACCTTGTTGTAGCACTTTTCTGCACTTTTTTTTCAATGACCATTTTTGCACAACCCAAAAAAATAAAATTAGAAAATCCATCATTTGAGGACTATCCACAACCTGGAAGTGCGCCCAAAGGATGGTATGATTGTGGGTTTGACAATGAAACGCCACCTGATATATTGCCAACAGTCCAATTCATAGTTTTAAAACCTGCGAAAGACGGTGCGACTTACTTAGGTATGGTTACTCGGGACAACAAAACATGGGAGGCTGTGGGTCAGAAGCTCAAATATCCTTTGTTGCCTATTTCCTGTTATGAATTTACGGTTTATTTAGCGACTTCGCCTGTTTATGCGAGTCATAGTCGTTTGACAGGAAAAGCAATTAATTATGTCGAACCGACTAAGTTGATGGTTTATGGTGGAACAAGATTTTGTCAACAAGGAGAACTTTTAATAGAAACACCTCAAGTTCTATCGCAAGATTGGGTGAAATATCATTTTGTTATTCAGCCTAAAAAACAAATAGATCATATTATGCTCATGGCTTATTATGCAACAGAAAAATCTACAAATGGCAATATTTTGATTGATGATTTATCCAATATTACGCCTTGCCCTTGTTCAAAATTGTATCCAAAACATTAAAACTTCAATTGAATACCCAAACCAAAAGCATTGCCCGACGCTGAAACTGGCTCAAATGAAGGTTTTATCCGAAAGCTCAAATCATCACTTACGTCAAAATGAGCTAAATGTGCTGATGTAAAAGCTTCGGCGGCTGCCAAAAGGTAGGTGACACCCGTCAGTATGTACATTTGTTGGGTGCGTTTGAAGTAAGCGTCTCGGATTTCACGGAGGCGTGTCGTATTGGTTGTGTTGGGTATGTCAGCAAAGCCTGATTGCGGATTTCCAGCATCTGAATTACGGATATTGAAGTCTGCTGCCTTGTATTTTCGATACAATTGTTGATTAAAAGCGGTCAAATAAATGGTTGTGCCTAATGCACCATAAACGATGGGCAGTTTGATATACCACCATTTTTTGTTATAAATTTGACCACCACCAGGCAGTAATGACCACATAGCCGCCCGTTTTGGTATAGGGAAACTATCCGTCGAGCTGTATTTTTTGTCCTTCACCACCTTTTTTACTGAGGGGGTCGAATCAGACTTAATGGGTTGAATATCAGTATTTTGGGTAAACCCAAAATGTAAAAACAATAATAAAAACCCGTTGACTACCAGTATCTTTTTCATGTCCTCCAAAACGATTAAAAATGAAAAATCGTTGCTTCACACCATGCCAAGCAACGATTTTATTCTATTGGATAATGGATAGTTTATAATGGATAATTATTATCCATTATAAACTATCCATTATCAACTATCCATTATCAATAAGGTCTAAAATGCGGTTGAGGTCGTCGTCGTTTTTAAAATTGACAACAATTTGACCTGCACCTGTTGGCTTGCGTTTAAATTGAATTTTTGAACCAAAAAAACCACTCAAATTGTCCACAACGAGTTTGTAAGCGTCGGGTACTGAGGGGGGCGTTTTTTTTGCTTTTGCTTTCGCTGTCGTGTAATTGGCGACGATGTCTTCTAATTCACGGACGCTCAAACGGTCTCTAACGATGCGTTCATGCAAAGCCAATTGTAAGGCAATGTCTTTGATGCCGACCAACACTTTTGCATGACCTGTTGAAATACGTTTTTCTTTGATGCTTTCTTGTAAATTAGGTGGTAATTTGAGTAAACGCAACATATTCGTTACGGTTGAACGGTTTTTATCCACCCTTTTGCCCAATTGTTCATCGGTTAAGCCGAACTCTTCTTTCAAACGTTGATAGGTAATCGCTACCTCAATAGCGTTCAAATCCTCACGTAAAAGGTTTTCAACCAATGCCATTTCAAGCATTTCTTGGTCGTTCGCTATGCGAATATAGGCAGGAATTGCCCTCAAGCCAGCCCTATGTGAGGCTTGCAAACGGCGTTCACCAGAGATTAATTGAAATTGATTGGTCGCCAAACGCCTCAACGTTATGGGCTGAATCAGTCCATAAAGTTTGATAGAGTCGCTCAAATCCTGTAAAGCCTGTTCATCAAAATCCTTACGCGGCTGCCAAGGATTCACCTCTATTTGTTCAAGCGGAATATTGACGATGGTATGTGTCAACTCCTTTACGATGTCGGTTACGGAATCGGAACTGCCGAGCAATTCGTCGAGTCCGCGGCTTTGGTCTGCTAATTTAAGTTTTGCCATGATTCGTTATTGGTTATTGGTTATTGGTTATTAGGGATTGGTTATTGGTATGCGTTAACCAATAACCAATCCCTAATAACCAATAACCAATCACGCTGCTGTGCGCTGTATTTTATCTTGATTTTTTATTAAAAACTCCTTACACAAGTTCAAAAAGTTGATAGCACCACGACTTGTGGCATCATACGTGATGACGGGTTTATGCGCATTTGGTGCTTCTGCCAAACGAGAAGAACGGTGTATGATGGTCTCAAAAACGTAGTCTTTGGCGTGTTCACGTACTTTGTCAACAATGAGATTGGCAAGACGTAAACGGGCATCGTACATAGATAACAAAAGACCTTCGACTTCAAGTTTAGGATTTAGGTTCTTTTTGACCAAATTAATGGTGTTTTTCAACTTCACTAAACCTTCTAATGAAAATACCTCACATTGAACTGGGATAAGGACTGAATCTGCTGCGACAAGTGAATTGACGGTAACAAGACCGAGCGAAGGCAAACAATCAATAAGGATATAATCGTATTCGTCGCGCACTTGTTCCAAGACCCCCCTCAGTACAAACTCCCTTTTTTCCATGCCCACCAACTTAATATCTGCACCAACAAGGTCAATAGAGGAGGGTAGGAGAAACAAATTAGGTGTTTCGGTCTCCATAATGGCATCATGAGGGTCGTCGCCATTGATGAGACAATCGTAAATTGTATAATTTTCAGCAGTTGCAAAAACGTTTACGCCCGAGGACGCGTTTGCTTGTGGGTCGCAATCCACCAGCAATACCTTTTTTTCCAACACTGCTAAAGCGGCTGCCAGATTTATTGCCGTTGTCGTTTTTCCTACGCCACCTTTTTGATTGGCGACTGCAATGATTTTGCCCATTATTTTGATTGATTATTGAGTATTAATTAGGGAAAGATGAATTATAAATGATAAATGATGAATTTGTAAAACGTTGATTTTCAAATATATTGCAAAGTAAAGTTTTACCATTTCATTGTTCACAATTCCTATATATTCTGATTTATTTTATCCCAGCAATTTCTCTTAACTCATCCGCCGTTTGTGTCGAGCCATCGTGACTCCAACCAGGCGGCGCAAAGACATATTTTAACCGAATACTGAGGGGTAAGTTACGATGTTTCACAAAAAAGTCATCCCAAATGTCTATGAACTCATGAAAAATAACTTTCACAGGTCCTTTCAAATCTTTCTTTGTCACTAAGCCATAAGTAACGGGTTCTTCTGGTAATTCTGTTTGATAAGTGCCGAAGATTTTGTCCCAAATAATAAAACACATGCCCATATTCTTATCCAAATACCGCACGTTTGAGCCATGATGCACCCGATGATGGGCAGGTGTGACGAATATCCACTCCCAAACGGGTATGCGCTTGATGTATTGCGTATGCACGAGTAAGCCATAAATTTGGGTAATTGAAAATGACAACATGATGTCTAAGGCATCAAAACCCATCAATGGCAATGGCAAATAGAAAATGAACCGATAAAGTGGCTCTAAAACAGATGACCTAAAGCCAACCGATAGATTGAAATGCTCTGACGAATGATGCGTCACATGCACTGCCCAAAAGAAACGAACTGTATGTTCGGTGCGGTGAATCCAATAAAAAAAGAAGTCTTGCACAACGATTATCCAGAACCAATACCAAAACTTATTTTCAATATGAAAAAATTGATACTGATATAAATAATTGAAAGCCAAGTAAGTAGGTACTCGTCGTGTCAAAGCATCTACCAGCATTTGACTCAAAGTCAAATATAAGTTCGTAAATGAATCGCGCCACGAATACATTGGTTTGTCACTGTGCTGCTTATTGCTGAAATACATTTCAGTAAGAATCAGCACCGCATAAGTTGGCACTGTGACCAATACTAAACCTAATTCTTTAAAACTATCTGTAATGCTCATATTTAATTAATGGATAATGAATAATGGATAATTGATAATGGCAAAAAATTATCCATTATCAACTATCCATTATCAATTAAAACTTATCCCCACTGCAATTCGCCACCGATATTGGGCAGAATCAACTGTTTTTCCTCTGTTTCAAACGCTTTAATAGCTTCTTCATGGTCAATTTTGATATAACCAAATGTGTCGTAATGGCAACCGATGATGGTATTACACTGAATGAAATCAGCGGCAGTAACCGCATCGTCATAATCCATTGTGAAATTTGAACCGATTGGTAAAATCGCAAAACCCAAGGCTGGACAAGTCATGGGTATCAACTGCATATCAAGCGTTAAAGCCGTATCGCCCGCAAAATAGAAGCAGCCATCTGCGGTGTCAACGACAAACCCCATTGGATTGCCGCCATAAGTGCCATCGGGCAAACTCGATGAATGTTGCGCCACAACACATTTAACAATACCGAAATCAAACTCGAATGAACCGCCAATGTTCATAGGATGCGTATTTTCAACGCCTTTCGTATTGAGCCATGTGTGGATTTCCCATGCACAAATGACCTTACAACCTGTTCGTTTGGCGATGGCTTCGGCATCGGCTATATGGTCGAAATGACCATGCGAAATAAGCATGAAATCACATGGAATAGATTGAATATCAATGTCTTTTGCTAATTCATTGCCCGAGATAAAAGGGTCAAAAAGGAGATGCTTGCCGTCAACTTCGATGCCGAAACAGGAGTGACCGTAGTATTTAATCGTCATTTCTATAAATAAATTTTTGGATTGGTTGGTTTGTATGAAACCTATTTTTCGGTGCAAAGTTACCCAATTTTGGCGGGTTCTAATTCTCTTTTGGGCGTAAATCCTAATATTTTATAAACAAATGTTCCACAGTTTTAAACATTTGAAATAAGGCTTATCCACAGGATTTTAGGGTTAAGCACATCGAAATGCAGGCTTATTCACAAGTTATGCACATTCGCTGAATGGGAATGTGTATTTCTACCTATAATTCAGCATCTCACGATAGGTTTGAGCGATTTTTTCAGCAGGCTCTCCAGAGCGAAACATCTTAAAGGCGGTCATATTCGCTAACTGTACCCGCAACCACGAGTTTGTTTCATATTTTCGAGCTGAAACAATGGCGTATTTGGGTATAATTTTGAAAGGAAAAACAGCTCTGGCACGTTTAATGAAATCATATTCTTCCATAATACAGTAGCTTTCATCAAAGCCATTGAGTGCTTCAAAAGCCTCTTTTTTGATAAACAAAGTCTCGTCACCACCGCGACACCAAAGCGGTTCAAAACGGTTGAAGTAAGCATTTATGCGCAATATAAAACGTTGATTATCAAAACGATAACGATAACAGCCAATAGGATACCCCTCAGTAATGGCTTGTTCAATATCATCTAAAAACGTAGCAGGAGGCGTACAATCGGCATGGATGAAATAAAGAACATCGCCTATGGCTGCTTGCGCCCCGATATTCATTTGGATAGCACGACCTCGTTTGTGCGAAATGAGGACATTAGCCCCCTCAGTACGAGCGTGTTCTATCGTGGTATCTGTACTCTCAGCATCTACGACGATAATTTCCAACAAGCGGCTGTCTCCATATTTTTTCAAAAATTGGATTAATTGAGCAATATTTTCCGCCTCATTGAGAGTGGGTATGATGATACTGAAAGTCATAGTTGTAGGAAATGGACATTATTTAATTTAGTTTTGCTTTATCGAATATACGAAAAAGTCTTGCTTTTCGGTTTCAACACAAGCAATACTAAATTGTTCAATGCCTAAAAGATAAGTAAATGCTTGAAATTAATGAAAAATTGCAGCGATTTTTGGAAAAAAAATAAGGAAGCCAACCACTACAGCTCCAAAAGCGGTTAATAGAACAGCGGCAGCAGCCACATCTTTAGCTTTACCAGCGAGGTCGTGATACTGAGGGGATACCAAATCAATAATAAATTCGATAGCAGTATTTATGGCTTCGGTAGCTAAAACAGCGGCACTTGTTAAGGCAATGAGACACCATTCAGTCGTATTGATTTTGAAGAAAAGACCTGCAACTAAGACGACTAATAAAGCGGTTAAATGAATCCAAGCATTGGGTTGTGTCCTGAAAAGTGTCGCAATGCCTTTGAAAGCATAGCCAAAACTTTTAATCCTTTTTTTGAGCATTTGTCTTAATATTTGAAAGTTGATACTTGCCAAAAATCCCTAAATGCTCATCTTTTTTGCCAACAATAGTTTCGAAATAAATACATTCAAGTTGAGGCGTAAACAATATATAGTCAGTGGGTACTTCTGTTAAGTCAAAATGGCCATCTATACGAGAAGGGCTAAAACCACGACGGCTTGCGAGCAATCCCGCTTCTTGTCTAAATTGCTGCATTTCAAAAGAGGAAGATTCGATATTGTAATCGCCTATTGTAATGAGTGGATCTGAAATGCATCGAACATGTTCTGCGATGATTTGCATTTGCTTTTGCATTAATTGATAAGCATACGTAAATAAAGGTGGTGCTACATAAGTGCTTACAATATAAATTGAGCGGCTGGAAGGCGTTTTTTTCAAACTAATAATCAAGTTGGGTATGTCTTCGCTGTAAAATGTATCACATGTTGCAAAAGGATATTTTGAGAAAAGCTCAATACCATATACATCCGCCCTTGCAACGCGGCAACTGAATGGATAAAGGCTTGATAATGAATCTTTTAATCTGTGACTCCATTCAAAGTCAACTTCTTGAATTGAGAGAACATCTGCCGCTGTTTTTTTAATGGTTTCTAAAGTTTCACCATAACTACTGTTACTCAAAGATATATTGATTTGTGCAACAGTGATATGTTGTGCATTGGTTTGTACCGATTTCTCAATTTTAGAGTCAGACATGCCTTTCAAAAACAAACATAAAAAGCCACAGCAAATGAAAGATACCATGGTCAATCGGGCTTGTTTTATCGCTAAAAAGCCTAAACCTAACAACCAATACCCCATCGTAATTTGGGGTGCAAAACGTGTAAACACCCGCAAAGCATGATACTCAGGTTGAAAAATACACAAGAGTGCGCCCACTATCAGTACAGCTCCTATTGCACGTTGCAACAACTTTTGTTTGTATGTAAGGTTTTCGAACATTTCCATTGTATTGGCAAAATTATACAAAAACTTGATGTCCCTATCTTAATGTGAAAAAAATTACAACCGACCCGAAACAACACAAGCTAATTTCTCTCTTTTTAATTGACCCGTCGGACTCACCCATTCAAATGAAACAATATAAATACCTTGTCGTGCTTTAAGCCCTTCATCGGTATCTCCTTCCCATTTAAGCGTACCTTCTACATTTAATAACTCATTGTTTATCAGCTTTTTAACCAATTTTCCTTTGTCATTAAAAATGAAAATATAAGCCGAATACCCACCTTTATCAAATTGATAATTGATGTTCAAAAAATCCTCAAAGCCATCGCCATCAGGTGAAAAAGTTTTTTTTTCTAAACTGAATACTTGCTTTGAAATCGCAGCTTTTGAGGTATCGTATTGAGAGTTTTGTTGCCCTGGTGTTGCGAAGCCAGCGGTTTGTGCTGCCGACTGCCAATTGGACTTTACATTTGAGGAATCGTTTGGGTTGATGCGTTCTAATGATACCCCCTCAGTATTGGCGAGGAGTGGGTTGTGCCATGATTTTTGATAGGTGAAACTGTCAAGAATAACACCTTTATAAAATAGTGTAACATTATCTGTTTTGTCGTTCCAAGCAG
>JANLQI010000401.1:0-18726 GCA_031367705.1 Saprospiraceae bacterium | reverse complement strand
TTTTGCAAAAAAAAAACTATTCAATCCGTCTACTATACCTTTTGGCAATCCTAACAATTTAATGCCCCGCAAACGCTCAAAGTCTGACCAGAAACATAACGACTCATATCAGAAGCTAAGAAAACACAAGCATCGGCTACTTCTTCACCCGCGCCCATTCTGCCGAGTGGGATGCTTTTCATAAAGGCATCTTTGACTTCGGGCGTCAAAACTTGCGTCATTTCGGTTTCGATATAGCCTGGCGCAATGGCATTGCAACGGATATTGCGGTTGCCGTATTCCTTAGCGATTGACTTAGAAAAGCCGAAAATACCTGCTTTTGAAGCGGCATAATTGGCTTGTCCTGCATTGCCAAAAACACCGACAACACTTGACATATTGATAATCGAGCCACTGCGTTGTTTGAGCATTGGGCGCAAAGCGTGTTTTGTCATATTGAAAACAGACTTTAAATTGGTCTGAATGACATCGTCCCATTGTTGTTCGGTCATACGCAACATCAAATTGTCGCGGGTGATACCTGCGTTGTTGACAACGACATCAAGGCGACCAAAAGCCTTTACGACATCGCCAATCAAGGCTTCGGCTTGTGCAAAATTGGCGGCATCGGAACGATAGGTATGAACTTGCGCGCCTGCTGCGGTCAATTCATCCACAATCGCTTGTGCTTTGGCACTTGAATTTTCAGAAACATAGGTAAAAGCGACTATCGCTCCTTGTTCTGCAAAACGGCGTACAATCGCCTCGCCTATACCTCGTGCGCCTCCTGTGACGAGTGCGACTTTATTTTCTAAAAGTTTCATATTTTTATTTAGTGGATAATGTATAGTTGATAATGGATAATTCAAAGCTTAGAAATTCTGTTTTTTTTCTACAATACTGAGGGGGAGACTCTGTTCTGTGAACTTTAAAAGTTCACAGAACATAAGTGTTAATCAATTCACTATTTGCGCAAAAATAGCATTTTAAGAACAATGAGTGATATTTTTTGAAAAAATGGCGGCTTAGAATTTTTAAAATTTGAAAATGTTGTAAATTGTGCCGTTCAGAAAACTGAGATTAAAGTTTTAAAAAAAAAATATACATTAATTCAATTGAAAAACATGAAAAAAACATTCTTGACACTCGCAAGCCTTTTATTTACCGTAATGGTGTTTGCCCAAAAAGAAGTGTCTGAAATGGCGAAAAATGCCAATCCAGAATTGTCAATGGCTCAAAAAGCAACAATTGAGTGGGTAAAACTCTACGATTTGGCGTCAGAACAAGCAAAAGAGGCGTTGGCGATTCAAAAAACGAAATATCAAAATTTGGCAGATATTGAGCCTTTGAAAACGCAAAACCCTGATAAGTACGTTCAAAAACGCTTGTCAAGTTTCGAAATCGCTAATACAGAGTTTAGAAATTTGTTAGATGAGCGTCAACTGAAAATTTTCAAGCAAAAAGAAGCAGAACGCACGGCTAAATACGAAAACATTATTTCTGCAATGAAAAAAACAGGCTACTCTGACGAGGATATACGGCAAAAATTGATGGTCACAGAATTTTAACCTACCGAAGCGATTAAAGTATTTTCGACGACTTGAAATACTTTAATCGCTTATTTTTTTGCAAAAAAAACAAATATAGTTTTCTATATGTTTTACTTTTGCAAAAAAAAAGTACAAAAATGATGAATTATAAATGTTAAGTACTGTAAATCAATGCTTATCATTCATCATTCATCGTTTATCATTCATCATTGACTAAACTAACCAATATATTATCAAAACTTATGAAATAACCAGAGGGAAAGGGTACAGTACCCCCCTCAGTACAAACGTAAAAGAATGGATCCATTAAAAGCAAAATTTAAAGAAAAAGCAACAGCTTTGACAGCAGAAGTCAAAGCACTTTTGAAAGAACACGGCAATACCGTTATTGATTCGGTTACATTGAATCAAGCGTATGGCGGTATGCGCGACATCAGCAGCATGATTTGGGAGCCTTCATTGCTCGATGCACAAGAAGGCATCCGTTTTAGAGGTTTCAGTATTCCTGAATTGCAAGAAAAGCTGCCTACTGGACGTGGCAAAGAACCACTTCCCGAAGGTTTGTTTTGGCTGATGCTCACGGGCGAAGTACCCACAGAAGAAGAAGCCCTTTGGGTAACAAACGATTGGGAACGCCGTGCCAAAGTGCCACAACACGTTTTTGATACACTGAACAGCTTGCCTGATGATACCCATGCTATGACGATGTTTACCATCGGTATCATGGCATTGCAATCGAAGAGTATTTTTGCCAACCGTTACGAAGAGGGTATGCCTAAATCTGAATATTGGGACGCGACTTATGAGGATTCTATGAACCTCATCGCTTGTTTGCCTGTCCTTGCAGCGGCTATTTATCGTCGTAAATATAAAGGTGGTGACATTATTCCTGCGAATACGCGTTTGGACTGGGCAGCCAATTTTGCCCACATGTTGGGTTTTGAAGACGCTGATTTCAAAAATTTGATGCGTTTATATATGACGATTCACGCTGACCACGAAGGCGGCAATGCTTCCGCTCATACCGTTCATTTGATTGGTTCAACTTTGGCAGATTCTTACTTAGCATTTGCGGGCGGCATGAATTCCTTAGCGGGCCCTTTGCACGGTTTGGCAAATCAAGAAGTGATTAAATGGATTTTTGAAATGTTAGAATCGATAGGCACAACAAAACCAACCAATGAGCAAATCGGTGATTATGTCCGCAAAACATTGTCCGAAGGTCGCGTTGTACCAGGTTATGGTCACGCTGTTTTGCGTAAGCCAGACCCTCGTTTTACGGCTCAACAGACGTTTGCACAAAGATATTGTCCCGATGCCGACCTTGTAAAAGTCGTTTGGCAAATATTTGAAACGGTACCACCCATTCTTCAAGGTCTTGGAAAAGTTAAAAACCCTTGGCCAAACGTAGATGCCCATTCAGGTGCGCTTTTGGTCAATTATGGCTTGAAAGAGTATGGTTTTTATACTGTTTTGTTCGGTGTTTCAAGGGCTTTAGGCGTTTTGGCGGCAGGCTGTTGGTCACGTGCTTTGGGCTTTCCATTGGAGCGTCCGAAGTCTATGACAACGGAGTCTGTTAAGGAAATGCTCGCGGAGAAAGCAGCGGCTTAGTTTCGCCCATTTTATATAAAAATACTGAGGGGGTGCTTTTGAAAAAAAGTAGCCCCTTTTTTAATGGCTAAAAATAAGTTGACTTCAAATTTGCCACAGACTGTGGCCAATTCATAGAAAAGAAGACGAATTGATTATTTAGGTGTATAGAAAATTATATCTGGCATGAATCGGAAATCCTTCAAATTATAGGTATAAAGCGGGATTTGGTGTAGAATAGCGGCGGCACCAATAATAGCATCAGGAATTAGAAGACCATGTGAAAGATTAAATAGTAACATCAACTCAATGGCTTTTTCGGAGACTTGTTCATCAAAGTGAACCACATCGAAATATTTGATTTTCTTTTTCATTTGGGCAAGTTCCGTTTTATTGCTCATGCCTTGATACAACTCCATAACAGTTATGGCTGAAAGTACAATGTTTTCATAGCCGATATTATTGAGTTCCTGTATCGTGTCAACCCGCCCATTAAAAGCGTTAATCAGTATGTTTGTATCACATAAAACCATATTGCATTTTATTTTAGGTTATGTATCAGTACGTTGCCATGCTTTTTGCCGTATGGTTTCAATAGACTGCGGATTGTCTTTCCACATACCAAATAAATCAGAGGGGTCTATTGATTTATCCCCTTTGGAGATTTTTACGCCCTTTTTATTGTTTTTTTTAGGCGTGGGTGTTATAGCATCTGTCACAATTCGGATGCTATCTAATTTTAGTGAATTAAAAAAAAGAACAATTTTTTCTAATTCACTTTGAGAAGATACTTCAACTGTTACTTTCATTTTGCTTTATTTTTGTACAAAAATAAGATTTTATATCGCTTGAAACAAATGTTCGCAAAAAACTTTTAATCAGTACAGTCAAATTTCTTTTCGTCGTCTAATTCCCACTGTGCATCTACAAATTCGCCTTATGGCATAATTTTGACGTAACTTTTCGGTTTATAATGATATTTTCTAAACGAAATAAGCAACTTTAACGTTAGTTGAATATCTTTGATTTATGAATACAACATTTTTTAAAATCTGGTGGAATATGAAATTTAGAAACATCTTTCTCATGACGGTGCTTGTTAGCAGCGTTCTTATTGCGGCTTTTTGCCCTAAACCTGCCCCTGCCGACAGAGAAACGGCTTTGTTGCAGTCACTTATGACAGCTTTGAATCAATTGCATTTTAGTCCTCAAAATATGGACGATGAGTTTTCAAAAAAAGTATATAAGCTCTATTTGAATCGTATTGATGCGGGTCGTCGCTTTTACACCCAAGCCGATATTGATCAATTAAAGCCTTTTGAAAATCAAATAGATGACCAAACAAAGGTTTATGAATATACGTTTTTCAATAAATCTGTTGAATTGTTGGACAGTCACATGGCAAAAGTCGAAGGCTTTTATAATGAAGTCATTACTATGCCTATTGATTTTTCAGTCAATGAAAAAATCGAAATGGATGGCGACAAAAAGCCTTATGCCAAAAATGATGCAGAGTTGAAAGACCTGTGGCGCAAAAGGATTAAATTTGAAGTCATGTCCCGTTTGACAAATAAACTCGAAGAAAAAGAGAAAGGAACGGCTGATTATAAAAACAAATCGGACGAGGAGTTGAAAAAAGCCGCTTTGACGGAGACAACAAAACAGTACAACGAGTTATTCAAACGCTTGAAAAAAGTGAAGCGAATGGATAGATTGTCTATTTATCTCACCTCTATTGCCAACGTCTTTGACCCGCATACAGAGTATTTCGAGCCGATTGAAAAACAAAATTTTGATATTCGTATGTCAGGCCGTCTCATCGGTATCGGTGCACGTTTGCAAACGGATTTAGAGACGGATTTTACTAAAATCTCTGATGTCATGATTGGCGGTCCTGCTTGGAAACAAGGCGACCTCAAAGACGGTGATATCATTATGAAGGTCGCTCAAGGCAGCAATGAGCCTGTTGATATCAGCGGCATGGACATCAACGAAGTCGTTTCCATGATTCGGGGTAAAGAAAAAACCGAAGTTCGCTTGACCGTCAAAGCAAAAGCAGATGGTAAAACAAAGGTTATTGCCATTATCCGTGAAGAAGTAATTGTTGACGAAGGTTTCGTCAAATCGCTCATTATTCAAGAAAATCAAGAGGCAGATAAAATCGGCTATATCAAATTGCCTTCATTTTATGCCGATTTTGAAAACGATAATGGACATCAATCCGCAGAAGATGTCGCTATTGAAGTTGAAAAACTCAAAAAAGCAGGTGTTAAAGGTATTGTGATTGACTTGCGCAACAATGGCGGCGGCTCGCTCCGCGACGTTGTCAAAATGTCAGGTTTGTTTGTCGAGCAAGGCCCGATTGTTCAAGTCAAAGGACGTTATGACCGCCCTGATGTATTGAGCGATACCGACCCCTCAGTACAATATGCTGGTCCACTCGTTATTATGGTCAATGAGTTTTCCGCTTCGGCTTCTGAAATCATGGCAGCCGCTTTGCAAGACTACGGACGGGCAATTATAGTTGGTACACCGACTTATGGCAAAGGCACAGTGCAACGCTTTTTTGACCTCGACCGGGCTTACAGAGGTGGCGGCGGAAGTATCGCAGGTAATGGCGGTGGAGCTGGAGGTACTGAAAATGGTCTTGGCAATGTTAAAGTGACCATTCAAAAATTCTTCCGCGTCAACGGTGGTTCAACACAATTAAAAGGTGTCACACCTGATATTATTTTGCCAGATAACTATATGGAAGTGCCTGTGGGTGAAAGAGACAACGAGCATCCGATGCCTTGGACATCAATTAATCCTGTTAAGTACAGCCAAAATGTGGTAGATTTGAAAAAACTGCCTATGATTAAGACGTATAGTGAAAAACGTGTGGCGGCTAACCCAACTTTTGCAGCCATTACGAGTAATGCTAAACGCATGAAAACGCAGCGTGAAAACACTGAATATTCGCTTAATTTAGCGCAATTCCGCACTTATGAAGCCAAACAAGATGAATTGGTAGATGCTTACAAAAAAGCAATCAAACCTATTGGCGGCTTTATGTCTGAGAATATTGCAGAAGATTTAGCGGCTTTACAAGCATCAAACGACACATCGAAAGTCATTAGAAATAATGAGTGGAAAAAAGATGTATTAAAAGATGCACAACTATATGAAACCTTATTGATAATGCGCGATATGATTCAAAATGCTACTTTTAAAACAGTAGCCGTTGAACCTAAAAGAAATTGATTATCAATGATTTAGCATAAAAAGAAAAGCCTTTCCAACAACTTAATGCGTTGGAAAGGCTTTTCTTTTTTCAAATTATATTAAAACCCTTTCAAAAATCCGTTGTTTTACACTTGAATTCAGTTCATATAATTTATGAATTCTATTCATCATTCATCATTTATCATTCATCATTATTTATGACAGCTTACATTTTGACCATCGGAGACGAGTTACTTATCGGTCAAATCACAGATACCAACTCCAGTTGGATGGCACAACAACTAAACCTTCAAGGCATTCGCATCGTCGGTAAAACATCGGTTGGCGATGTCCACGAGGATATTGTTGAAGCCGTGCGGTATGCCCTTTCAAAAGCCGACCTCGTTTTGTTAACAGGTGGACTCGGTGCGACAAAAGACGATATTACCAAAAAAGCCTTAGCTGATTTCTTCAAAGTACCTATGATTTTTCATGACGAAACATTCCAACGTATGACTTATTTTTTCAAAAAAATAAATCGGACTGTTTCTGAAATGAATAAAAATGGCTGTTTTATGCCTGAAAACGCCTTGATTTTACACAATGACAAGGGATTAGCTCCTGCGATGTGGTTTAATATTGTTGAGGAACGAAATCCCCATTCTTTCGGGAAGGGGTCTAAGGTTGTCGTTTCCATGCCAGGCGTTCCCTACGAAATGAAACATTTGATGAGTGACCGTGTTTTGCCGCGTCTGCGTTCCTCGTTCCCCATGTCGCCCATTGTTCATAGAACTTTATTGACGGCAGGTGAAGGTGAAACGTCTTTGGCGGAAAAACTAAACGATTTTGAAGATGCTTTGCCCGAAAATATCAAATTAGCTTACCTGCCTTCACTTGGAACGGTGCGTTTGCGTTTGACCGCAAGAGGTGATAACGAAGCGGTTTTAAACGAGCAATTGGATATTTGGAAAGCAGAATTAGAAAAAGTTGTAGGTTATGCCGTTGCAGGTTATGGCGAGGATACGATGCCCGTTGCGATAGGACGAATGTTGACAAAACAGGGCTTGACATTAGGCATTGCCGAAAGTTGTACAGGCGGATATTTGTCCCATCTGATGACAACTGTTTCGGGTAGTTCCGCTTATTTTGAAGGCAGTATGATTGTTTACTCCTACGATTTGAAGGTGAAACTGCTTGATGTCTCAAAATATATGCTTGATACTGAGGGGGCTGTCAGCGAACAATGTGTCAAAGAAATGGTCGCTGGAACGCTCGATGCGCTCAATGTGGACGTTGCGATTGCCGTTTCTGGTATTGCTGGACCCAACGGCGGTACACCTGAAAAACCTGTTGGAACAGTTTGGATTGCGATAGGCAATAGAGATGAAACCATCACTTATAAAATCGGAATAAATAGGGGACGATTGAAAAATATTGAATACGCTGCCAATACAGCTTTAAACTTGCTGCGAAAATTTTTGCTGCAAAATGTAAATGCCGTAGAAAAGGCGTAATTTTGCCAAAATTTTGTTTGGATACTGAGGGGGTGCTTTTTTTAATTCCCTGATTATCAACCAAATACAAACCATAATTAATTTTTAAAAATTTATTAAAATGGCAAAAGTCGAACTTGTAATGCCCAAATTGGGTGAAAGCATCATGGAAGCGACCATTCTCGGTTGGAAAAAAAATGTCGGAGACCGCGTCGAACAAGACGAAACGATATTGGACATCGCCACCGACAAAGTGGATTCCGAAGTGCCTTCGCCTGTCAGCGGCATTATTACCGAAATACTTTTCAATGAAAACGATGTCGTGCCAATTGGCTCTGTCATCGCCTATATTTCTACGGAAGCTAATGCGGAAGTAGAGCCATCGCCAAGCACCCATTTGCCACCCGTTGCCATACCGAAAGCGGAATCGAATGGCGTGCATCAAAAAAATATTGAAACCGTTGCGAAAGCAACACCGGTATTAGTAGAAAATAAACCATTAACGACATCGCATGGCGACCGTTTTTACTCACCTTTGGTCAAAACAATTGCCAAACAAGAAGGCATCAGCATCGTCGAATTGGAAACGATTGCAGGAAGTGGTAACGGCGGACGCGTGACAAAAGCCGATATTTTAGGTTTTGTGGAACATAAAAAAGAGGTGAAGCCTATTGCAATTCCTGCACCCAAAGAAGACATCGTTTTGCCATTGCCTAAGACCGCATCTACACCACCGACTTATGCTGTTTCCGACAATGTTGAAATCATAGAAATGGACAGAATGAGGCGTTTGATAGCTGACCACATGATTATGTCAAAACGGGTCGCACCACACGTGACTTCTTTTGTCGAAGCCGATGTAACGAATTTGGTCAATTGGCGCAACCGTGTAAAAAACGATTTTCAAAACAAATATGGTGAAAACATTACGTTTACACCTATTTTTATTGAAGCCATCTGCCATGCACTTCGAGAGTTTCCGATGGTTAATTCCAGTGTCAATGAAAGCCAAATCATTATTAAAAAGGATTTGAACATTGGGTTAGCAACAGCTCTACCTTCGGGTCATCTCATTGTGCCTGTTATTAAAAACGCAGATAGAATGAACCTCGTAGGTTTATCGCAAGCTGTAAACGATGTGGCAAAGCGCGCCCGTACTCAAAAACTCAAACCTGACGAAACGCAAGGCGGCACTTTTACGCTCACAAACGTAGGTGGTTTTGGTAATATGATGGGAACGCCTATCATCAATCAGCCGCAAGTGGCGATTCTCGCAACAGGTACGATTAAAAAAAGACCGCACGTCATGGAAACCGAATTTGGTGATGTCATTGCCATCCGCCAAATTATGTACCTCTCGATGAGTTACGACCACCGCATCGTTGACGGTGCTATGGGCGGCGTTTTTCTAAGACGTGTCGCTGATTTATTGGAACAATTTGATATAAATAGAACGGTTTAATTGATAATTGATAATGGATAATGTTTTAATAATTATCCATTATCAACTATCCATTATCAATTATCAACTATCCATTATCCATTAAAAAATTATGGAAGCTTGGGAATTTGATTTTGAATGGTTGAAAGTCCGACACAGCGTCAAAGACGCTTTAAAACACGATGCTTTACCCGACTTAAATGTTGTGTTGCTGATGATAGGCATACAAGAACTGGGTTTTTGGAAAAAAGGTTGGACAAAAGAAGAAAAACAAGACTTGATGCACATCGCTGTCTGCCGTTTGTTGAGTTATGACGGCTTTTATGAATTTGTCGGCTTAGATACTGAGGGGTGGCCTCATTATACTTTGACACAAAAAATCATGGTCAAAGGGCAGGGCGAACAAGAGCATTTGTTGAAAGAAAAAGCGGTTTATTATTTCAAACAGTTGGAAACAGAACGTGCTGCTTCATAAAATTGATTTTTTGTAATTCCTTAGGTCAGACACGAATTGCACAAATTACACAAATAAAAGGATTAGAAATCATTCGTGTAATTAGTGAAATTCGTGTCAGTCAAGAAATTATGATTTTTTTGAAAAAAGAAGCCTTTGCAAAGCATCAAAAAAGAAATAAGCATTTACCTTTGCGAAAATTTTTAGAAAACGTTTAAGTCAAACAATATGAATTTCGTTGTTAAACATCATCACCATCACTTTATGAATTTGCCATTTGGCGACAGGTGATGCCGTTGTTTTAAAACGATTTTATTTATTCGAATAAACAAACGAGGCTTGCCAGTTGACCGACTGCAAGCCTCGTTTGTTATTGGTTATCAAACAATTATAAATTATGAAACGCTTACGCATTGCCGTTCAAAAATCAGGTCGGCTCTCTGAAATCTCACTCGAATTGTTGAAAGAGTGTGGTATTGATGTCAAAAATGGCAGAGCGCAACTCGTCGCTTCTGCTTCCAATTTCCCTTTGGATATCCTCTATCTGCGCGATGACGATATTCCGCAATATGTCGAAGACGGTGTTGCCGATTTAGGTATTTTGGGCGAAAACGTGGTCGTTGAAAGCCGCGCACAAGTGGACATCATCAAAAGGCTTAATTTTGGTCGTTGCCGCTTGTCATTGGCTGTACCTAAAGCAGAGGATTACAAGGGTTTATCCTATTTTCAAGATAGAAAAGTGGCGACTTCTTACCCCAATATCCTCGACGATTATTTGTCTGCAAACGGCATCACGTCCGAAGTTCATGTTATCAGTGGTTCAGTTGAAATTGCGCCTAACATTGGTTTAGCCGATGCTATATGCGACATTGTTTCGTCAGGTTCAACCCTTTTGAGCAATGGTTTGAAGGAAGTGGAAACGATAATGAAATCGGAAGCTGTTTTGGTGAGCCGCAAAGGTTTGGATACTGAGGGGGCCGCTATTTTGCAAAAATTGCTGTTTCGTCTCGAATCTGTCATGGCAGCAAAATCAAGCAAATACATCATTATGAATGCGCCAAACGAAGCCATTGAATCCATTGTCAGCGTCTTGCCGGGTATGAAAAGCCCAACTGTTGTGCCTTTGGCAGCCTCGGGTTGGTCAGCGATTCACTCGGTTTTGAGTGAAGAAAAATTTTGGGACATCATTGACGATTTGAAAAAAGCAGGCGCACAAGGCATTTTAGTCGTTCCTATTGAAAAAATGATAATTTAAAAATGAAAATATATAAAAACCTCAATCCGTCCGATTATTCAGACATATTGAAACGTCCAACTATGGACACGGCTAATTTGTTTGATTCAGTCAAAAAGATTTTGAATGACATCAAACAAAATGGTGAAGTCGCTGTCAAAAAGTATATTGAGAAATTCGACTACCTCATTCTCGATGAATTAAAGGTGTCAGAAGAAGAGTTTTTGGCTGCCGAAAAGAGTTTGGACGACGATTTGAAAATGGCTATTCTAACAGCTAAAAAGAATATTGAGCGTTTTCACCAACCTCAAATTTCGGATGTTCAGGTCATTGATACTATGCCAGGGATTCGTTGCTGGCGCAAATCCGTAGGCATTGAGCGAGTCGGTTTGTATATTCCTGGCGGAACAGCTCCTTTGTTTTCAACGGTTTTGATGTTGGGTGTGCCCGCACAAATTGCTGGTTGTCAACAAGTTGTGTTGTGTAGCCCCCCCTCAGTAAAAAATGCAAAAACGGGTGAAAAAGAGATTCACCCTGCCGTGCTGTTTGCAGCAAAGGCTTGTGGCATTACGGAAGTTTTTAAATTGGGCGGCGTTCAAGCGATAGGCGCAATGGCTTACGGTGCGGGTTCAGTGCCGGAGGTTTGGAAAATTTTTGGACCTGGTAATCAATATGTAACAGCCGCCAAACAACTCATCAATACTGAGGGGATAGCGATTGATATGCCCGCAGGGCCCAGTGAAGTTTTGGTCATTGCCGACGAAACGGCAAACCCTGATTTTGTCGCTGCTGACTTGTTGTCGCAAGCTGAACATGGCGTTGACAGTCAAGTGGTGCTTTTAGCATTTTCCGAAAAATTCATCAATAGCGTTTTAGAAAGTATTGATAATCAATTACTTGACTTGCCCCGTGCTGATTTAGCAAAGGAAGCGTTGAAAAATTCTATTGCCATAGTCGTAGAAGATGCTGAGGAAGCGATGCAGATTTCAAACTACTACGCGCCCGAACATTTGATTTTACAAACCGACAATGCCGACGAATTAAGCGAAAAAGTGATTAATGCAGGCTCTGTTTTCATCGGTCATTGGTCACCTGAATCGGTGGGCGATTATGCCTCTGGTACGAATCATACATTGCCAACAAACGGCTATGCACGAGCGTATTCAGGTGTGTCCGTGGATAGTTTTGTGAAAAAAATTACGTTTCAACGCTTAGATACTGAGGGGGTCAAAAACATCGCTCAAACGGTGGTGACAATGGCAGAAGCGGAGCAGTTAGACGCTCATGCACGCGCTGTGACGATTAGATTAGACTATGTTTTAGAGTAAATCGAAGTCAATTTTTTGATAAATATCCGTTAGTGAAATTTGATTGTTTTCAACAGGAATGCTTGCAGAAATGTCTGTTTTTTCAATAAAAAGCCAAGCGTCTTCTTGACGAATATACGTCATCACTTGCGCCCAATATTGTTCAACAAATATGATTTGTTGCAAAGAAGGTATCTTTTTATAGTTGTTAAATTTTTCGATGAGGTCATATTCACGTGTACCTTGCGATAAAACTTCAACGACAATAAAAGGATTTGTAAGGCAATTAATCGTTTTTTTGCGAAATTTATGCAGTTTCATAATGGGTTCGCCTTTTCGAACGACGACATCGGGATTGTAACCCGCAAGGTTATCCGCAACATAAACAGATGTATTGCTGCCTAAAATATGATAATCACGCTGGCTGCGAAAGAGCAGATTTAAAGCGAAAATGAGGTTGCCCACAAGTTCTTCATGTGTTAAAGTTGCGTTGCCCATCAGTATGTTTTGGTTTGTTTTATCGGTTTCAAGAATCGAAACAAGGTGTCCGTTTGAGTATTCAATTTTGTAGTCGCTTTCTATTAACAACTCGATATAGTCTTCAAAAGTAGCGGGTAAACGCACTTTTGCAGGTAAGGCAAGGCGGTCAACGAGTTTGTAAGGCAACAAAGGTTCGCTGTGCTTGTTGCTTGATTTTGATGATGTTATGGCTGAAAGTGAAGTCATTTTTCTTTAATTTTTTACAAAAATAATCTTTTTCTTTTAATAAAATGCAATGAATAACGGCTGTTAACAAATTTAAAAAGTAATGGATATTTTCAAAATATCCGATACTTGAACTATCCGTAATTTGTAAAATGCTTACAATTCTTTGCGAGAAATTCATGCTAAATCAATGAATATCAACCAATTAGTTCGCCCAAATATTGCTAAGATGAAAGCCTACTCGTCAGCTCGTGATGAGTTCAAAGGCGCAGCTTCAGTCTTTATAGATGCTAACGAAAACCCTTTCGACAACGATGGTTTGAACCGCTACCCCGACCCTTTGGCGATGGCAGTAAAAAATGAAATTGCTAAAATCAAGGACGTAACGACAGAAAATATCTTTTTGGGAAACGGCTCTGATGAAGTCATAGATGTCCTTATCCGTATTTTTTGCGAGCCACGTGTGGACAATATTATAACGTTGCCACCGACTTATGGCATGTATCAAGTTTCGGCAGATACGGCTGATGTGGCGGTGCGGATGGTGAATTTGACCCCTGATTTTCAACCGAATATCGAAGAAATAGGGATGGGGGCAGATGAGCACTCAAAAATTCTGTTTATTTGCAGCCCGAACAATCCGACGGCTAACAGCATAGAGTCCAGTAAGATGTTAAATTTGCTCAATGCGTTCAACGGTATTGTCGTGGTTGATGAAGCGTATATTGACTTTTCAGCGCAACAAAGTTGTATTGAATGGTTAGAAACGTTCCCGAATTTGGTTGTTATGCAGACTTTTTCAAAGGCGTGGGGCATGGCGGGCATCCGTTTGGGGATGGCTTTTGCTTCAAAAGAGATTATTGATTTGATGAATAAAGTGAAACCGCCTTATAATGTCAACGAACTGACGCAACGGGCGGCACTTGATTTGTTGAAAAATAAAGCGGCTAAAAAGGACGCAAATGTCAAAGAAATCCTTGCAGAACGTGAAAAAATGGCGGCTATACTGAGGGGGTATGAATTTGTTGAACAAGTGTTTCCAAGCGATGCTAATTTCCTTTTGGTCAAAATTCCAAGACCGAATGAGATGTATCAATGGCTTTTGGCGCATGGTATAGTTGTTAGGAATAGAGCAAATGTGACCCTTTGCGATGGCTGTTTGCGCTTAACAATTGGTACGCCAGAAGAAAATACCGCTTTGTTGAAGGCGTTTAAAGAATCGCAGTTTTTGATAGCTTAACTTATATGTCAGCGGGTGACTTCGAGTCACCCGCTGACTATTGAATATAACTAATTAATTGTCAATATTTTATAAAATTAAAAATAATGGAAAACCTAAAAAATGTCATAGAAGCAGCGTGGGAAAATCGCGCGCTTTTGAAAGAAGCCGACACACAAGCGGCAATTAGAGAACTCATCGAATTGCTCGATAAAGGAAAAGTACGTGTTGCTCAACCTGATGGAGATGGTGGCTGGTCGGTCAATGATTGGGTCAAAAAAGGTGTTATCCTTTATTTCCCAATTCAACAAATGGAGACAATTGAAGTCGGCCCATTTGAATTTCACGACAAAATTGCCTTGAAACGCGATTATGCGCAGCAAGGCGTACGCGTTGTGCCTCATGCCATTGCCCGTTATGGTTCTTACCTTGAATCAGGTGTTATTATGATGCCGAGTTATGTGAACATAGGGGCGCATGTCGGTAGCGGTACGATGGTGGACACTTGGGCAACCGTTGGTTCATGCGCTCAAGTTGGCAAAAACGTGCATTTGAGCGGTGGCGTTGGTTTGGGCGGTGTGCTTGAACCCGTACAAGCGACTCCGACGATTATTGAAGACGATTGTTTTATCGGCTCACGTTGTATCGTTGTTGAAGGCGTGCGTGTGGAGCGTGAATGTGTATTGGGTGCGAATGTCGTTTTGACGCAATCAACACATATTATTGACGTAACAGGTTCAGAGCCAGTGATTTATAAAGGTCGTGTGCCAGCAGGTTCTGTCGTTATTCCTGGTACTTATGAAAAGGAATTTCCAGCAGGAAAATACCAAGTCGCTTGTGCTTTGATTATCGGCAAACGGAAGCCGAGTACGGATAAAAAAGTGTCATTGAACGATGCTTTGCGTGATTTTAGTGTAGCGGTTTAAGTTTAGCTATTCTCGCCAAGCGCGATAATTGCGGGGCTGATTTAAAATCAGCCCCGCAATAGTGCTTAAAAATCAATATTTTATACTGACTACGAATAAACCAATAACAAACCAACTATGTCATCTATCAAAGCCATCATCATAGACGATGAATCAAAAAATAGAGAACTTTTAGAGTTGATGCTTGCTGAATATTGCCCAACTGTTCGGGTGGTTGGTCAAACGGCTACGATTACTGAGGGAGTGCATTTGTGCAAAAGTCAGAAGCCTGATATTGTTTTTTTGGATATTCGTCTGTCTCGTGGTGATGAAGGTTTTGATTTTTTTAATCATTTTAACCCTGTAAAAGCCGATTTTCAAGTTGTTTTTGTGACTGCACGAGAGGAATATGTGTTTCGGGCTTTTAACCAAACCTTTGCGATTGGCTATATCTTGAAGCCCATTGACCCTGATGAACTTACGAATATCGTCTTTAAAATAAAACAAAAATTATTGCAGCAACGTAAAGAGGATGCTCTGATTGACCATATTTACCCAACCAATGATGTTATGTTTGTTTATATCAAAGATGAAACGGTCCGCCTTCGTTTGGTGGATGGGCGCGACAAAGTTGCCCGTTTGAATACACTTGAAGACTACGAACAACATACACACTTTGTCCGTTCCAATCGCCAATATGTGATAAATTTAAGTTTTGTTAATAAAATAACAGATATTGATGAGCATGGAGAAAAATTGAGAGGTGCAACAGTGGTTTTATTCAATGGCGACGAAATCACCATTTCGGTCAGCAGAAAGTCCAGTTTTATTCGATATTTTGAACAATTTATGGCTTAAAAAAATATCAACACACATTCACTGCATAAATTACACATTCACTGAATATTTGCATCTACCTACATAGATATTGCGACATCTTTGTCGCGCATTATAATAGATAAAGCATTGCCGCCCCAGAAGACTTACATGCGTATTTAATTCCCACAAAGTATTTGTAAAGATTTTAGGCGATGCCTCGTGTTTTTCATTTTTTAAAAAGAAACACATCATTATAATCAACCCTGTCTAATCCATTAATCCAAAATCTGCGACGGTGGTCTCTTAATTGAGCCACCGTCGCTTATTTTTAGCCAATCCGTGTCGTATTGTCATCAGAACAACGCATTTTTGCAAATTATTAGTCATCTTGACATTTATAAAACAATTCATTGCAATATGTTTATATCAGAAACCATCATTGATAACGTCGTCGTGGCTCTCGAAGAAGCCGATTTTGAACAAGAAATCACGGATTTTACAGACGATTATCCTGTTTTAATTGAATATTGGGGCGCAGAAGATTTCTCTCTGCTGACGCAAGATGAGCGCGAACTCATGCTTTATCTATTATTGGTCTTGACAAAATCGGTTGAGAAAGCCAAAGGCACATTGCCCGACATCAGTGATGAAGCCCTTGAAAATGCGGAAGAACGTAATTGGGAACGACTCGAAACGGTTACTTCAAAGCATTTCCGTGACCGGATGGATGTTTTTTTTGATAAATATCCGCAAGAAGATTTGTTGGCTTTTGTTGAAGATAACCTCGTTGAGGACGAAGACAGTGTCGTGACAAAGGAAGGACGTGAACCGATGTTTGTGGCATTGAAATCAGTCATTGATGTTTTGACGAATGTGTAAATTTTTAAAAACCAAAGTAATGAAAATTTCGATTTTTAAAATATTGGTTGTTTTACCATTTTTTGCAGCTTGCCAAACAGTTAGCTTGCGGGTTGTTTGTTCATTACCTACAGAGGTAAAAGAAAGTTCAGGTTTGGTCGTTGAGTCGCCCAATGTCTTTTGGACGCACAATGATTCGGGCGACAAAGCACGGCTTTATCAATTCGATTCCACAGGTGTTTTGCGACGAACCATTGTTGTTAAAAATGCGGACAATGTGGATTGGGAAGACATTTCTTTAGATGCGGCAAAACGCAATTTCTATGTTGGAGATTTCGGTAACAACAGCCAAAATCGTCGAGATTTAGCGATTTATAAAATAGCCATTCCACAACCCGCCACGTCTTTATTTCCAACAGATACTGTAACGGCTGAAAAAATTGCTTTTACGTATGAAGACCAACCCGCTTTTCCACCTGTGGACTCCTCGAAATACTTTGATGCGGAGGCTATGATTGCCACAACGGATTCCATTTACATTTATACAAAAGACTTTGATGTTGTGCCTTACAAGGGCAAAACACGTATATATCGTGTGCCAAAACAAGCAGGGACTTATACCGCAAAGCTCGTTCATGTTTGGGATACAGACGGCTCTTGGAAGTATAATGGTGCGATTACAAGCGCGGCTTTGGGTTTAGATGGCAAAATGTTGCTCATGTCTTACCAAAAACTATGGATTTTTACGAATTATCCAAACCGTCAATTTTGGCTTGGTAACAAAAAAGAACTCACTTTTGGATTGGCTCAATTTGCTCAACGCGAAGGTATTGCCATTGCACCGTGGGACAATTGCACGGTTTATATTACGTCTGAACTGAATGCAAGTATTGGCGGCGGCAACCTTTCTACCTTCAATGTGTGTAATATTTTGTCAAAAACGAAGGAAGTGAAGCCTTCTAAAACTTCTATGCGCATTTCACCGACCCCCTCAGTATCGGACATAAATGTGGCTATTGTTGGCGATGTTTTTGAACAAGGTGTCTTAAAAGTTTACAATGCCAACGGTTCTGAAATAAAACAGAAAAAAATAACCACTGGCGAAACGCAGATTTCTCTTGAAAGCACCGTCTTTCCCTCCGCTGGTTTTTACTTTTGCAAACTTTTTTCCGCCACAGGCGACCCCCTCAGTATGGAAAAGATTTTTATCATTAAATGATAATGGATAGTTGATAATGATTATCCATTATCCATTATCCATTATCCATTATCCATTAAAAAATGATTTTTACAGATAAACGAATTTTAGAAAGTATCGAAAACGGCAACATCGTTATTGAACCTTATCGCCCCGATTGCCTTGGTACAAACAGCTACGACGTGCATCTCGGCAAGTATTTGGCGACTTACAAAGACGCTGAATTGGACGCTAAAAAGCACAATACCATTGAACATTTTGAGATTCCAGAAGAGGGTTACGTCTTGCAGCCAGGGCGTTTGTATCTCGGTGTGACGGAAGAATATACGGAAACGCACAATTCAGTGCCGTTTTTAGAAGGAAAATCAAGCACAGGACGCTTAGGGATTGACATTCACGCCACTGCAGGCAAAGGCGATGTCGGTTTTTGTAACCATTGGACTTTGGAAATTTCAGTTGCCATGCCTGTCCGCATTTATGCAGGTATGCCGATTGGACAATTGATTTATTTCGTCGTTGACGGCGACATTCAAACTTTTTACAATAGAAAACCGAACGCCAAATACAATCAACGTTCAGACCGCCCAGTGGAAAGTATGATGTGGAAGAACAAATTTTAAAATAGTTGATAGTTGATAATGGATAGTTGATAATTATTATCCATTATCAACTATCCATTATCAACTATCCATTATCAACTATCCATTATCAACTATCCATTATCAACTATCCATTATCAACTATCCATTATCAACTATCCATTATCAACT